>CAVJWS010000001.1:0-73266 GCA_963653485.1 Prevotella sp. CAG:279
CCTCCACCTTCTCGCTCGAGCGCGTCTCCAAGAACCCCGCCACCTTCGACCCGGCAAAGCTCGACTGGATCAACGCCGAGTACCTCGCGGCCATGAGCGACGCCGAGTTTGCCGAGAAGATCATGGTGCCCGAGCTTCTCGAGGCCGGACTCATGGCCAGCGCCAGCGAGCGCAGCGCCGCCTGGCTCGAGACGCTCGCCAGCGTGGTGCGCCCGCGAACCAAGCACCTCGGCGAGGTCGCCGGCATCTGTTCGATGGTCTTCGAGACCGCCGAGACCCTCGCCTACGAGGAGAAGGCCGTCTCCAAGGGCCTCGCCAAGGAGGGAATGGCCGCCGTGCTCGAGGCCGCCAAGGCCGCGCTCGAGGGCGTCTCTGAGGACAGCTGGAACGCCGAGGCCATCGACGCCGCGCTCGAGGAGCTTCCCGAGAAGCTCGACGCCAAGAAGCGCGTCGTCTTCCAGGCCATCCGTGCCGCCATCTGCGGCAACCTCGTCAGCCCGCCCCTCGGCATCGTCATCGAGCTCATCGGCAAGGCCGACGCCCTGGCCCGCCTCGAACGCGCCCACGGCATGGCGCTGTAGGCGCAAAGGCCGGCAGCTGCGCCACGGCCGTCGCCCAACAGAAGGCGCATAGCAAGATGCAATCGGGACCTCGCTTGGCGGGGTCCCGATTTTTTTATTTCTTGGCGGAGCTTCCCGTCTTCTTGACGACGTACTTCGTCTGGCCCTTGTGGGACTTGGAGGGGTTATAGGTGACGCCCTTAACGCTCTTATGGGCGCCTCCCGCCTTCACGGCGCCCTTTGCGCCTCCCTTGCGGGCGCGGCCGGTCCAGCGCTGCACGCGATGGTAGATGCTCTCTCGGTGGGAGCTCTTAAGGCCAAGCAGCGGCAGGGCGCCGAAGGTCGGCAGGAAGAAGGTCACGACACGCCACACGAGGAAGCCCGCCGTCCCATAGCCGCCGAACATGGGGCCAAAGAAGAGCGCGAAGCCGCCCTCGGCGCCGCCGGTGCCGCCAGGCAGGGGCACGGCCGTGGAAACGAGCTGCACCATGGAGCCGGCCGCCATGCAGGTGAGGAAGTCTCCCTCACCGCCAAAGGCATGGAGGACAAACCACGGGATGGTGTAGAGGAAGGCGAGCTGGGCCATGGTGATGCACAGCGTCAGAACCATGTCGGGGACGTTTGCGGCCGAGCGCCTGAAGGCGGAAGAGAACTGCGCAACCTGGACGTTGATCATCTCGTCCCACTTGTCGTAGTTCTTCACCCAGCCGTGGCCGTTGGCCCAGCGCAAAAGCGAGCTGCCGGCGCGGCGCACGAAGTTGGGGCAGAGGCAGACGACAAACAGGCCGATGAGCTCAAGCGCGTGACCCGCAAAGACGAGCAGGTTGAGCAGCACGATGTCGCCGTAGCTCGAGATGAAGAAGCCAAGCTTAAGCCAGAGCATGATGGCGGCAAAGAGCACCACGCCGAACTGGAACATGATGAAGCGCGTGAACTGGGTGGCGCTGGCAGCTCCCACCGAAAGCCCGCTCTTGGTGAGCTGGTAGATCTGCGAGGGCAAGGCGCCCATCTGCATGGGCGTGAGGTTGCCAAAGAAGGTGCCGCTCGCCTCCACAGCCATGAGGTCACGAAAGCCCACCGGCGAGTCATGGTCGAGGTAGACGGCCGTGACGTAGGCCAGGGTGCCAAGCATGAAGTACATGACGATGCACACCACGGCACCGATGAGCCAGTGGTACTCCACGTTGTGGAATGCCTCGACGAAGGAGCCGATCTGGCCGGAGAAGAAGAGGAACGCCACGTAAGCCGCAAAGACGAGGCCGATGAACTGAGCGCCCTTGGCTGCCTGCTTCTTGTCCGGGTCTGCCGGCTGTTCCTCTTCCGCCACGCGATGGCGGGGCGCGGGCGTGCCGGCCAAACGCGGCTTGGGCGCATGCGGCTTGTGAGCCGCCTTGGACGCGGCCGCGGCGCCTTGAGGAGCCTGCCGTCCAGGCTCGGCGCCGGTCTGCGCGGATGCACGAACGGCACCAGAGGCGCCGCCATCAGACGCAGGGGCATCCCCATCTGCCGACGGCGCCGCCTGAGAGCCGCTGGTAGGCTCAATCTGAGCGCCTTGGGGCGCAGCTCCGCCCTGCTCGGTAGTGCCTTCACTCGAAACCTGAGGCTTCCGGTCTTTGACCTCGGTCATATCAGAGTTCTCTGCCATGGGGCCCCCGACGATGAGCGGCTCAGCCGCCTGAAACGATACTTAGCGATTCTACCCCGAGGCGGTGCCTCACCATACCTAGTACACCTTCTGATAGGCGGACGGAAAACAAAACGCCCCTCACGAAAGCAAGGGGCGCATAGGTCACTGCTGAAAAGAAGGGGTTACTGAGCCTTCTCGTCCTCGAACTCGGCGGCGCGCTCGGCGGCGGACACCTTGGTTCGGTAGGCGGCGGCGATGATGTCGCAGCAGCCCTGCCGACCAAAGTCGGAGCGGTTCACCACGAGGTCCTTGCCATCGTGCAGGCTCCACTTACCGGCGGAGTAGCGCTTGTAGAACAGCTCGCGGGCACGCTGCATGCGCTTGACGAGCTTCTTGGCCTTCTTCTCCGAGATGTCGCGCTTGGCACGGACGATCTCCACGCGGTCCTCGAACGGGGCGGTGACGAGCACCGAGATGAGGTTGGGGTTGTCGCGCAGGATGTAGTCCGAGAGGCGACCCTCGATGATGCAGCTCTCGGTGGAGCCAAGGTCGCGGATGACGCCTTCCATGGACTTGAAGAGCTTGTCGGCCACCGAGCGGGCGTCCACCCTGTCGGGCAAAAAGGCCGCGACCTCGGCCGAGAGGCTCTCGTCATAGGCAGCGATCTGGTCGGTGCTCACGCCGGCGCGCAGGGAGGCGCGCACGAGCACCTCGTTGTCGTACAGCGGGATGCCAAGCTCGAGGGAAAGCAGCTTGCCGACCTCGTGGCCCTCGGCGCCAAAGTCGCGCGCGATGGCGATGACGACGGGGAAGGTGCTGGTGTCGGCACTGGTCTTTGCAGGAAGCTCTGCCATAGTCTGGTCTCTCCTTAGGCCGCGACGACGCGACGCTGGTAGGCTCGCACGAGAAGCGAGATTCCAAAGTTAAGGACAAAGTACAGCAGGAAGACGAAGCCGTAAATGACGAGCACGTCATTGAGGCTCGTGGTCTTGGCCATAACGACCTTGGAGCAGTACATGAACTCGGCCACGTTGATGCCGGCAAGGTACGAGCTGTCCTTGATGACCGTGGTGCACTGGCTGAACAGGGCCGGGATGATGGTCTTGAAGCACTGCGGCAGGATGATGTAGCGCATGGTGCCAAAGAAGCCGAAGCCCTGCGAGGTGGCCGCCTCAAACTGGCTGTTGGGGATGGAGTTGAGGCCACCGCGGACGATCTCTGCCATGACGGCCGAGGTGAAGATGGTGAACGCCAGGGTGGAGATGAAGACGTCGTTGCCCTTCACCGTGAAGTAAATGAAGAGGATCCACAGCAGGTTAGGGGTGCAGCGGAACAGCTCGATGTAGGCGCTCACCAGCAGGCGGACCGGGCGCACGGCATAGGACTTGAGCAGCGCGAGGATGGTGCCGAAGATGACGGAGAAGATGATGGCGAGAACGGAAATCTCGAGCGTCTTGGCAAAGCCGCCGAGCATGAAGCCGAGGTTGTCGGGCGTGAGGAGTTCCATGGCCTAGGCCTCCTTCGCAGGCTCGGGGGTGATGCCGGGAATGACCTTGGCGCGCGGGCGCCTCTTGGAGCGGGCCTCGAGCCACTGCACGATCAGGGCGAGCGGGAAGCAGATGATGAAGTACAGCACGCAGGCCATGATGTAGCCCTGCAGATAACCGTAGGTGGAGACGAAGTTGTCGGCGTTGTACATGAGGTCGCCGCCGGCGATGAGGGCAAGCACCGAGGTGTTCTTCACGAGGTTGAGCGCCTGGTTGCACAAAGGCGGCAGGATGACCTTGAAGGTCTGCGGCAGGATGATGTAGGCATAGCCCTGCACGCGGGAGAAGCCCTGCGAGAGCGCCGCCTCCATCTGGCCGCGCGGCACGCTCTCGATGCCGGTGCGGATGACCTCGGAGACGTAGGCCGCGTGGTAGAGGCCCACGCCGAGCACGCCGAGGGCGAAGGCGGAGGTGCGCACAGGGCTGTCGGTGTGCATGATGGCCTGCAAGATCTTGGGCCCGGCCATGTACATGAAGAACACCTGCACGGGAAGCGGCGTGTTCTGGAAGAACTCCACGTACACGCGGCTGATGCCACGCAGCACGCGCGAACGCGTGGTGGAGAACACGCCCAGGATCGTGCCGAGCACAAGCGACAGCAACAGGCCGGCGAGCACGACTTTGAGCGTGAGGCCAAAGCCGTCCCACAGAGAGGGCATCTCGGCGAATGTCAGCTGCCACCGCCTCGCGTCAAACAATCCGTCTAGCATCTCGTTCCCTTCTCAGCAAATCGAACGAAGGCCGCCCGCAGCCCTTGCGAGCGCGGGCGGCCAGAGGCGACCTTAGGCAAAGGCCGCGCGCAAATCCTTAGAGCAGGCCCCAGGTCTCGATCTCCTCGTCGATCCAGCCGTTGGAGGTGACCTCCTTCACGACCTCCTCGGTGACGTCGGAGAAGTCGGAGCCCTTCTTGGTGGCGATGCCGTAGTCCTGGGCGCCGAACTCGATCTCGGGCTGCAGGAGCTCCTTGTCGTCAGTGGTGTAGGTCTTCAGCGTGGAGCGGTCCATAGCGAAGGCGTCGATCTGGCCGGCGTCGAGGGCGGAGTTGATGGAGGGGTAGTCCGGGTACTCGTCAAAGACGGGGGTGGCGGAGACGCCCTGGTCCTCGAGCATCTTGGTGATGGCGTCCTTGGTGGTGGAGCCCTGGGAGACGCCGATGTGCTTGCCGTCGAGGTCGGCCACGGTGGACATGGTGCCCTTCTTGATCAGGATGCCCACGTGGTCGGTGCGGTAGGGGTCGGTGAAGTCCCAGCTCTCCTTGCGCTCGTCGGTGATGGTGTAGGTGGCGCAGACGAGGTCGAGCGTGTCGTTGTCGATGAGCGGGCCACGGGTCTTGGGCGTGACGTCGGTGAAGTCGACGAGGTCCTTGTCCTTGGCCTCCTCGTAGGTGACGTCGAAGACCTTGGCGGCGACCTGGTAGCAAAGGTCAATCTCCATGCCCTCGTACTTGCCGGTGGCGGTGTCGAGCAGGCCGTAGCCCACGACGTCCTTCTTCACGCCGCAGTTGAGCTTGCCGCGGGACTTGATGGTGGCGACCTTGGACTCGGTCTCAGCCGAATCGCTGGAGCTCGAGCTGGAACCGCCGCAGCCAACGAGGCCAAGGCCGGCAACGGCTGCGGTGGCACCGAGGGTGCCGACGAACTGGCGACGGGAGATGTTCTTCATGATGGATACCCCTTTCATAGGTAGGTCCAAGAAATACGAGGTGAACGGCCTATGGCCGCCGCAAGCCCGCAAGGCGGGCGGAAGCGCAGGGAATGCGAGCTAGCGAAGGATCTTGGAGAGGAAGAGCTTGGTGCGCTCGCTCGTCGGGTTCTCGAAGAAGTGCTCGGGCGTGCCCTCCTCGATGATGTTGCCGTCCTCGACGAAGATGACGCGGTCGGCCACCTCGCGGGCAAAGCCCATCTCGTGGGTGACGCACATCATGGTGATGTTCTCGTGGGCGAGCTCCACCATGACGTTGAGCACCTCCTGGACCATCTCGGGGTCAAGGGCGCTCGTGGGCTCGTCGAACAGGATGATGGGCTGCTTGGTGCAAAGGGCACGGGCAATGGCGACACGCTGCTGCTGGCCGCCGGAGAGGTTCTGCGGGTACTCCCCCGCCTTGGCCTCGAGGCCGACGCGCTTGAGGGCGGCCATGGCGTTGGCGGTGGCCTCCTCCTTGCTCTTCTTCTGGAGCTTGATGGGGGCCAGGGTGAGGTTGCCGAGCACCGTCATGTTGGGATACAGGTTGAACTGCTGGAACACCATCGAGGAGTACTTGCGAGCCATCTCGAGGTGGTTCTTCTTGGTGACCTCGGTGCCGTCGATGGTGATGGAGCCGGTGGTGGGCTCCTCAAGGTAGTTGACGCAACGGATGAGCGTGGACTTGCCGGAACCGGAGGGGCCGATGATGACGAGCTTCTCGCCCTCCTTGACCGTGAGGTTGATGTCCTTCAGGACATGGACGTCGCCGTAGTACTTGTTGAGACCACGAATCTCAATCATGTTCTTAGCTTCGGACATAAGGCAAATCCTCTTCTCGAATTTCTGTTGACCAAACTCTACGGCACTGCGGCTTTCAAATGAATTCCCGATACCTAACTGTGACGAAGTAGAAACACGCTGCTACGTGGTCGTTCAATTTTCAGGTTTCAAGTTTGATGAGAGTTTGTATGCATAGGATACTTGAGAATATGCAAATTCTCAAGTATCTACACCACTAGCGCCTGCGTCGTCGATTCCTTCCCCAGACGTCCCTCAGCACCGCAAAGGCCAGGACGAAGGCGATGACGTAGCACAGGAAGGCGAAGGCCGGCACGTCCAGGATGGTGAGCCTTGACTCGGCGGCATGGCTGCTCATGACGATGGCCGAAGCCGCGATGAGGAAGCCGACGCACAAGACGCCGAGCGTGAGGCGGTCGGCGATGTGCGAGAGGTCCTCGATGGGGTCATCCGAGCCGGCAAAGTCCATGTTGAGCTTGAGCTGGCCGCGCGTGAGCATGCTCATGGCAAGCTCGGCCTGGGCGGCGGCGCCGAGAAGGCCCTTTGCGGCGGAGCGGCTCCTGATCGCCAACTCGTTGGCATCATGTTTGAGCTTGGCCTTCTTGTCCGTATGGGCCCGAATGTGCTGGGAGATGATGTCAATCATGTTCACGCCGGGCAGAAATTCGTCCAGCACGCCCTCGAGCGTCACGAGGCCGCGGGCCATGCTCGTGATCTGGCCGGGCAGCTCGATGCCGTTCTTGCGCGCAAGCGCGATGACGTTGCCCAGGAAGTTGCCCAGGTCGAGCTCTGACAGATTGACCGTGCCAAACTCGTCAACGACCTCGTCGAGGTCGGCCAGAAGCGAGGCGTGGTCGACCTCCTCGGGGCTGGTGAGCGAAAGCCGCAGCAGGGCGCTCTTGAGTTTGGGAGTATCATGCGCGGCCACGCTGAAGATCATGTCCTTCATGATCCTGCGAAGCGCGGGCGTGAGCCTGCCGGTGATGCCGAGGTCAAGAAACACGATCTGGCCGCCGCGGACCACGATGTTGCCGGGGTGCGGGTCCGCATGGAAGAAGCCGTCATCGAGCAGCTGGGTGGCGTAGTTGTCCACCAGCTTCTCACCTATCTCGGTGAGGTCGTAGCCGGCCTCGACAAGCTTGGCCGGGGACGAGATGGTGACGCCGTCCACGTACTCCATGACCACCACATGCTTGGTGCACAGGTCCATGAAGGGCGCGGGGCAGGTAACGAACTTGCAGCTCTCTGAGTTGCGGCGGAACTCCTCGAGGTTGCGCGCCTCGACGAGGAAGTCCGTCTCCTCGCGGAAGGTCTCCCACAGCTCCTCCACCACGCTCGTGAGGTCAAGGAACTGCTCGCCCTTGAAGAAGGGAGAGAGGTGGCGCACGAGCGAGCGCATGATGTCGATGTCTTGGGCCATGACCTCCTGCACGTGGGGGCGCTGGACCTTCACGGCCACGTCCTCGCCGCTGGCAAGGCGCGCGCGGTGAACCTGAGCAACAGAGGCCGAGCCCAGGGGATGCTCGCTAATGGCGTCGAAAACCTCGCCGAGTTCCACGCCGTACTCCTGCTCGAGCACGGCGATGACCGTCTCGTAGCTCATGGGCTCGACGTCACTGCGTAGGCGCGTGAGCTCCTCGCAGAAGCGCTCGGGCAGAATCTCCGACCGCATGGAGAGGATCTGGCCGGCCTTGACGAAGGTGGGGCCGAGCTCCTCGAGCATGCGGCGGAACTTCACCGGCGTAACGCCTCCGAGGACGTCGTAGCGGCGCACGATGCCAAAGATCTGCAGCAGGCGAGCATGACGACGCTTGCGCGAGACGCCGTAGCGGCTCGCGTCGTTTCTGCGCGAACCGCGCAAAAGGCCGATGGTGACCGAGTCCGGGTCATCGTCGAGCTCGCCCTCCACGGCCGAAAGCGCGGCCTCCCACATCGCGTCTTCGGTCTCGGGGGCCGAAGGGTCGACGTGAGAAGCCACCCCCGACGTTTCGCCGGGGGTGGTCTCTTCTTGCTTCTGTGGGTCTTGGGGCGTCAAGCGGGGCTACTCCTCGGTGTCCTCGACCTCATCGGCCTCGACGGGAGCACCCTCGGCCTTCTCGGCGTCGGCGGCATTGAGGTCGCTCGCGAGCTTCTGGGCGCGCTCGACGAAGGCAGCGCGCTCCTCGGCGCTCATGACGGACATGCGGGCGCGCAGAACCGTCTCCTGGGCGCCGTCGACCGTCTCCTTGGCCTTCTGCGTGAGCTCGTCGTTGAGGTCCTTGCCCTGCTCGACGGTGAGCTCGCCCTTCTTCACGAGGGTGTCGACGAACTCGCCGGTCTTCTCGGCGCCGTAGGCAACCGCGCCGACACCGGCAAGGAACGCCTTGTGGGCAAGCTCGGTGACGCTATCGGTGATCTCTGCCATGGAAAGCCCCTTTCTCATCGCGGCCCCGTGGCCGCAACTCCCTTGTCGCCGCTTGTACCCAAGCGCCACGCCGGACAAACACGCGACTTTCGCGAGCGGTTGACATAAAAAACTAGCCCATCAGGGCCTCTCGCATGGCGGGGACGCTGGAGACGATAAGGTCGGCCCCGGCGGCCTCGAGCTCGCCCGCGGGGGCCGTGTCGCCGAGATAGACACCCAGGGAGGCGACGTCGTTGGCGGCAGCCCCCTCGATGTCGTAGCTGCGGTCACCCACCATGACGGCCTGGGACGCCTCGGCGCCAAAGCCGCGGAGCGCCTCGGCCACAAGGCCCGCCTTGCTCGCGTCGTTGGTGCCGGTCTGGGTCACCACGGCGTCGAAGAACTCCTCGGTGTCGGTCTGGTCGAGCGCGAGCCTCACGAAGCGCTCGAGCTTGGAGGAGACGATGGCGAGCTTGCGGCCGCTCGCCTTGAGGTCTGCGAGCAGGTCGTAGACGCCCTCGAAGAGCGGATTGCGCTCGGGGCCGAGGGCGCCGTAGGTCTCGCGATAGCGGCGCGTGACCTCCGCTGCGTCCTCCTCGCTCAGGCCATAGACCAGCGTGAAGGCGTACGGGAAGGGAGGACCGATGAGCCGGCCGGCATCACCGATGAACTCGTCGGAGTAGCCCATGGAGCGCAGCGCCTTCTCGGCAGTGGCAACAATGCAGGGCTTGGTGTCGGAAAGCGTGCCGTCGAAGTCGAACAGCACGTAGGGCTTGTCGGCGAAGTTCACGCGGACCTCCTCGGACGTATTGGGATTCCAAGCATCATACAAGACGAAGGCCCCGGCATGTCCGCCGGGGCCAATGGGGATATGCAGAGGTTAGCTGCGGAAGACGCCTTCCCCGCGAGCCACCGCAAGGCGGCTCCGTCTTCCCCAACGCGCAGCTCATGCGAGCAAGACGGAGCAACAACCAAGCGAAACGCAAGACGGAAGACAGCACCCTCAGAGCGAAGGAAGGCCACCGCCCGCGCCGCATGACCCCGAGCTAGCTAAGGTTCCGCTGCTCCTTGGCGCAATCGAGCGGCCCCGTCGCGCGCAAGGTCTTGAGGGCGTGGGCCACAGGCACGAGCACGGCCTCGAGGTTCTCGGTGGCCGCCTTGGGCGAGCCGGGGACGTTAAGGACGAGCGTGCGGCCGAGGGTGCCTGCCGTGGCGCGCGAGAGCCAGGCGAACGGGGTAATCCTTGCCGACGCGGTACGCATGGCCTCGCCAAAGCCGGGCACCATGCGCTCGCAGACGTTGGCCGTGGCCTCGGGCGTGACGTCACGCGGCGAGAGCCCCGTGCCGCCGCTCGTGACCACGAGGGCGACGCCGCTTGCGGCCGCGTCGCGAATGGCCTGCTCGATGGCAGCCATCTCGTCGGGAACGACGGCGGTTCCCGCAACGTCGTAGCCCTGGGCAGCAAGCAACGCGCACACGGCGGGGCCCGCCTCGTCGGCATAGACGCCCTGGCTTGCGCGATCGCTCACGGTAATGACGAAGGCGTCGTAGGCGGGAGCGCCGCCGCGCTCGTCGCCATGCCCCGCGGCATGCCTGTGAGCATGAGAGCAAGCGCCCATGCCATCGCCAGAAGAGGCACCGCCGGTCTCGACGACGACGTCAGAGCCGCCGACCCCTCCCAACGGCTCAGACTCTCCTCCGTGCTCCCAGCCCAAATCGTCAACGCTCATGATGCCCCCTACTTGCCGAAGGGACAGACGGGATAGTGGCACTCGGCGCAACCCAAGCACAGGCCGCCCTCGCCATAGGCGACGATGTCTTGCCTGGTAAGGCGGATGCCCGCGGCGATGCGCGGCATCACGAGGTCGAAGATGGTGGCGCCGGCAAACATCACGCAGCCCGGAAGGCCGAGCACGGGCGTCCCGTCATCGTAGTAGCCCACGAAGAGCATGGCGCCGGGAAGCACCGGTGCGCCGTAGGTGACCATGGCCGCGCCGCTCTTCTGGATGGCGCCGGGGGTGTTGTCATCCGGGTCGACGCTCATGCCGCCGGTACAAACCACGATGTCGACGCCGGTCTCGCGCACGCGGGCGATGGCGGCCACGATGTCGTCCACGTCATCGCCAGGAAGCTCGTGGGCCACGACCTCGATGCCGTAGGCGGCGAGCTTCCTCTCAACCACCGGGGTGAAGCTGTCTTCGATGAGGCCCGCGGCCACCTCGCTGCCGGTGGTGATGATGCCCGCACGGTGCAGCTTGAAGGGAACGACCTCGCACAGCGGCCCCTCTCCGGAGGCCTGCTGGGCCACGCGGTCCGCCTCGTCGAGCACGCTCTCCTCAACCACGAGCGGGATGACGCGCATGCCGGCGAGCTTGTCGCCCGCATGCACCGCCGTGTTGCCCTTGCGGGTGGAGACCATGACCTTCTCCACGGAGTTCACGGCGAGCAGGGCCTCGGAGCGCACGGTGAAGCAGCCGTCATAGGCGGCCTTAAGCTCGATCTTGCCCTCCTTGACGTCGGACTCATGGGTGCAGCCGGGCCCTTCGGAGAGCTTGCAAAGCCGCAGGGCCGCGTCGTTCTCGTGCAGCATGCCCTCCTCGAGCTCCCACACGTAGACGCTGCGCTTGCCCATGGAGAGCAGCACCGGCACGTCCTCGGCCTGGACCACGTGGCCCTTCCTGAAGCGCGCCCCCTTGAACTGCCCAGGGATGATCTGGGTCATGTCGTGGCACAGCACGTGGCCAACGGCATCCTCAACAGCAAGTTCCTTCATCGCTCGCACACCTCCACAACTCGCACGCCGTCCCCGCGGCGCACCTCCCCGCCGCGGATGACCACGGCGAAGATTCCCTCGCTCGGCATGGCGCACTTGCCTACCAGGCGCTTTATCTCACAGTCGTTATGGCACTTCTTGCCGATCTGGGTCACCGCCACAAGGGCCTCACCCACGGCAAGCACGGTTCCCACGGGCAAGGACTTGAGGTCGAGGCCCTCGGTAAGGACGTTCTCGGCAAAGTCGCCAGGGGCCAGGGCCGGCAGCACCTCGCGCAGCTCGTCGACGCTCTCGTTGGGAAGCAGGCTCACCTGGCGATGCCAGGAGCCGGCATGGGCGTCACCAACGACGCCGCAGCCGACCTCGAGCTTTATGGAGTCAACCGGCTTCTTGCGCACGCCCTTGCGCTCACTCAGACAGACGGCAAGGACGTGACCGGACGCAGCCGCCGGGACGTCAGCCAACGTGGCCTCAGACGAAGCGGGGCTCACTTCGACAACGGTAGGACTAGCGGCGTTCATGGATGCGGCACCCTTCTCGCAAGCAGAACCGGAGGCAGCGGCCGCCGAGATCCCTCCCGTCTTAGAAGCCCCAACAGCGTTATCGGGCATCCTTGGCTCCCCTCACGAAGAGGCCGCTGCGACCGCCGTCCTTCTCGAGCAGGCAGACCTCGCTGATGACTATGTCACGCTGGTGGGACTTGCACATGTCGTAGATGGTGAGCGCGGCCGTGCTCGCGGCCACGAGCGCCTCCATCTCCACGCCCGTCTCGCCCTTGCAGCGGGCCTCGGACTCGATGACGATGCCGTCGGCCTCATAGGAGAAGTTGATGTCGACGCCGCTCAGCGGCACCTGGTGGCACATGGGGATGAGTTCGCTCGTGCGCTTGGCGGCCATGATGCCGCCCACCTGGGCCACGGCAAGCACGTCGCCCTTGCGGGTACCGCCGGTCCGCACGAGCTCGAGGGTGCTGGGCGCCATGAGGACCTTGGCGGACGCCCTGGCCACGCGCGAGGTCACGGGCTTGCCGCCCACGTCCACCATGCGGGCGCGTCCCTGCTCGTTCACATGCGTGAGGTCCGGGTCCCTAAACGAGGGGTTTTCGGCGCTCGTTTGGTCAACGCCGCCCAAAGGGCTGGCCGTATTCGATAGGGCAACGGCAGCGTCAGGCTCAGCTGCGCTCGAGTGCGCGGCGTCAACCACAGGCTCCGCATCGCCGTCTTGACCAACAACCAAGCGCTCGTAAAGCGCCGAGGTGAAGGCGAGATGCTCAGCCTCGAGCTCTGCATCGCCCTCGGTCTCAGGAAGCGAACTCGCAACGGCGTCGCCGGCGATTGTCATATCTAGCTCGTTACTCATGGGCTAACCCCCAATCTGGAACATGCTGCGCGGCGTCTCGCTGGGAGAGGTGCCAGGCGCAAGGTTGTGGTGCGCCGGCTTCATCTGCACGCCGCGCGCAAGGGCGTCCGCCAGCTCTTGCCCATGAAGCCCGCGCAGCGCAAGCTCCGAGCTCGAGTGCAGACAGGGCTTGAGCCTACCATCTGCCGTGATGCGGATGCGGTCGCAACCCGAGCAGAACTTGTGGCTCACGGCTCGGATGAGGCCCACGCGCCCCGCAAAGCCAGGCGCAGAATAAAGCTCGGCCACGCCAGAGATGCCAATGCGCCGCAGCTCAGGCACCTCGCGGAGCACCACATCACCTGAGACGAAACGCTCGGTGGGCCAAGCGGCGCACTCCCCCATCGGCATAAGCTCGATGAAACGCACCTCAACCTCTTCGGTTCGGGCAAGGCCCACGAGGTCGGCCACTTCGTCGTCATTGACGCCGCCCATGAGCACGCAGTTTATCTTGAGCGGGCCAAAACCGGCCTCGCGCGCGGCTGCGATGCCGGCAAGGGCGTCTTCCAGGTTGCCAACGCGAGAGATCTGCCGGTAGCGATCGGGGCGAAGGGTGTCCAGGCTGATGTTGAGACGCGTAAGGCCGCGCTCGCGCAGCTCGCCGGCCACCGGCGCCAGCAGCGTGGCGTTGGTGGTCATGGCCAGCTCGTCGATGCCCTCGATGCCCGCGAGCATCCCCACAAGGTCGCAGATCCCGCGGCGCACGAGCGGCTCGCCGCCGGTGATGCGCACCTTGCGCACGCCCAAGGCAGCCGCGGCCTCCACGATCTCGGCCATCTCCTCAAAGCTCAGCAGGTCTGCGTGTGTGCAGGCCGCAACGCCTGCGGCAGGCATGCAGTAGAGGCAGCGGCAGTTGCACTTGTCCGTGACGGAAAGCCGCAGGTAGCTTATGTTTCTGCCATATCCGTCAAGCACGTTAGGGCCTCAATGGCATGACGTCTGCGGCCGACACGGCAAGCGTGACCTTGGCCGGGTTGCCGAGGGCGGCCCAGGCGTCCTTCTCGAGCTCTACGCGCAGCTGGGCGCCGCCGGGCGTGCCGCACATGACGATAGTGGAGAAGACGTTGTCGATGACGCGGTCCACCGTGCAGGGAATGCGATTCTCCGCCGCGTTTGCAGCATCTGCGTACGGGCGCGTGCCAAAGCCGGTCTTGGCGTCACCGATGGTGTCGGCAGCGGCGCCGTCGGCCTCGACGATGCGCAAGAAGTGTGCACGGATACCGGCGTGCTCGCAGCCCGCCACGTCGCGGCCGCACTCGAGCGTGACGCCCCAATCGTCGCAGGCAAGCGAGGTGGGGCCGTCCGGTTGCGCGGCGCTCACGTTCTTGCAGCCGCTGATGACGGCCTCTGAGAGCGTGAGCGGCTCGTCAAAGAGCTCGGCGGTGGTGACGGTGCGGCCGCTCTTGCCGGCGGAGAGCACGCAGACGCGGTCGCACATGCGGTAGACCTCGTCACGGCTGTGCGTGACGAAGACCACGCCGCCCGGGAAGGCGCGCAGCGTGTCGGCGAGCTCGAGCTCGAGCTGCCAACGCAGGAAGCCGTCGAGCGCCGAGAAGGGCTCGTCGAGCAGGAGCAGCTCAGGCTCGTTTGCCATGATGCGCGCCAGGGCGCAGCGCTGCTGCTGGCCGCCGGAGAGCTCGGCGGGGCGGTGCTCCTCGAGCCCCTCGAGCCTAAAGGCCGCGATCTGGGCACGGGCGCGGCGCTCGCGCTCCTCCTTGGAACCCTCGCGCACGCCAACCATCACGTTCTGCAGCACGGTCATGGTGGGGAATAGCGCGTAGTTCTGGAAGAGGTAGCCCACGCGGCGCTGCTGCACGGGCACGTCCACGTGCGCCTCGGAATCGAACAGCACGCGGTCGTTCAAGACGATGCGGCCCTCGTCGGGGCGCTCGATGCCGGCGATGCACTTGAGCGCCATGCTCTTGCCGCAGCCCGAGGCGCCAAGCAGCGCCAGTATCTCGCTCGCGTCGGCCGCCTCAAAGCTCACGTCGAGGCGGAAGCTGCCGAGCGTCTTCTTGATGTTTACCGAAAGGCTCATGAGCGTCCTCCCTGCGTGCGGGCCCTACCCTCGAGCCAGTTCATGGCGAGCAGCACCACGGCCGAGATGGCGACGTTCACGAGCACCCATTCGAGCGCCTGGACGTCCTCGCCGGTGCGCCACAGCTGGTAGACCGTGGTGGAGACGGTGGCCGTCTGGCCAGGGGTGTAGCCGGCGATCATGGCCGTGGCTCCGTACTCGCCCAGCGCGCGGGCAAAGGCCAGCACGGCGCCGGCCAGGATGCCCTGGGCGCAGCACGGCATCTGCACTCGCCAGAAGGCCCAGGTGCGGCTCTTGCCGAGGGTCTGGGCGGCGTTGCTGAGCGTCTTGTCATAGGCCTCGAAGGAGCCGCGCGCCGTACGGTACATGAGCGGGAACGCCACGACGACGCAGGCAAAGATCGCGCTGTACCACGTCATCGTGAGGCGGATGCCAAAGGTCTGCAGCGCCCAGGAGCCAACGATGCGCTTAGGGCCCAAGACGAGCAGCAGAAGGTATCCCACGACCGTGGGCGGAAGGACGAGCGGCAGCGTGAGCACGACGTCGAGCAGGGCCTTGACGGTGCGCGGCAGCTTGGCAATGAGCTGGGCTGCCCACACGCCCACGAAGAACACCACGACCGTGGAGACGGCCGCGATGCGCAGCGAGTTAAGTAACGGATACCAGTCCATAGGCATTCCTTATCGGTATGCGCCGCCGCCGGCAACAAGGCCGACGACGGCGCCCAAACACTAGCTTCCATCCCCATTCTAGGGGACAAGCCGACTAATTAGGCAGTGGCCAGAGGCTTGAAGCCGACTTCCTCAAAGCACTCAGAGGCGACGGAACCCTTGAGGAACTCGAGGTAGGCCTTGGCGGTGTCCTCGTGCTGGGTGCCCTTGACCACGGCGGCCGGGTAGACGACCTCGCCGCACATGTCCTTGGTGGCGGAGTCGACGACGTCGAGGCCGGCGGAGACGGCGTCGGTGCGGTAGATGATGCCGCAGTCGACGGCAGCCTCGGAGACCTGCGTGGTGACCTCCTTGACGTTGGTGCCGTAGGTGATCACGCCAGAGGCGGCCAGGTCGTCCTCGGAGAGCTCGTAGTAGGCGAGGATCTTCTGGGTGTACTGGCCCACGGGCACGTCGGAGTTGCCCATGGCGAGCTTGACGTCGCCGGCCTTGAGGTGCTCGGCGAGGTCGTCAAAGCTCTTGATGCCGGCCGGGTTGCCCTCGGGCACGACGAGGGTGACCTCGTTCTGGAGGATGTTGAAGCGGGTGTCGTGCTCGATGAAGTCAAGGCCCTCCTCGTGGTCCTTCTCGGCCTCGGCGTCCAAAGCGTTCATCTGCTTCTGACCGGCGGAGATGAAGACGTCACACTCGGCGCCCTCCTCGATCTGGGTCTTGAGAGTGCCCGAGGAGTCGTAGTTGAAGGAGACCTCGACGCCGTTCTCGCTTGTGAAGGTCTCGGTGGCCCTGGTGAGGCTCTCGGTCATGGAGGCAGCGGCGAAGACCGTGATGGTCTCGCTCGCCGCGGCCTCGGTGCTGGCGGCGGCGGTGTCGGCCGAGGTGGAGCTGCTTGAGCCACCGCAACCAACGAGGCCGAGGCCGGCCAGGGTGACGCCCATGGTGGCGACCGCCTGACGACGGGTGATGTTCTGCATAACGCACGTCCCTTCTCTGTGGCGAGCCCCCTGGCTCGCCAATTGACGATATACCTGCGCCGACATGGCGCCGTGGTACTGAACTCAAAAGCGTTGTATCGCAAAATGCACAACGCTCCGTAAAATAAACCGCCAAGGCCAAGAAACGCTATGCCCTGGCGAGGAGGCTACAAGCCGCTCGGGCAGCCGTGAGACGTCTCTCCCCTCTTGGCAGCTCGAACTTGAATCATCTTAGCAGCGATGGAGACCGAAATCTCGGCGGGCGTCACCGCATCGATGGAAAGGCCGATCGGAAGGTCGAGCGAGGCGATCTGCTCGGGCGTGGCGCCACGGGAGGCCACGACGCCCTCGAGCACCTTGCGCTTGTGGCGGCTCCCCATGCAGCCGAGGTAGGCCGGGTGGGAGTCGAAGGCCTGGGCCACGACGTCCTCGTCTGCCACATGGCCGTGGGTCATGACTACGACATAGTCGCGCTCGCCGAGCGTGATGCCAGCCGCGATGTCCTGGAAGCTGCCGAGGATGACCTTGGCGGCCGCCGGAAAGTTCTCCGCACGCGCAACCTCGGGGCGGTCGTCGAAGACCGTGACCTCGAAGTCGATGGCGGCAAGGGCGGGCACGAGGGCGCGGCCCACATGGCCGCCGCCGAAGATGACGCAGCGCTCGGCGCCGATGATGGGCTCGTAGAAGACCTCGTCCGCATAGCCGGGCTGGGCAGCGCCGAAGTCGCACGTGACGGCAACGGGCACCTCGGCGCCCCAGTCAACGCTCGCGGCGCTCGGCTGGCCGGCGTCAACGAGTTCGAGGCAGGCCTTGTAGGCGGCGAGGTCGGCCTCGCCAAGCAGGCGCACGCCGATGAGCTGCGAGCCGCCGCAGGCGATGTCGACCACCCCGCGCTTGAACTCGCGACGCACGGGCTCGGCACCCGCGAGCACCTCGCGGCAGAGGGCCTGGGTCTGCAGCTCGGGCGAGCCGCCGCCGACGGTGCCGAGCAGCGTGCCGTCAGCCAAAAGCAACATGCGCGCGCCGGCGTGGCGGGCGGCGGAGCCGGCCGTGCTGAGCACCACGGCCTCGGCCAGCTGGCGTCCGGCCGTAAGCTCGCGAACGGCGGCGCGAATGAGAGAGATGCCCTCCATGGCTAGCCCTCCAGCCTCTTCGTAAGCTGGCAGATGGCCTCGAGCACGCCCCCGCCAACCGCTCGGGCCTTGTCCGAGGAGGTGAAGCAGTGGGAGCGCTCGCAGCGCGGGTCGATGTCGCCTGACTTCATGCCGCTCGTGACCTCGACGCCCTCCTGCAGAAGGCCCCTCAGCACGCCGTCGATGGTGCAGGTCATAGGCACGCCGGAGACGCGCGCGGCCACCTGGCCGGCACGAACGACGTCACCGATCTGCAGCACGGGCTCAAAGATGCCGTCTGCCGGGGCACGCAGCACGCGGTCCGCGCTGTGGCCTGCGATGACGCCGGGAATGCCGGTGTTGGGCGCAGCGGGACCATCCCAGATGACCTGGCCCAGGTAGTGGCCGCGCTTGGTCTCCACCACGCAGTCGCAGTCCTTGCCGGCCGTGAAGCCAGGGCCGACGCCGATGACATAGGGCGCCATGGAGCGCCTGGTGCCGAGGTTCTTCTTGGCGAGGATGGCGTCAACCAGGATGGCCGGCTTGAGATCGGCCGCGCTTGCGCCCTCGGGGTCGACCAGCACTGCGACCTCTCCGGCCACCACGATGGAGCGCGCCTCGGCGATGGAAGTGGCGAGGCGCGCGGTCACGCCCTCCACCTCGCAAGAGCCCAGGCGAATGGCCTCCGAGAAGCTCACGGTGCGACGGATGGAGGTGGGAACGGCCAGGTCGCACATGACGACCTTGAGCCCGGCCCTGTGCAGGCGCAGCGCGATGCCGGTGGCGATATCGCCCGCTCCCCGAATCTCAACAAGCATGTAACTCCCCGTCCGCCAAACCGCGCAACAATACGTCCAAGGCGCGTCTCAGAAGGCGCCGTAGTTGTATTTATAGTACAACGCCATCCCAAACAATAAGTTAGGGGCGCTAATGAATTGTTTGCAAACTCTCAATCAAACTGTGAACGAGCCGAAAGCACCTGCGAACGGGGACGACAAGCGCGCCCTCACCGTGGCGGCCATCGGCAGCGGCGGCAAGACCACCTTCCTGCGAGCCTTGGCGGACGACGCCGTAGCCGCAGGAAAGACGGCCATCCTTGCAACCACCACGCATTTTCTTCCCTTTGAGGGGATCGAGACGGTAAGCGCCGACAGCGAGTTTGAGGTGGCCAGGCGCCTTGCCAAGCATCGCGTCATCTGCGCGGCGCAGCCCACGAGCTCCGCAAAGGACGCCGGCAAGCTCGGGCCTTCGCCCGTTGCCATCGAGAGGCTCGCGAAGCTTCCCGACTACCTGCTCGTCGAGGCCGATGGCTCGCGGCGCCTACCCTTAAAGGCCCACGCCGAGCACGAGCCCGCGGTTCCCGTCTGCGCAGACGCCGTGGCCCTGATGGTGGGCGCAAGCGGCTTTGGCAAGCCGGCCGCCGAGGCGGCACACCGAAGCGACCTGTTCTGCGAACGCGCGGGCTGCGCGGCCAGCGACCCCGTGACGCCCGCCGTCCTCGCGCGCCTCATCATGGCCGAGATGCACGCCGGCATCATCTCGCCCACTCTCATCGTGGTGAACCAGGCCGAGGACGCCGAGACGCTCGACGCGGCCACCAGACTCAAGTGCGAGCTCACCGACAACGGCGTTGACCTGCCGCTCTTTGCCGGCAGCGTAAGGAGGCACCAGCTCCAGGCGATCGGTTAGGTCACGGATAAGGCTCCGGATGCTCAATCAGCCCAACAGGCCAGAAGCGGCTACCTACAGACAAAACGGCGCGCCCAAGCAGCAGTTACTTGGGCGCGCCATTGTTCATTCGGACGAAGCCAGCCAAGCCCTCGGCAACAACGTCGGCCAAAAACCGCAGGGCAAAGACAGCCGGAGTTCGCAGTGTTTACCTACTCCTCGGCCAGCACGCGGATGGCCGAGACGGCAACGGCAATCTCCTCTGGTGTGGTGAACCAGCTGGTGGAGAAGCGTACGGCGCCTTGCTCGCGTGTGCCCATGGCCTCGTGAATGAGCGGCGCGCAGTGGGCGCCGGGCCTGGTGGCGATGCCCCAACCCTGCATGAGCATGTCCGAGACGTCGGCGGAGGGGATGTCACCGACATTGAGGCACACGACCCCCGTATGAGGCTCGCCCTCCTCGAGCTCGCCCCAGCTGCCGTAGACCTTCACGCCCTCGACGTCGCGAACGCCCTCGTAGAGCTGGCGCGCCATGGCGAGCTCGTGCGCCCCCATGGCCTCAGCCCCGCCTTGCTCGGCGATAAAGTCGATGCCGGCGCGCAGGCCCGCCAACCCGTGGGCGTTCAGGGTGCCCGCCTCGAGGCGTGTGGGCCAGCCGAGCGGCTGGTTGGGGTCAAAGCTATGGACGCCCGTTCCGCCCACGTTATAGGGCTCGACGTCAACGCCCTCGGCCACGGCAAGCCCTCCCGTGCCCTGAGGTCCCATCAGGGCCTTGTGCCCCGTGAAGCACACGACGTCAACGCCCTGTTCGGCCATGTTGATGGGAATTAGGCCGGCGCTTTGTGAGGCATCGACGATGACGCGGGCGCCAACCTCATGGGCGCGCTCGGCCACGCGGCCGACGTCGACGACGTCGCCCGTGACGTTGGAGGCCCCCGTCACGGCGACGAGTTTGGTTCCGGGGGCGATGAGCCACAGGAGGTCGTCCATGTCCAGGCGCCCCAGCTCGTCGCAATCAGCCCTCTCGAGCTTGATGTGACGCTCGGAAACCATGCGGTTGAGCGGCCTCAGAACCGAATTGTGCTCGACCGACGTGGTGACGACGCGGTCGCCCTCATGCACGAGCCCGCTAATGGCGCAGTTGAGCGCGGCCGTCGAGTTTGGGGCGAAGGCAACGTGGTCAGCGCGCGGGCAGCCGAAGAGCTTGGCCACGCGTTCGCGGCACTCGTAGACGACGCGGGCCGCGTCCATGGCGGCGCCAGCCGCTCCCCTACCGGCGTTTCCCACCGAACCCATGGCCTCGACCACGGCGTCGATGACCGGCTGCGGCTTGTGCATCGTCGTGGCGGCATTGTCGAGATAGATCACGCGTCCCCCGTCCATATTCGAGGGGGCGTCGCGGTGGCGGCACCCCCTCGAAAAGAATAATCCTTCAGGCCTATTTAACGAACTCGAGCATTTCAATGACCGAGAAAGCCTCGACGGCCACCCCGGCCCGGGAGAACGCCTGCTCAAGCTCCTCGCGCTGGGCTGGCTCGGCCTTCCAGGCAAGACCGCAACCGGCAGAGATTTCGCCGGGAACGGGAATCATGCGGCCGGGCAGGCCCTCCTTGGCGCAGAGTTCCTCGCAGCTCATGGCGGCGGCCGTGGAGGGGAAGGTCACCACGAGCGCGGGCTTGCGGACGCGCGGCACTACGGCCTCACGACCACCGAGGCGCCAGAGAGCTTCTGGGCGATGACGTACATGTTCGTGACCTCGCCCACGGCAAGCTTGTCGGAGATGCCGTAGAAGTCGGTGCAGGTTCCGCAGGTGAGGATCTCTACGCCGGCGTCGGCGAGGTTCTTGAGGTCCTCGAGCGAGTCGGAGCCCTCGCAGGTGAGGAAGGCGCCGCCGTTGTAGAACAGGATGGTCTGGGGCAGATCGTCGAGCTGGGTGAGCGAGAAGATGAAGGCCTTCATGAGCTTCTTGCCGAGCGCGTCGTCGCCCGCGCCCATCACGCCGGCGCTGATCTGCACCACGACGTTCTTCTTGGCCGGCACGTAGCACTCGGCGGCCTCGGGCTCGCCGGCGGCGACCTCAACGGCCTCGCTGGCCACCGTGTGGGTGTGCCATTCCTTCTCGGCCGTCTGCTCGCTCGTGAACTCACAGCCCTTGGAGGCGGCCAT
Organism: Prevotella sp. CAG:279; assembly: GCA_963653485.1. Lineage (GTDB taxonomy): Bacteria > Actinomycetota > Coriobacteriia > Coriobacteriales > Atopobiaceae > Parolsenella. The sequence goes on from CAVJWS010000001.1 coordinate 21,395, forward strand.
GCGGCTCAGGTTCTCGACGGCGATCTTGTTGTCCACGACGGTCTCGACCTCGCCGGGGCCGCCAAGCGTCCCGAGCGCCTTGAGCGTCTTCACCACCGGCAGCGGGCAGGCGTCTCCGCGGGCGTCGATGAGGAGCTTGTTTTCTGACATATGAGCTTCCTTTCTTCTGGAATTCTCTTCGGAATTCTCTTCTGGAATTCTCTTCTGGAATTCTTTTCGATAATTCTGAACGAGCTTGTTGCGCTTACGAACCTGCGGGGCGGAAGGTCTTGGGTATGGCCTTGCAGACGTCCTCGCGATGACCTGCTGCCTACGAAGTGCGAGCTTGGGCGCTGCGGAATGTCTGCTGCGGCTATACCCAAGACCTTCCGCTTACGGAGTTCTAATTCGGCGACTGGTCGTTGAGTTTGAGTTTGAGCTTGAGCATGATTTTGCACTCCGGCATTTCAGAAAAATTGGGGGGGGGACCTGTTCAACCTGCGGGGCTATCGCCGGTTGTAAGGCTTACTGGAATCGGGCGGCTACATGTTGACCACTACCGAGGCCTCTTGCTTCTTCGTTATCCGGCCAACTATGTTGGCCGGATGGTCCAAGGACCGGAGTATTTCTACGTAGGCTTCAGCCTGCGCCGCAGGAAGGGCCACGAGGAGGCCACCGGAGGTTTGGGGGTCGAAGAGGACGTCGGTGAGGTCCAGCGGCACGTCTTCCGAGATTTGCACCCTGGGCCCGAAGAAGTCTCGGTTGCGGTAGGCGCCGGCGGGGATGAGGCCCATCTGGGCCATCTCGCGCGCCTGGGGCATAACGGGAACGGCGCTTGCGTTGAGCTCAACGGTGAGGCCGCTGGCCTCGGCCATCTCGCAGGAGTGGCCGAGCAGCGAGAAGCCCGTGACGTCGGTGGCGGCGTGGGCCTCAAAGCCATCCAGGGCCTCGGCGGCGTACTTGTTGAGGTGAATCATCGAGTCTGTGGCCACCTTCACGCCGGCGTCATCAAGCAGGCCCGCCTTGTGGGCCGTGGTGAGCACGCCGGTGCCGAGGGCCTTGGAGAGCACCAGCGCGTCGGCCTCGCGGGCGGTGCCGTTGGCCAGCAGGTGGCTGAGGTCCACGAAGCCCGTCACGGCAAGGCCGAACTTGGGCTCGCGGTCGTTGATGGAGTGGCCGCCAGCCACGATGACGCCGGCCTCGCGGCACTTGTCGGCGCCGCCCGCCAGGACCTGGCCGGCCACCTCGATGCCCAGGCAGTTGGGGAAGCACAGCAGGTTGAGGGCGAGCGCGGGGCGACCTCCCATGGCCCAGACGTCCGAGAGGGCGTTGGCGGCGGCCACCTGGCCAAAGAGGAAGGGGTCGTCCACCATGGGCGGGAAGAAGTCGGTGGTGCCCACCAAACCGCGGCCGTCACCCAGGTCATAGACGTAGGCGTCGTCCGAGGAGTCAAAGCCTACGAGGAGACGCTCGTCGCTCAGTCGGGGAAGCTCAGAGAGCACCTGCGAGAGGTATCCGGGCGCAAGCTTGGCGGCGCATCCGGCCGCCTCAACGAGCTCGGTGAGCTTCACTCCGGTCATGTCCATGCTGGAAATCCCTTCTACCTGCGCTTACTTGAGCTCGAGCGCCTTAAGCGCGGCGCCGAGGGCACCGGCGAAGCGGGCCTCGGGGCAGCTCGACACAGACGCGCCGAGCTTGGCGCCAAGACGCTCGACAAAATAGGCGTTCTCGCAGAGGCCGCCGGTGAGGAAGTACGGCTCTCCGCTGCCCTGGCCGGCGAGCGAGGCCACGCGGGAGACCACGCTCTCGATGATGCCGTGGGCGATGTTCTCGCGACGCTCTCCCCTGCCCACGAGGCTGATGACCTCGCTTTCGGCGAAGACGGTGCACATGCTGGAGATGGTGATGCCGCCGCCCGCCGCGGCCAGGCGCGCCAGCTCTTCCTGGGAGACGCCGAGCTTGTCGGCTATGACCTCAAGAAAACGGCCCGTACCTGCGGCGCATTTGTCGTTCATGGCGAACTTGGCCACGCGTCCGGCACGCAGCTGGATGACCTTGGTGTCCTGGCCGCCCACGTCGACGACCGTGCCCTCGGCGCCAAACAGCCTCACGGCGCCGACGCCGTGGCAGGTGATCTCGGTCACGACCTTGTTGGCGTACGGCACCGAAACGCGACCGTAGCCCGTGGCCACCACGCGTGTGCCCTCGTCGCCCACGTCGACGCCAGCCGCCGCCAGCGCCTCCTTGGCGCGCTCGGCGGCATCCACGCTTGAGAAGCCCGTCGGCATGGCTTGCTCCATCAGAACCTTGCCGCCGGCCCCCAGCGCCACGACCTTGGTCGCGGTGGAGCCGATGTCAATGCCGACGCCTATCGCCATCTTCCTCGTTCCCCCAGCCCTACAGCGTCTCGATAAAGGCCGCGATGCGGGTGTCGATCTGGCCCTGGTCGCCCGCGCTGTAGTCGGTCTCGATCTTCATGTACGGGATGCCCGCGCCCTCGACGGCCGCCTGCATCTTGGCACTCTCGACGTTGAAGGTGTGGCAGGCGGTGAGCACGCTCTCCACCACGCCGTCCACATGGTACTTCTCGCACATGGCAAGCGTGTTGTCCATGCGGCCCTCGTTGGGCGTCATGACCGAGCAGTTAATCTCCAGATAGCGGTCGGCGATGGCACCGAGGATGTCGTCGGCGTCCTCGTCGATCATCATGCGCGCCGTGCGCTCGCCCGAGCAGTCATCCATGCAGACGACGGTGCCGCCGTTTTCCTCGATGGTCTTGCCAATCTTGTTGATGACGCCGCCGACCGGGCAGCCCGTGATGAGGATACGCTTGGCGTCTTCGCCGATGGGACGCTCGCCGGCCTCGTAGGCGGCCTTGCGGGCGTCCACCGTCTGCTCGATCTGGCAGGCGAAGTTGTCCATGTCGAAGTTGAAGGTGCCGGCGAACATCGTGCTCATAAGCTCGACGCCGCCCATCACGGGAGGCTGCTGGACCTGCAGCTCAAACATGGAGACCTGTGCTGCGCGCAGGCGGTTGCGACGGCGCACCGCGGCGCGCAGGTCGTCATCGGTGATGGTGATGCCGTAGAGCTCCTCCAGGCGCTCCTTCAGAAGGCGGCACTCCTCGCGCCAGCCGGCGCGCTCGTACTCGCGGTCGCGGCTCTGGGGCAGGTGCAGGATGTGCGTGGGCTTGAGGTCTGCGAGCAGCTCGTACATCTTCTTCTTGCCGTCGCAGGTGGTCTCGCCGATGATGAGGTCGCTGAAGTAGGTGAAGGGGCACTTCTGCGAGTAGGCAAAGCCGTAGGTGGACTTGATGAGCGGGCAGAGGTTGGCCGGCAGCACCTTTTCGGCCTCGGGGATCACCTCGTCCGAGGTGCCGCAGAGCCCCACCGCGGAGGCGCCGGCGGCGTCCACTATCTCGAGCGGGGTGTAGCTGCACAGAAAGCCGACGAGCCTGTTGCCCGCCTGCTTGAAGTCCTTCACGCGGATGAAGGCCGCCTTGCGCTGCTCGTTGAACTCCTCGAACGTGCGCGGCAGCTGCTGCTCTGTGTCGCCCATGGCAATGCTCCCCTGCTAGATTCCCCGAATATGACAACGGTGGGCCCAGGCTCCCCGGCCCGGGCCCACCGTTCCCCTATAGCTTAGGCCTCGTCGCCCAGGACCGGCGCCCAGACCTTGCCGAGGATGGTGTCGGCGTCGTCGGTGGAGTCGATGATGCCGTACTCCTTGTAGTCCTCGATGATGGACTTGAGTGCGGTGCTCGTCCTCTCCTCGGACATGTCGTAGTTGAAGTCCTGGATGATCTCGAGCGCGGCCTGCTTGTCGCCGGATGCCCAGTTGTTCTCGAACATGAGGTCGAGGGCCTCGGACTTGTTCTCGTTGATCCAGAGGCTCGCCTTGCGGAAGGCGCGGGTGAACTTCTTGGCCGTCACGGGGTTCTCGGAGAAGAAGTCGGAGTTGAAGGCCAGGATGCAGCAGGGCTCCTTCTGGTAGTCCTCGTCAAAGGTGAGCGAGCGGACCACGCGCAGGGTGCCGTCGTCCACGAAGGACTTGGCGAACTGGTCGGAAAGCACGGCACCGTCGATCTCGCCGTTCTGCAGGGCCTGGACCACGGCGTCGGTGCTCACGACCTTCCAGTCGATGGTGTTGACGTCCACGCCATCGTGGCCGAGGAAGCGCATGGCGATGTTCTGGTCGGAGTTGCCCACGCCGTCGGGAATGGCCACGGCCTTGCCGGCGAGGTCGGAGGTGCTCTTGTTGTCGGAGCTCGCGAGGACGTAGAGGCCCTTGCAGCCAGACTGGCAGCCGACAGTGAAGGTCATCTTCACGCCGTTGATGGAAGGCACGAGCAGGGTGGCGATGTGGTCGCCGGCGGCCTGGACCTTGGCGGTGCCGAGGCCGTCGGAGGCGCTCGTCATCGAGACGATCTCCACGTCGAGGCCCTCGTCCTCATAGTAGCCGCCGACCTTGGCGATGCCGAAGGCGCCGAGGCAGACGCCGCCGTTGTAGCCGGCCTGGATGGTCTTGCCATAGAAGGGCTCCTTCTCCCAGGCGGCCTGCTCCTCCTCGGCGGTCATGTCCTTGACCTCCTTGGTGATCTCCTCGGCGGCACCGGCGGTGGAGGCGGAAGAGTCGCTGACCTGGCTGCCGCAGCCCGCGAGGCCGAGGCCGGCGAACACGGCGCCGGCGCCCATGAGCTCAATGAAGTTGCGGCGGGAGATGTTGTTCTGGGACATGTCTTTCCTTTCTGGGAACTTATGCTGAGCCCGCGCAGACTAGCGGGCCTTGGAACCAAAGTGGAGGGTGTCGAGCACGTGGGAGCGAAGCTCGAAGAAGCGCTCCGAGGTCCTCACGCGCGGATAGGGCAGGTCGACCTCGATGCGCTCGACGATGCGCCCGGGGCGCGGCGCCATCACGAGCACCGAGCCGCCCATGTAGATGGCCTCGTCCACGTCGTGGGTGACCATGACCATGGTGGACCCGAGGCGTTGCCACATGGAGAGGATCTCGTCCTGCATGTTCATGCGCGTGAAGGCGTCGAGCGCGCCAAGCGGCTCGTCGAGCAGGAAGACCTCGGGCTCCATCACCATCGTGCGCACGAGCGCGGCGCGCTGCGCCATGCCGCCGGAGAGCTGGTGGGGGTAGGAGTCCTTGAACTCCAGCAGTCCGGCCATCTCGAGCAGGGCCTTGACCCGCTCGGGGTCAACCGAGCCCGTGAGCTTGGGCCCAAAGGAGACGTTCTGCTCAATCGTGAGCCAGGGGAAGAGCGTGGGCTTCTGGAAGGCCACGCCGCGCTCCGGCCCCGGGCCCTCGATGGGCGTGCCGTCGAGGACGGCCGTGCCCGTGGTCGGCTTGGTGAGGCCCGCGATGACGCGCAGCAGCGTGGACTTGCCGCAGCCCGAGGGGCCCACCACGCTCACGAACTCGCCGTGCTCGATGGTGAGGCTGATGGGGGCCAGCGCCTGGGTGACACCGCCGTCGGGGGTGGCGAAGCTCTTGGAGACGCAGGAAAGCTCGAGGGCCATGCTACTCACCCAGCCCTTCGCGCCAACGCAGGACGTGGGCGGCGATGCGCTTGAGCGCAAAGTTCACGGCGACGAAGATGAGGCAGATGATGACGATGGCGGCATACATCTTGCCGTAGAGCGCCCAGGACTTCTGCCAGGTGATATACCAGCCAAGGCCGCTCTCCACGCCGATCATCTCGGCCACGAGAAGCGCGGTGCACGCCGAGCTCATGGCCTGCGTCATGCCCTGGAAGATGGAGGGCAGGGCAGACGGGATGGCGACCTTGACCACGAGCTGCGGCGTGCGGGCGCCCAGCGTGCGTGCGGCCTCGTAGAGTGCCGGGTCGATGTTCCTGATGCCGGTGGCCGTGGCGATGGTCACGCTGAACCACACGCCCAGGGCGATGATGAAGACGGCGCCGGAGAACAGCGATGCCGCAAGCACCATCACCACCGGAATCCACGTGGTGGAGGGAATGGCGCCGAGCACCTTGAGGAAGGGGTCGACCCAGTAGGAGACGCGCTTGCTGTAGCCGCAGGCGATACCCGTGAGCAGGCCGAGAACCACGCCGGTGAAGTAGCCGGTGAAGAGCAGCTTGAGGGAGTTCTGGATGCAGTCGAGCAGATAGTCCGCATCCCCTATCGCGGCGTTGAGGATCTGGTCCACCCAAGGGAAGTACGGCAGGGGGAGCCGCCCGGTCTTCACCGTCAGCACGTCATAGGCCAGGAAGAGGGCGAAGACGAGCGTGAGGAAGGGCGCGCGGTAGCGCACGGCCTCAGAGGCGCGCTCGCTCACGAACGTGGCCACAAAGGCCACGAAGGCTCCGGCGGTAAGGGCTCCCATGAAGTAGACGTAGGTCCAGGTGATGGTGTTGCCGGAGACGTTGGGCACATAGAGGTATTCGAGGATGGCCGCGACGCCCACCAACGTGGGCAGCAAACATACCGCGGCGTCAGCCAAGCGCTGGGCCGCCGTGCGCTGGCCGCGCTCCATGCGACGTAGCTCGTCGCCGGAGGAAGGAACGTCGCCCTTGTCCTGCTCTGCACAGAGAGGCTCGCTGCCGGTCATGGGCGATCCGGGATTGTAAGATTCGCTCCGAAAAGCCTCGCCAGCAGACGTTATCGGCGGCCTAGTGCCACCACCAGTTTCCATAGTTGCTTCTGATGCCATAGTTCCCCCGGCCGTTCGCCTCGCACCATACGCGAGCCAAACAATTAGTTATTATCTCTGACTAATTTTTATCGAACGTTGTAGTTTTTCGCAAATAGCGGTCTGCGAGCGGTTTTATGCCCTGATTTCGTTGTTGCGAAAATACACAACGGATACGCAGCAACCTCGCAACATCGGCGTCCTACCATGGGACCAAATCGAAGGAGGATGCCATGGAGACCGGTTACGAAGATGAAACATGGGAACTCACCAAGGGCCTCGTGCGCATAGACAGCTCAGACCCCGGCGCCTACGAGGGTGAGGTCGAGGAGTTCATCAAGGCACGGCTCGACGCAAAGATTGCCGAGCTTCCCGACCGTCTCTCAAGTCTTATAAAAGTGGAGGAGCTTGAGGCGCTCCCCGGCCGCACCGAGCTCATGGCCACCATTCCCGGCAGCAGCGACGAGCCGCGCCTCGTCCTCATCTGCCATATGGACACCGTGCAGCTCGGCAGCGGCTGGGACGAGGACATCAAGCCTTTGTCTGCGCTCGAGCGCGACGGACGGCTCTACGGTCGAGGCTCCTGCGATATGAAGAGCGGCCTCGCCTGCGCGCTCACGGCCTTCTCAAGCGCCCTTGAACGCGTGAAGGAGACCGGCGCCCTCCCCCGCCGTGGCTTGAGCGTCATCTGCACGGTGGACGAGGAAGACGAGATGCGCGGCGTGGAGGCCGCCGTCAAGGCCGGCTGGGTTGGCGAGCGCGAGTGGGTGCTCGACACCGAACCCACAGACGGCCAGATCCAAGTGGCCCACAAGGGCCGCACCTGGTTTGAGCTCACCATGCAGGGCGTGACGGCCCACGCGAGCCAACCCTGGCACGGCGCCGACGCCATCGCCGGCATGGCCGAGGCCATCTCCTCCATTCGAAAGGCCATAGCCGCGCAGCCCGAGCACGCCGAGCTCGGACGCTCCACCGTGACCTTCGGCCAGATTGAGGGCGGCTACAGCCCCTACGTGGTGCCGGACAGCTGCAAGGTCTGGATAGACATGCGCCTCGTGCCGCCCTGCACCACCGAAATTGCCACCGGCATTGTCGAGCAAGCCATTGCGACCGCCGAGGACGAGGTACCCGGCTGCCGCGGGACCTATCGCATCACCGGAGACCGCCCCGCCATCGAGCGAGACCCCGAGTCCGGCCTGCTCGCCGCGCTCCTGCGGGCAACAAAGGCCGCCGGTAGTAACAAAGCCGAGGTAGGCATATTCACCGGCTACACCGACACCGCCGTCATCGCCGGAAAGTGCCACAACCGCAACTGCATGAGCTACGGCCCCGGCTCGCTGGCGCAGGCCCACAAACCCAACGAATACGTAGCGCGAGCCGACGTCGACCGCGTCCAAGCCGTCCTCATCCAGCTCGTCGGCGATGTCTGCTGGGCTGGCGCGAGCAAATAGCCAATCACTAGGCCCCTTGCCGATCTCACGTTGCCAGGCAAAGGGGCATTGAGCCCTGCTCGGGTAGCTCGCCAGGCCCCTCGCAAGTCTCCCGTTGCCAGGCCAAGGGCGTTGCGTCTGGCTCGGGCAGTCCTGCGCTCGCACGGAAGTGACATTAAGTCACTTCCGGCTCATGCGGAATCTCGCCAGCCACAACACCCTTGGCCTGGCTCTGTTCGCAAACCTTGGTTGCAAAGGCGAACCCGCGAGTCTTCTGTTGTTTAGAGAATGAGTTGAAGGCCCAACTCTTCTTCGGTTGCCCAGGGCTGCCCAGACGTGGTTGGCAACGACCCTCAACCTGCGCATTCTGAGCTTCGCCAGCATTCTTGGTTGTGCTCCTCAAAAGAAAAGGCCGTCCCGCCAAATTCGGACGGGACGGCCTCTCTGGGTTCTTATTGCTTTGTCGGCGCGCTTACGTCTTGCCTAAGCAATCTTGGGAAGCATGGCGTGGACCACGCTGGCGCAGCGGGCTGCGGCGGCCTTTTCGAACTCGGGGTAGGAGACGTTCGCCGAGCCGTCGGCCTTGTCGGAGATGGCGCGGACCACCACGAAGGGGACGCCGGCCACGTGGCAGACGTGGGCGATGGAAGCGCCTTCCATCTCGCAGCACATGCCGCCGAACTGGCTGGTGATGCGAGACTTTGCCTCGGTGCCGGCGATGAACTGGTCGCCGGAGCAGACGCGACCCTCGTAAGCATGGACGTCCTCGAATGAGGAAGCGGCCTCGAGCGCGGCGGCGCGCAGGTTAGCATCAGCATCAAAGGCAACGAGGTGCAGGTCTGCGTGCTCGCCGGGAGCATAGCCAAGCGGGGTCACGTCCACGTCGTGCTCAAGGGCATCGGTGGAGACCACGATGTCGCCGACCTCGAGGCACTCGCCCAAGGCACCGGCCACGCCGGTGTTGATGACGTGCGTGACGCCAAAGCGGCAGACGAGTGCCTCGGCGCACATGGCGGCGTGGACCTTGCCGATGCCGCACTTCACCACGACCACGCTCACGCCGTCGAGCGTGCCTTCGCAGAACTCCATGCCGGAAAGCTCGACGACCTTGGCTCCCTCGACCTTGGACTTCAGCTCGTTAACCTCGGAGTCCATAGCTCCGATAATGCCAACCTTCACAGCGCTCATGTCAGTCCTTTCTCGCGATGCAAACGCTCCTACTATACCCACCTGGCCAGCTTGAAAATGACAAGCAAGGTTCTTTTGCAAGGGCTGTTCTAGCCAAATCTAGCCAAAGAGAGACCCCCTCGCCTTTGCAACCAAGGGATGCAAACAGAAGACAGGCCAAGGGTGTTGTGGCTGGCGAGATTCCGCATGAGCCGAAGGTGACTTAATGTCACCTTCGTGCGAGCGCAGGACTGCCCGAGCCGGACGCAACGCCCTTGGCCTGGCAACGTGAAGCTCGCAACAAGAGGGGTCGCAAGCCTCAATGGTCCACCCAGTAAGCATGCGCTCGCAGCAACGCCCTCGCCATGGAAAAAAGGCGGCGAGCCGGAATGGCCCGCCGCCTTTGAGCAGCTACGTTATGCAGCGAAGCTTACTTCTCGGCCTCGGCGAGGGAACCGAGGATGCGCTCGTCCTTCTCGTCGAACTTGGGCGCCGGACGGAAGAGCATGAAGAGCATGCCCGCGAGCGCGGCGAAGGCCACGACGGTCCAGACGCCAAAGTTGCCCAGGACGAAAAGCTCCCAGAGCTGGTTGATGATCATGCCAACGACCCAGCCAAAGCCGCACTGGTAGGCGATGGCGCCCCAGAACCACTTCGGGTCGTCCATCTGGCGACGGATGGTGCCCATGGCAGCGAAGCACGGCGCGTCAAGCATGTTGAAGGCCACGAAGGCGCACATGGCACCGGCGTGCATGAGGCCGTTGCCGTCGGCGAACATGTTGGCAAAGCCGGTCCACATGTTGAGGGAGTTCTCAGTGGCGTCGCCCAGGCCAAAGAGGGTGCCGAAGGTGGAGACCAGGTTCTCCTTGGCGATGAGGGCGTTGATGGAGGCGGCGGTGGCCATCCAGTTGTCGGCGCCGAGCGGGGCGAAGATCCAAGAGACGGCACCGGCGAGGACCTTCAGCAGGGACTTCTCGACGTCACCGTCGGACAGGAAGCCGAAGGAGCCGTTGTCAAAGCCGAAGTTGGAGAGGAACCACACCACGACGGCGGCGGCGAAGATGATCGTACCGGCCTTCTTGATGTAGGAGCTCACGCGCTCCCAGATGTGCAGCCACCACGACTTGATGGACGGGAAGTGGTAGGCCGGAAGCTCCATGACGAACGGGGTGGGCTCGCCGGCGAAGGCCTTGGTCTTCTTCAGCATGATGCCGGAGACGATGATGGCGGCGACGCCGAGGAAGTAGAACATCGGGGCGACCCACCAGGCGTCGGAGCCGCCGATGAGGCAGCCCATGACGAGGGCGATGATCGGCTGCTTGGCGCCGCAGGGGATCATGGTGGTGAGCATGGCCGTCATGCGACGGTCCTTCTCGTTCTCGATGGTCTTGGTGGCAAGGACGCCGGGCACGCCGCAGCCGGAGCTGACGAGCATGGGGATGAAGGACTTGCCGGACAGGCCGAAGCGACGGAAGATGCGGTCCATGACGAAGGCGACACGGCTCATGTAGCCGCAGTCCTCGAGGAAGCAGAGCAGGACGAACAGCACGAACATCTGCGGGATGAAGCCGAGCACGGAGCCCACGCCGCCGATGATGCCGTCGATGACGAGCGACTTCACAACGTCAGAGGCGCCGGCCGAATCGAGCCAGCTCTCCACGGCAGTGGGGATGGCCGGGACGAAGCCCTCGTAGTCGGCAGAATCGGGCTCCTCGCCCTTGCCGGCGACGGCGGCCAGGAAGCCGGCGGCGTCGACGGAGGCGATGGTCTCGTCAGTGTCGTTGCCGTCCTCGTCGGTGATGGCGACGTCGGTGGCCACGACCTTGGCGCTCTTGGCCTCGGCGGCGAACGCCTCGACGACGGCCTGACTGTCTGCGTCCTCGGGGTCCTCCACGATGGCGTCAACGGCATCGCTGACCTCGGTGGCGCCGTCGGCGTCAACCACGCCGGCCTCCTCGGCGGCGGCGATGAAGCCGTCGACCTGGTCGCCGTAGTGGTTGTCAGACCAAGCCTCGGTGGCCTCGTCGTAGGCGGCCTGGCCGGCGGAGCTCACGAAGAAGCCGTCGGAGAAGAGGTTGTCGTTGACCCAGTCCGTGCCGGCGGTGCCGACGGTGGAGATGGCGATGTAGTACACGAGGAACATCACGACGACGAAGATGGGAAGGCCGAGGATGCGGTTGGTGACGACCTTGTCGATCTTCTCGGAGGTGGTGAGCTTCTTGGGGGCCTTCACCACGCAGGCGTCCATGACGCGGGCGATCCACTCGTAGCGGTCGGAGGTGATGATGGACTCGGCGTCATCCTCGCGGGCGTCCTCGACGGCCTTAATGTCGACCTCGAAGGCCTCGAGCTCGGCGTTGGTGAGTCCGAGCGGCTCGATGGCGGCGGCGTCGCGCTCGAAGACCTTGATGGCGAACCAGCGGTTGAGGCTGGCGTCGCACTTACCGGAGATGCCGGCCTCGATCTTGGAGAGGGCGGCCTCGACCTCGTCGGAGAAGACGTGGGCGGGAGCGGCGGCCTTGCCGGCCTTGCCGGCGGCCACGGCGGCGTCGACGAGGGCGTCGACGTTGGTCTCGCGCAGGGCGGAGACCTGGACGACCTTGCAGCCGAGCTCGGCGCCGAGCTTGTCGGTGTCGATCTTGTCGCCGCTCTTCTCGAGCAGGTCGAGCATGTTGAGGCCGAGCACCACGGGCAGGCCGCACTCGAGCACCTGGGTGGTGAGGTAGAGGTTGCGCTCGAGGTTGGTGGAGTCCACCAGGTCAATCACGGCCGCGGGGCGGTTCTTGATGAGGTAGTCGCGCGAGACGACCTCCTCGGGCGAATACGGGGAGAGCGAGTAGATGCCGGGGAGGTCGGTGAAGGTGACGGCCTTGTCCTTCCTCCAGTTGGCCTCCTTCTTCTCGACGGTGACGCCGGGCCAGTTGCCCACGTAGCCGTTCGAGCCCGTGAGGGCGTTGAACAGCGTGGTCTTGCCGCAGTTGGGGTTACCTGCGAGCGCGATGTACATGCGGTCTTCCATGATTCCCTTTCTGTGCTTGTTGCTGGGGGCAGGGTCGGCCCCCTGTCCAGATTGGACGCTCGTTTCAAATGGCGCGGTGCTACCGTTGCACCTCGCCCCTCCGTCGCGACGGAGCGATTTGGCGATGGCGGGCCTTACGCTGGCTCAACCTCGACCTTCTCGGCCTCATCCTTACGGATGGAGAGCTCGTAGCCACGGACGTTGAGCTCCAGCGGGTCGCCGAGCGGGGCCACCTTGACCACCGTGACCTTGGCGCCCTTGGTGATGCCCATGTCCATGATGCGGCGCTTGACGGCGCCCGTGCCGGTGAGAGCCTTCACCGTGCAGGAGGAGCCGACGGGGATGTCCCTAAGCGTAGTCACCTGTACCCTCTCTTCCTCTTCTTGCCGGGTGAGCCCGGCCTGGTACGACATGCGAACGCCCGGCAAGCCGGGCACAAGAAATGCGGCCATAAGGCCGCACTAATTGACTAGTTGACGTAGACATGCATGCAGATGGTGTGGTCCACGCCGAGCTGGGCGCCCTTGACGTTGACGATGGTGCCCGAGGCGCCGCTCTGCGTGACGACCTTGACCTCGGCGCCCTCGACGAAGCCGAGGTTCTCGAGGTGGCGACGCATCTCGGTGTTGCCGCTGACCCTCACGACGCGGACGGTCTCGCCCTCATGGGCCATGGCGAGCGGAAGCTGAGCGCCGTTGGAGATGCCTGCCATAATCGCTCCTCAAAAAGAGTTTCCTACGTTTAACTCAAAGTAGTATGTGACTAACTCTCTATAGAGTCAACCATGGCAAACCATTATTTACAGAGCGACGTATTGCGACGCAAGACGCGACGAGTCGCCGATGGCCGCGGGCTGGATAGGCATGCGATTAGAGAACGTAGGGCATATCCAAGGCCTCGAACGAAACGGGGAAGGAAACCAGCTACTCCTCCCTTAGGCATGAGCACTCGTCATGTACGTTACGCAAAGGCATAGACGGCTTGAAAATAGATGCGTTTCGCACGTCACGGATTCAAGACAAAGAGGGGGCCTCCGCACTGAGTGCAGAGGCCCCTACTGATAGAGACAAGCTGGCAGCTAAAGCAATTCCGGAGGCGCGAATTGGCGTTCCTGTGCTCCCCTACTTGAGAAGCGCGAGCACGCCGCGGACGAGGCGCTCGAAGTCGTCCTCGTGGCTGTGGGCCACCTCGAGCACGCTCTCGTGCGTGACGCCCGCCTCGCCGGCCATGTTGGCGGCCAGGGTGAGGCCGAGCACGTTCATGCCGAGCGCGTGGGCCATGATGGTCTCGCAGACGAGCGACATGCCGGCAAAGGAGCAGCCGAGCGCACCGAGGGCGGCGACCTCCGCGGCCGTCTCGAAGCTGGGGCCGAGCAGGCCCGCGTAGACGCCCTCCTGGAGCTCAATGCCCTCGTCGGCGGCAACGCCCACGGCAAGCTCGCGCAGGTAGGGCGTGTAGGCGTCGGTCATGCCGACGAAGGGCGTGTCCACATAGGCCAGGTCCTCGGCCTCGAGCAGGGGGTTGGTGCCGGTGAGGTTGATGTGGTCGGTGATGAGGCCCAGGCCCATGTGGGCGCGGCCGGAGATGGCGCCGGTGGCGCAGGCGAAGATGATGTCCTTGCAGCCGAGCTTGTGGGCATGGCGTACCAGAGAGCTCACCTGGGCGGCATTGAAGCCCTGGTAGAGGTGGACGCGGCCGGGATAGACCACGACCGGCACGCCGTCGAGCGAGCCAACGGTGACCTCAAAGGTGTGGCCGGCAATGGGGCGGGCCGCCATGGGAAAGCCCTCGATCTCGTCATACGGGATGCGGCGAACCGGCTTGACCAGGCCCGCAAGCTTGCCCAGGCCGCTGCCGAGCACGATGGCGACGGGGTGCTCGACGCTGGCACGGCAGTCCTCAACAACCTTCTCGTCTACCACGACGATTCCCTCCTTCCGAAGGGCGGCGGCCGCAATGCCTTCGCCCCTCACGAGCGTATGCGTATGCGTTCCATCGTAGACAAACGAGCTGCCGCACGCAGGGCTCTTCGCCTTAAGGACGGCGAGCGGCGCCGCGGCCCCGCGCGCCCGAGAAAGTGCTAGGGCGGCCCCTCGCTCGTAGAACTCAGTGACGTCGGCGCCTTGCTCAGTGAGCACCCGGCCGCCAAGAACCTCCGCAGGGGGTCGGGGAATCCCAAGGCCCCCGTCGACCTCCGGGCATACGTCGATGACCGAGCCTCCCCTAGCCCTCACGTCCTGCGCAAGGGCCTGCACGCAACAAGAAGGGCGAGCGCGGCCGTCATAGCGGCAACGCTCGCCCAAAAGGCATCTGCTGACGAGAATGTTCATGTACGCGCAGCTAGGCGCCGAGCGTGCAGATGTTGATGGTGGCGGTGGAGAGGACGCCGTTCACGTAGTTGGTCCACTCGCTGCTGGCGGCCGAGGCGCTCTGCGCGTAGGCCTGGTAGGCAACCGAGTAGGCCATCTGGGCCTGGGCGTAGGTGGCCGAGTCGGGCGTCCAGGACTCGTCCTTGAGCGCCGCGTAGTAGGAGCCGTCGGTGCGGGCCCAGGTGTTGTTGGTGGAGTCCCACTCGTCCCCGAGAAGGTTCACGATATAGGCGCCGTAGTCGGCCGTGGCCACGTCTTCCTCGCCATCGGCAGGGGTGGTGGGAGCGGACGGCATGGAGGAGACGGCGGTGGTGCAGACCTTCTCCTTGAGCTTGTAGAGGCTGGCGCTCTGGCGCACGACCTCCTTGGCCTGGTCCTCGGAAAGGCCGTAGTTGGAGGCAAGGGTGGAGATGTCTGAGACGCCAAGCGTCTGCTCGGCATAGCTCGACAGGTCATCGTCGGAGACGGTGATGCCCTCGTCGGCGGCCTTGAGGGCAAGGATGTTGTTGCGCGCAAGGGCGAGCGTGGAATCCGCGTTGGGCAAGGTGTAGTTGCCGTCGGAGTCCTTGGCGCTGTCGAGCGAGGACTGCGACTCAAGGGCTTGGCGCACGGTGATGGACTCGGTCTTGCCGTCATAGGTGTAGGTTGCGATCACCTTGTCCAGGTCCGACTCGGAAACCGTGGTGACGCCCGGGAAGGCCGCGGAGGCAGAGGCGCCGCCCAGCACGAAGTGCCCGAGGAGCACGCCCACGACAAGCGCGACGACGAACACGGCCGCCACGACGGGAGCCGGCACGCCACGCCTGCGCGGCCTTGGACCCTCCGCGCTCATGCGCGCGGGCTGGGGGCTGTGAGCCCCGTGGGCTCCGGACATGTGAGACTGCCTATCCATCTTGAGTAACTCCAACGAATACGAGCGGACGAGCCGCTTTGCTTAGGCCCATCTCGGGCCGGACCATCCCTATGACTTTACAACGCTGCAAGCCCAAACCTCACGCACTCCACAAGATGCGACAAAGCTGCAAGCCACGTATAAGGGGCCTAGCCAAGCTCGCGGACGCGCTTGGCGACGGCGGCCGCGTAGGCGCGGGTGCCAACGGCGCCCTCCGTGCTGCCGGTGAGGTTCTTCTTGACGTCGGCCGTGACCTGGTCTGCGGCGGACAAGGTCTCGCGCACGGCCTGGCGCACCTTGGATGCGGCCTCGCCCTCGCCGAGGTGGTCGAGCATCATGGCGGCCGAGAGGATCATGGCCGTGGGGTTGGCGATGTCCTTGCCGGCGATGTCGGGGGCACTACCATGCGTGGCCTCGAAGATGGCCTGCTCGGCGCCGATGTTGGAGCCGGGGGCCAGGCCCAGGCCGCCAACCAGGCCCGCGCACAGGTCGCTCACGATGTCGCCGTAGAGGTTGGGCAGCACAAGTACGTCGAAGTCGCTCGGGTCCTGAACGAGCCCCATGCAGGTGGCGTCCACGATCTTGGCGTTGAACTCGATGTCGGGATACTCGGCGGCCACCTTCTCGGCGGTGTGGAGGAACAGGCCGTCCGTGCACTTCATGATGTTGGCCTTGTGCACCGCCGTGACCTTGTGGCGGCCGTTCTTGCGGGCGTAGTCAAAGGCGTAGCGCACGATGCGCTCCGAGCCGCTCACGCTGATGGGCTTGAGCGAGATGGCGGAGTCGGGCCTGATGGTGCCGGCGCCTGCCTCCTCGACGGTGCGCATGATGGCCGCGGCGCCCTCGGAGCCCTCGTCGAACTCGATGCCGGCGTAGAGGTCCTCGGTGTTCTCGCGAACGATGACGAGGTCGACGCCGTCGTAGCGACTGCCGTCGCCGGGCATGGAGAGGCAGGGGCGCACGCAGGCGTAGAGGTCGAAGGCGCGGCGCAGGGCGACGTTGACGCTGCGGAAGCCAGAGCCCACCGGCGTGGTCACCGGGCCCTTGATGGCGACGCCGGTCTCCCGCACGGAGTCAAGGACGCGCTCGGGAAGCGGGGTGCCCTCGGCCTCCATGACGTGGGCGCCGGCCTCCTGGCGCCTCCACTCGATGTCAACGCCGGTGGCGCCAACCACTTCGAGCATGGCCTCGGAAATCTCGAGGCCGATGCCGTCTCCCGGAATCAGCGTTACCAGATGGCTCATATGCACTCCTTGTCACAGGCGCGCCACATCGGCACGCGTCTTGCCTTCGCGCCATTCTCGCCCGCATGGGCCACGCGAAGGCGCAGGCTCGCAGATGTTAAAGACCTCGAAACCTACTCGCCCTTGATGGCGGCGATGATCTGGGCGGAACGGTCGCGCACGTAGCCGCGGCCGTTGCTCGCGTCAAAGTCGATGCGCTCGGCGAGGGCGGCCTTCGTGGCCTCGCTCGCCTCGCCCTCGGCAAGCTCGAGCATGCCGCAGAGCATGTCGCGGTAGCCGGTGTCGCCGTGGTAGCACTGGATCGCCTCGTCGAGGATGGGCCACACCTTGTCGGAGGTGGCGGCGGACTTGGCGGCCATGCGGCACAGCAGGCAGAAGGCCGCGATGCGAACGCGGGAGTTGTTCTCGTCAAAGAGCGAGGCCTCGGCGCCCTCGTAGGCTTCATCGACGAGCTCGGGATGGGCGGCGCACAGCTCGCGCAGGGCGTCGAGGGCCTCCCAGCGCGTCTGGGCCTCGGGACGGAAGAGCGCGTCGACAAGCGCCTCGGCGACGCGAGCCTCCTGGCCGGCAACGGAGCTCGCGTCCTCGCGAAGCATCACGCAGATGGCATGGGAGGCCTCCTGGCGCGTGCGACGGACCGCGCCGGAGAGCTCGTCGATGAGGCGGTCGAGCTCGGTGACCTTGCCGGCGCCGAACTTGGCCTTGTCCTTAGCTTCAGTCATGGGTAGTTCCTTTCCTATTCGCAAAAACCATCCACGACGGCAGTGCCGCTCCGCGGATCGGTGTGTATCTGGATGAGCCCGAACGAGGCGGCCTCGCGCAGCAGGGCCGTGAAGCTGCGGTAGCCGTAGGAGCGCTCGGAGAACTGCGGTTGCTTGCGACGCATCGTGTCCTTGATGAGCGAGGCCTGCATGAGGCCGTCGGTCTCGCGCTGGAGGGCGTCCACCGTCTCGAGCATGAGCTTGTAGCAGGCGAGCTTCTCGGCGGGCACCTTGTCCTCGTAGGCGGGGATGCCGCCCGCGCTCACGATGTCCTCGTAGAAGATGAACTCGTCGCAGACCTCGGTGAGCAGGGTGCTCGTGGCCTCGCGCATGCCGACGCCGATGACCGTCTTGTTGAACTCTCGGAGCTTGGAGACGAGCGGCGAGAAGTCCGAGTCGCCGGAGAGGATGGCGAAGGTGTCGATGTGGTTCTTGGTGAGGCACATCTCCACGGCGTCAACCGCAAGGCGGATGTCAGCCGAGTTCTTGCCGGTGTAGGCGCGGTCCGGGATCTCGATGAGCTCGATGCCCAGCTCGTGCAGGGGCGCCACGGCGTCGTCGAAGCGCTGCCAGTCGCAGTAGGCGCGCTTGGCCACGATACGGCCCTTGTCAACCAGGCGCTCGAGGATCTTCTTCACGTCGGGCGCGGGGCCGGGCTTCTGGTGGCCGCGGCGGTCTCGCTTGCCGGTGCCAAGTGCGAGGTTCTCGTAGTCGATGAGAACGGCGATGGTGCCCTGAGGAGCCATGGCCATGTTGGGGTTCATGTCTGCCATGGCCTACCTCTCCCCCTCCCTGTCCTTGCCCTTGACGCTCATGAGCTCGGGCTCGGGCTTGCCGCTGGCCGCGCGGGCACGCTCGGCCTTGCGGGCGCGTGCCCGCTCGCGGTCGCGATGGCGCGCGGCCGGCGTCATGAGGCGGTCGACGAACTTCCAGGGGCCCACCGACTCGCCGTAGCCGAACTTGAGTCCCGCCACGGCGCCCGCCACGGCGCCGACGGAGAACATGCCGAGCACCACGTAGCCGGTGGCCCAGACGAACATGAAGAGGATGCCGCCGAGCAGCACCGCCGCGACGTTGGCAAGCGCGTAGGCGCCGGCGCCCTCAACGCGAGCGCCGGCCTCTTCTCCCAGATGGAAGCCTATGACGATGCCAAAGACCGCGAACAGGATGCTGACGATGGTGATGCCGAAACCGTCTGCCACGAGCTACTCCTCGCCGCAGCAGCCGTGGCCGCCGCAGCATTCGTGGTCGGCGTCGTGGCCGTGGCCACCACAGCCGCACTCGCCGTCGTGGCCGCCGCAGCACTCGTGGTCGCCGTCGTGGTCGTGGCCGCAGCAGCAGCCGTCCTCGCCCTCGAAGACGCTCATGTCGAGCTTGTCCCAGTCAAGGCCTGCCGCCACGGCGTCGGCCTGCTCGCAGTAGAGCAGGCGAATGGCCTGGGTGCCCAGGCGCGCGCCGCCGATCTGGGTGAGCATGTCGTAAAGGGTGTAGGCCGTCTCGGTACCGGGCAGCGTGATCTCGAGGTCCTCGGACTGCTCGATGGCAAGCCCCAGGTCCTTGCGGAAGTGCTCCACGAGGAAGCCCGGCTTGTAGTCGCCCTCGAGGGCCTTGGGGCCAAGACTCGAAAGCGCGCGGGAGCCGCCCATGCCGGAGCCGACCATCTCGAGCATGCGGGAGGCGTCAAGGCCGCCCTGCTCGGCAAGGGCCAGGGCGTCGGCCATGCCCACCATGCAGCCGGCCAAGGAGACCTGGTTGCAGAGCTTGGCCGTCTGTCCGGCGCCCGCGGCGTCAAAGTAGAAGATCTTGGACGAGAAGGTCTCGAGCACGGCGGCCACGGGGGCGGCGTCGGCCTCGGAGATGCCCGCGATGAGCGTGAGGGTGCCGTCGATGGCGCCGGACTCGCCGCCGGTCACGGGGCAGTCGAAGGCGTGCTTGTCCTCGACCTCGGCCGCGTCGTGGATGTCACGGGCGAGCTGGGGCGAGGAGGTGGTGAGGTCGATGAGCCAGGCGCCCTTCTTGGCGCTGCGCAGAAGGCCCTCGCCTGCAAGGTAGACGTCCTCCACGTCGGACGGGTAGCCGAGCATGGTGAAGATGACGTCGGCGTCCTTGGCGGCCTCGGCCGGGCTTGCCGCCCATGCGGCGCCGCGCTCGATGAGGCCGGCGGCCTTCTCCTTGGTTCGGTTGTAGACGGCGAGCTCGTAGCCGGCGTCCATGATGTGACCGGCGATGGGGGCGCCCATGATGCCGGTGCCGATGAAGGCGACCTTGGGCTTCTCGGTAGTTGCCATGCAAATCCTCTCTGTCGCCTCAGGCGGCGAGCTTATAAACGTACGAACACAAAACAGGGCGGCGATGCCGCGCGCAGCTTCCTTGGGGCCCACGCCCCAAGCAAAGCCCAAGCGCGCAACTCGAAAGGCGCGGGCGCAACGCACAGGAAAACGCTCTCCTAGCCGCATAGGTTCCGCGGGGGCAAAGCCAAAAGCGCTGGCGCACGTTCTCCCATCTGCAAAGTTGCCGCGCGCAGACGGCTCCCGCGCAAAAGCACGACATCGGTAAGAACGCGCAAGTGAAAAGCGGGGCCGATGCCGCAGTCCCGACTCCCTACCTACCCTTGACCTTGCGGGCCAGGCGGTCGGTGAAGCTAAGCGCCTCGCGACGATCCTTGCCCCAGAACACGCAGGCCACCATGCCCGGGCCAACATGGGCGCCGATGGCCGGCGAGACGGAGCTGCGGATGATGGGGATGTCCTGGCAGCCGGGCTCCTTGCGGATCTGGTCCGCAAGCCAGCGGGCGTCCTTCTCGGCGTCGGAGTCCACGATGCCGATGGGCATGTGGGTCACCACACCGTCCGCGCCGATGTAGTTGGCCTTGAAGTCGGCGATGATGGCACGCAAGGCCTTCTTGCGGCCGCGGCACATGCCGCGCAGCGTAAGCGAGCCGCTGAGGTCGTAGGAAAGCTCGGGCTTGATGTCGAGCTTGCCGCCCACGGTGGCAGCCGCAGGCGGAATGCGCCCGCCGCGTGCCAGCGAATCGAAGCTATCGAGCGTGAAGTAGCCCTGGATGTAGTAGCGGGCCTCCTCGGCCCACTCCACGAGCTCCTTGGCCGTGAGGCCGTTGCCCACCTGGCGCACCGCCTCGATGGCGAGCAGCTCGGCGGAAGCCGAGGGGCAGAGGTTGTCCACCACGTACATCTCGTAACCGGGGTGGTTCTCCATCACCATCTCGGCCGCGGTGCGCGCGGCGTCCACGCTCGAGGAAAGGCCGCGCGTGAAGGCGAGGTAGACGGCCGGCACGCCGGAAGCGGCCGCGCGTTCGAAGACCTCGAGGTAGGCGCCGGGCGTGACGGCGGAGGTGGTGACATGCTCGCCGTTGCGCATACGGTCGTAGAACTCGTGGGCGCTCATAGACTGCCAGATATCGTCCAGGTGCTCGCCGTCTGCCATAACGAAGGGGAAGCGCACGACCTCCACGCCGAGGGCGCGCGCCACCTCGGGCGCGAAGTCCGCGCACGAGTCCACGATGATGCGGCACTGGCCGTCCCTGCGATAGCTCGCGCTGGCCTCGCGGGCGATCTCGGCAACGCCCTGCAGCTCGCCCTCGGACTCGTCGCCTTCGCATGCGACGGCCGCGGGCTCCGAAAAGCCCGCGGCCTCAAGGTTGTTGTCGTTAGCGTTATCGCTACTCATCTGGCTCCTCAATCTTGGGCTTGATGATTCCGTAGCCGCCGTTCTTGCGACGGTAGATGACGTTCACAAGGCCGGTGGTGGCGTTGGTGAAGACGTAGAAGTCATGACCGATGAGGTCTGTCTGGACGAGGGCCTCTTCCTCGGTCATGGGCGGCAGGTCAATGACCTTCTCGCGCACGAGCTCGTCATCCTCGGGCTCACCCTCGATGAGGTCGGCGAGATTCTCGGGCATGGGGGCCACGGGCAGGCCCTGGGTGCGCTGGCGGTGGTCGATGACCTTGGTCTTGAACTTGCGAATCTGGCGCGTGACCTTGTCGGCCGCGATGTCGATGGCGGCGTACATGTCGTTGTCGGCGCTCTCCACGCGCACGACGTTGTCACGGACGCGAACCGTGACTTCGCAGACGGCGGCCTCGGGGTTAGAACGGTTCTTCTCTACGCGGAGCACGACGTCGCAGGTCATGGGCTGGATGTCGAACACGCCAAGGGCGTCGCCGATCTTCTCGTCAACATAGCTGTGCAGCGCATCGGTAACAGTTACCTTGCGACCGGAAACCTTGATGTCCATGAAGCCTCCAACCTTAGAGCTTTGGCAGTTCGCGATTTCTCATCAGGAAATCGTTGTGTCTTAGATACCCAACTAAGGCAAGCCAAAGCCCAGAAACTCAAATTGACCGTCCGCCGATTGCACCCTTCACAGCAGGCCAAAGGGTGCGGCCGAACGCGCTAGTCGGAGACGGTCGCGGCGTTGGCGCCGGCGGTGGAGCCGTCAAGCACGCCGGAAGCCCCGCCGTTGACGTTGGCTGTGTCGCTGGCGCCCGCCACGGAGCCGGCAGAGATGGAGATGTTGGAGACGACCGAGGCGTCGGTGAGCGGGCTCATGCCAGAGAGCCACTTGGATCGAATGATGTCGCCCACGCCGTTGGAGGCGATGGCGTCAAGCGCCTCCTTGACGTAGTTCTGCAGCTCGGTGTTGGTGGAGGCCACGGCGCATCCCACGCTCTCGGGAGAGGTGATGGTGCCCGCGCAGGCAATGTCGGAATAGGCGCCGGCAAGGTAGGCGCCGGAGTTCGCATCGCACAGCACATAGTCAATCGAACCCTGCTCAAGCGCGGCAAAGGCATCGTTGAGGTTGCTGAAGGTGGTGATGGTTGCCTGCAGGTCGCTACGCTTGAGCAGCTGCATTGAGGCGGAGCCGTCCTGCACGCCAAAGTTCTTGCTCAACAGGCTGCCCTTCTCGCTCACCTTCTCCTCGCCCTTGTAGAAGAAGGCGGTGGAGTCCTCGGCATAGGAGCCGACCACGGTGGCCTCGCCAGAGACGGAGGACTTGGAGCTCATGACGATGTCGCATTCGGTTCCCACGGCAGAAGCGGCGTTGGAGACGGACACGAGCTTGACCTCAAGGCCGAGCTGCGAGCCGATGGCATACGCCGTGTCGACGTCATAGCCGAGATAGGAGCCGTCCTGGGCCGTCACGCACATCGGCGCGTTGGCGCTCTGGTTAAGACCGACGGTGAGCACGCCGTCCTCAAGCAGGGTGGGCGTAGAAAGCGAGGTGCCCACGGAGGCGGACTGTGCCGCAAGCGCGTCTGCCACGGAGGGCGAAGAGACCGACGACACAACGACGTCGATGGGGTTTGCGCACCCCGTAAGGGCGAGCGTGGAAGCAGCGAGCAAGGCGGCGAACCTAGCGGCCGTGGTGCGGGTCATCGAGTCTCCTCGTGTCGGGGGCGCGGCGCGCCCGGTCTGGAACTCGGCGCGTACGCGCCGCTTCGTCAGTACGTCTCAGTCAGCTGACCTGGTATTTGACCCCACACTCGCGCACCGGGGCGGTTGCTTTGGACGCCGCGGCGCCCGCCACTACTGGCCCTCTCGCCCGCGGGGCGGTATGCCCCTCGTATGACGGACGGTACGACTTACCTCTAGGACGAGCCATGCTCGCGCAGGCGCGCACGCCAGCGCTTACGTGGATCCCTTTGCCCTCGTCTGGCATGGACTAGGGCCGGCTGCGGACCTGTTGGCCCGCAGGGAGACGCAATGAAAACGCGGCCACTTTGGCCGCGCGACGAAGCGTTCCCACCGGCCCGCAACCACAGACCTGAATGAGACTTTTGCATTATAGCAGCTCGGAGATGGTGAACCTATGAACGCGAGCCTAGTAGGCACGGGCAAGGGCGCAGGCCGTGACCTCGGAGGCGCCGGCCGCGAGCAGCGCGCGGGCGCAGGCCCTCATGGAGGCGCCGGTCGTGACCACGTCATCCAAGAGCAGCAGCGAGCAGGCGCTCACGTCAGACAAGACGGTGACGCTGCCCTCGGTGTTCTTGCTTCGCTCGTCGCGGCCGAGGCTGCGCTGGTCTTGAGCATAGGGCCTAGCCAACACGTCTGCCATGGGAAGGCCGAGGTAGGCAGCAACGCAGCGGCAGACCTCTTCCATGTGGTCGAAGCCACGGCGACGGTAGGCGGCCGCCGTTGCGGGCACGAAGCAAACGGCGTCGATTGCCGCCGCGTCAAAGCGCGCGGTGCCGTCTTGGGCGGCGCAGCCGGCAGCCTCGGTGAGGGCCGTCTCCATGGCCGCGGCAATGGCGGGGGCAAGCCGGCGCTCCCCCGCGTCCTTGTAGCCAACCACGAGCTGGCGGGCCGCACCCTCGAGCGGCAGGGCGCAGACGCAGGCGCGCGTCTCCCAAGAGCTTCCCTTTGCCTGGTCGCATTCGGTGCAGGCGAGCCAGCCGTTGGGGGCCCCGCAGTTGGGACAGGCCCAGCGCTGGTCAATCCAGGCGAGCCTGGCACGACAGCACTCGCATATGAGCTCTCCCGGCTCATCGCAGACAAGGCAGCGAGTGGGCCAGGCAAGCTCGCGGGCGGCCTTGCCCGCGACGGAAAGGCCGAGGGAAAGCGAGCAGGCAAAACGGTTATGCGAGGCGGGCGCGCTCATGGCCGCAAGGAGGCGTCGCCGGCAAGGCGGGCACACGGAAGAACCACAGGGACGGGATTTCGAACCTCAGGCCACCGCATTGCCAAGGCCGCCATGTCAACGCTTCGGCCGGCAGACACCAGGCCCTGCGAGAAGGCCAAGCAATGCGGGTTCTGTAAAACGCCGATGCCCATCGCCGCTGCGCCGTCGCCGGTTGAGAAGGCCGCGCGCCTAGCGGGCCTGGCCGGAGGCGGCGGCCTCGATGAGCTGGGAGAGGACGTCGGAGAGCTTGCGGCCGGAGGCGGCCATCATCTCGGGGAAGCGGCTGTAGCGCGTGAGACCCGGGATGGAGTTGACCTCGTTGAAGACGACCTCATGCCCGGGCGTGACGAAGAGGTCAACGCGGGCAAAGCCTGAGCAGCAAAGTGCCTGGTAGACCTCAAAGCCCGTCTTGCGCACGAGCTCCATGTCGGCCTCAGAAATCTGGGCCGGGCAGCGAAGCGAGGAGTTCATGGAGCTGGCCGAGGCGCCGGCCGTCTGGTCCTGGTGGATGTGGAAGAAGCCGCCGTCGGTGACGACCGTCTCGTCCACCACGCCCATCTCAAGGCCGCTCACGGCGTCGCCGATGACGGCGCAGCCCACCTCGGTGCCCACGATGGCCTCCTCCACGGAGACCTTTGGGTCGAGAGAGAGGGCCACCTCGACGGCCTGGGCCATCTCGGAGGCGTCGCTCACCTTGGAGACGCCGAAGGACGAGCCGCCGCGCGTGGGCTTGACGAAGACGGGGTAGCCGCCGCAGGCCTCCACGGCCGCGGCAACCTCAGCCTCGGTGGAGCCGCGGTGGAGCACCTCGCACTTGGGCACGCGCACGCCGGCGGCACCCGCCAGGCGGTGGGAGACGTCCTTGTCCATGCACACGGCGCTGGAGAGCACGCCGCAGCCCACGTAGGGCACGCCCGCGCTCTCGAGCAGAGCCTGGGTGATGCCGTCCTCGCCACCCTGGCCGTGGAGCACCGGCAGCGCCACGTCGAGCTCGAGCTTGGTGAGGGTCCCGTCGGCCTCGTGGCGGCAGAGGCCGCCGCCGGGGACCACGACCACGGGACAGGTGTCGTGTGAAGCCCAGGGGTCGCCCTCAACCACGTCAGACAGCTCGCCGGTGTAGTTGAGCCACTGGCCCTCTCGCGTGATGCCCACGAGCGTGAGCTCGAAGTTGAGCCCGGCAAGCTCGCCAAGCACGTTGGCTGCGGAGCGCAGGGAGATGTCGTGCTCGCTGGAGGTGCCGCCGAACAGGACGGCGACGCGGAGGTTGTTGCCCATGGTTCTCCAATCGTTGCGCGGGCGAGCCCGCGTGAATAGTCGGATGCCTATCGTAGCAGCCATGAGCGAAGGCGGGCACAAATTGACGCAAACGAAGCTAGCGAAGGCCGAAGAGGTCGAGCGCGTTCTCCCAGAGGGCTCGGTAGGTCTCATCGCGGCTGGCCACGCCGGCGGCCTCGCGCACGTCGGCCACGCAGGAGGCCTGGAAGGCCACCATGGCAGGCTCGCACTCCTCGCCGCGCAGGGGAACCGGGGCCATATAGGGGCTGTCGGTCTCCGTGACGATGAGGTTCTGCGGCGCCTTTGCGGCAGCCGCGCGGATGTCGTCGCTCTTGGAGAAGGTCGCCGCCCCGCCAAAGGCGATGGTGCAGCCCAGCTCCACAAAGGGTTCGAGGACCTCGGGCCCGCTCGTGAAGCAGTGAAGGTCGCAGCCCGCCTTGGGCACGCCCACCTCGGCCAAAAGCTCTGCGGACAGACGATGTGCCGTGGCCCCCGGGTCGTCGACGGCGTCCCTCACGTGCAGCTCCACGGGCAGGTTGAGCTCATGGGCCATGAGGAGCTGGCGCCTGAAGATGCGCATCTGTGTATCGAGGTCGACTTCACTATAGGGGCCGAAGTCCAGGCCGATCTCGCCCACGCCGACGCAACGACCGGCAGGGAGCAGCTCGCGCATGCGGGCCTCGGCCGCGTCGTCGAAATACGGGGCGTTGTAGGGGTGGGAGCCGGCAATAAATCGCAGGTCAAGCGGCAGTTCGGTGGTGCAGCCGGGAGCGTCCGGGAAACCCTCGAACGCGGGCGGCTTAAGGCCGGCCTCGGCAAACTCCAACAGAAGCTCGGAGGCAAGCTCGGCGCACTCGTCGATGAAGGAGACGAGCTGGGCTGGCGTGCGACGTGGCATAGAGTCGGTCGGGTCGAGGCCGCAGTCCCCCACCGGGTCGATGGGCACCACGAGCAGGCGCACGCCGGCCAAGGCCGCACGGGCCACGGCCAGCGCCGGGTCATGGCTTCGCAGCACCGTGAGGTGGCCGTGGGTGTCCGCGAGCGGGGCCAGCGGGCGCGGGTAGTCGCGGGCCTTTCCCTTCTTGGTGTGGAAGAGTTGGCCGTCGGCGAGCGTGAGGGCGTCCGTGATGGTCATCGCCGCGTGGCTCATCGCAGGGCCTCCCCCACGGACCCCATTCGAGCGAGCTCGGCAGAAAGGCACATGAAGTCGGCCGCGGCCAGGGTCTCGGCTCGGCAGGTGGGCTCGATGCCGCAGGACGCGAAGGCGGCGTCGAGCGCGGCCTTGTCAAAACCCTTGGCGGCCATGGAGTTGCGGATGGTCTTGCGGCGCTGGGCGAAGGCCGCGTCGATGACGCCGCAGACGTCTGCCACCGCCACGCCTTCCGGCAACACGAGCTCGCGCCGGTCGATGCGCACCACGGCCGAGTCCACGTGCGGAGCCGGCATGAAGCAGCGGGGCGGCACCTCGAAGCGACCGGTCACCTCGCCATATAGGGCCAGCTTGGCGGTGTAGCCGCCGTAGGTGCGGTTGCCGGGGGCGGCGGCGATGCGGTCTGCCACCTCCTTCTGCACCATCACCACGGCACGCTCGAGCGCCGGCATGGTCTGGAAGAACTGCAAGATGATGGTGGCCGCCACGTTGTAGGGCAGATTGGCCACGAATACCGTGGGTTCGCCGCCCGCGGCCTCGGCTATGCGCTTGGGAGAGACCTTGAGGGCGTCGCCCATGACGTAGGCAAAGCCGCTGCGCTCGTCTGCGTGGTGAGCCAGCACGGGCTCGAGCTCGGGGTCGGCTTCCACGGAGACCACCTGCGCGGCCTCCTGGAGAAGCGCGAGCGTGAGGGTACCGATGCCGGGACCAACCTCGAGCACGCGCTCGGTCCCCTCAAGCTCTGCCAGCTGGCAGATGCGCTCAATGACGTGGTTGTCCACCAAGAAGTTCTGCCCCAGGCGGTGCTTGGTGGCAAGGCCGAACTCCTCGAGCAGCGAGCGCGTGGCCGCAGGGGACGCGAGCGGCGATGTCGTCATGGGCAGGTCCCTTCACGAATCTCTGGGGGCAAAAAACGAGAAAGGCCCCGCCGCACCGGAGATTGCCTGGGGCCGAAGGGCCGCAAGGCAGGCACCGGAGACGGCGGAGCCGCAAAGACAGAACTACTCCTTGACGAGCCTCGGGAAGAGGGCGTCGCCCTTCTCCACGGGATTGCCGCCGGCCAGGCGGCCCCACTCGCACATGGCGCGCAGGTCGTCGGAGCCGGCCTCCTCGGCGCAGCCGATGCGGCGCAGGGCCTCGGCGCTCGTGGTGGGCATGAAGGGCGCAAGCAGGTGCGCGGCGATGCGGATGGACTCGAGCAGGTTATAGATGACGAAGGCGAGCTGCTCGGCCTTTGCCGGGTCCTTGGCGAGCGTCCAGGGCTCGGAGTCCTCGATGTAGTGGTTGGCCGCGTGGATGAGCTCCATGGCGCAGTCCTTGCCGCCCACGTAGTCGAGCTTGCCCATGGCCTCGAAGTAGCGATCGTAGATGCCCTCGGCAGCCTTGGCCAGCGGGTTCTCGAAGGCATCGGCGCAAGCCGGGGCGGCAGGGGCGGCGCCCTCGAAGTACTTGATGCTCATGTTGGTGGAGCGGCTGATGAGGTTGCCCCAGCTGTTGGCGAGGTCGGCGTTGTAGACCTGCTCCATGCGCTCGAAGGAGATGGCGCCGTCGGTGCCGGGCACCACGTCGGTCATGAAGTAGTAGCGGTAGCCCTCGACGCCGAGCAGCTTCATGACATCGGCCGGCGCGATGGCGTTGCCGCGGCTCTTGGACATCTTCTCCGCGGCGCCCGTCTCGGCGTTGCGGACGGTGAGGAAGCCGTGGGCAAAGACGTGCTCGGGCAGGGCCTCGCCGATGGCCATGAGCATGGCCGGCCAGATGACGCAGTGGAAGCGAATGATGTCCTTGCCGACGATGTGCAGGTTGGCAGGCCAGCGGAAGGCAAGCTCGGCGCGGGCCTCGCCACAGTCCACGCCGTAGCCCACGGCCGTCATGTAGTTGAGCAGGGCGTCAAACCACACGTAGGTGACGTGGCCCTCGTCAAAGGGGACCTTGATGCCCCAGTCGAAGCTCGTGCGCGAGACGGACAGGTCGTTCAGGCCGCCCTCGACGAAGCTGCGGACCTCGTTCATGCGGAAGTCGGGCTGGACGAACTCGGGGTGCTCGTCGTAGAGGGCGAGAAGCTTGTCCTGGAAGGCGGAGAGCTTGAAGAAGTAGCTCTCCTCCTGCACGCGCTCGAGCGGGCGGTGGCAATCCGGGCAGAGGTGCTGGCCCTCGCTGCCGTACTCCTCGTCGCCCTTCTTCACCTGGGTGTCGGTGAAGTAGGTCTCGTCGGGCACGCAGTACCAGCCGTCGTAGCTGCCCTTATAGAGGTAGCCGCTCTCCTTCATGCGCTCCCAGAGGTACTGCACGGCGTGGTGCTGG
Source organism: Prevotella sp. CAG:279 (assembly GCA_963653485.1). GTDB lineage: Bacteria > Actinomycetota > Coriobacteriia > Coriobacteriales > Atopobiaceae > Parolsenella. The sequence continues at coordinate 50,282 of CAVJWS010000001.1, forward strand.
CGCGGCTCGGTGGTGCGGATAAAGTCGTCGTTGGAAATCTCGAGCTTTTCCCACAGGTCCTTGAAGTGCGGGGCCTGGGAGTCGGTCCACTCCTGCGGCGTCATGTCGTGCTTGGCGGCAGCCTCGGCGACCTTCTCGCCGTGCTCGTCCATGCCCGTGAGGAACTTGACGTCATAGCCGGCGGCGCGGCGGAAGCGCGCCTGGACGTCGGCCAGGATCGTGGAGTACGCGGTTCCCAGGTGCGGGTCGGCGTTGACGTAGTAGATGGGCGTGGTGACGAAGTACGAGGGCTTGGAGTCTGCCATGTGATGAACCTCTTCTAATGACGTGCGCCGGCAGATGAGCCGGCGCAGGCGAATGAGCCACGGGAGATTGTAGCGCGAGCGCGGCGTTTGCGCCCGGACGGACAGGCCGGGGCGGCCGGCGGGGCGCGAGGAGCATTTACTGCGCCCGATAGCCAGCGACGGTCCTGTGACCCGGGCGCAGCCGCTTGGCACAACCTCAGCCCATCATGCACGGGCGCCCCATCAGCAGAGATGGGACAGGAAGACTCATACGGCTAGCTGGCCAGAATCTTGTCGTAGACCTCGGACTTGGGCAGGCCGAACTGCTTGGCCAGGCGCTTGGCCAGGGAGCTCTTGGGCTCGCCGGCGGCAAGGCCCTGCTCGATGGCCTCCTCCACGGTGGCCGGCCCTCCCGCGGCGGCATGGCGCAGGGATGCAAGCTCGTCTGAGCTGGGGCCCTCCACCACGATGACACACTCGCCGCGCAGCTCGCCGCGCTCGCGGATGCGTTCGGCAAGGGCGCCGGAGACGTCTCGCGCGCACTCCTCGTGGAGCTTGGTGAGCTCGCGCACGAGGGCCACGCGGCGCGCCGGGAAGGCTTCGGCGATGGAATCGAGGGAAGCGCAGACGCGGTGCGGGCTCTCGTAGAAGACGAGCGCGCCGGGGATGGGCGCGAGCTCGGCCAGGCGACGGGCACGCTCGCCGGCCTTGCGCGGAAGGAAGCCCTCGAAGAAGAAGTGGTCCATGGCAAGGCCGCTCGCAACGAGGGCGCAGGTCACGGCACTGGGACCGGGAATGACCTCGACAGTCAGGCCCTGATCGAGTGCGGCGTCCACGAGGCGCTGGCCGGGGTCGGACACTCCGGGCATGCCGGCGTCGCTCACGAAGGCCACGCGCTGCCCGGCCGCCACACGCGCGAGCACGCCCTCGACGCGGCTCGCGATGACGTTCTCGTCGCAGCGCTCGAGCGGCACTCGAATGCCAAAGCGCGCGAGCAGCTTGCTCGTGACACGGGTGTCCTCGCACAGCAACACGTCGGCGGCGCGCAGGGTGTCAAGCACGCGCGGCGAGGCGTCAGCGAGGTTGCCGATGGGGGTGCCCACCAGGGAGAGCATGCCGCCGGCAGCCGCATCCGCAGCCGTCAAGTCCGCGCCGGTCTCGTCAGCCTCAGGCTCAAAGCTATCCCTCACGATCTCCCCCATTAGTCGAACATCCCGTTCTCGAAGCTCGAGAGGGCCACACGGGCGTCCCAGCTCGAGAGGCGGCCTTCGGTCTTCCAAGTCTGGAAGAACCAGCCGCGACTTTGCGCGAAGGCGCCCATCTGGCCCGCAATGTAGACGCGCTCGAGCGCGATGCGCCCCTCCGGCGTCATGCCAGCGTCTGCCAGCGGCAAGGCGCTCGACCACTCGCCCACCATGACCGGCAGCCCGCTCTTGCGAGCGGCGTCCACATAGGCCCGCGAGTCCTCCACGAGCTTGCGCACGCCGGCGGGGCCCGACGCGTTCATGGCCTCGGAATAGTGATAGACGTGGCAATCGAGCCACACGTTCTCGTAGCGCGAGGGCGACATGAAGCCGCGCCAGGCCCCCGGCGCGCCCGCGTCATTGAAGACGATGAACGGGGAGGGGCCGGCCGCCTCACGCACCGCATCGTAGACGTCGCGGTAGAAGTTGCGGATGAGGTGGGGCGGCACGCCCTCAACCACATGGAAGCCCTTGCGCTCGCGCGCGCGGAGCTCGTCAACGGGCTGGATGCCCATGAAGTTGGAACGGCCCTCGTAGCGCGAGGCCAAGGCCGCGGCCACCTCGATGACGGCATCGCGCAGGCTCTCGACCTCGCCAAAGAAGTTGGCGGAAGAGAGCGGGTCCTGCCCGGGCATAAGCGCGACGTCGAGAAGCACGTCAAGGTCCGCGGCCTGCGCCCAGTCAAAGGCGAGGTCGACATAGCGAAGGCAGCCTGCCGAAGGGCCGCGCAAGGGGCCCGACTCGCCAAAGACGAACCACGGCAGCTGCAGGCGGACGGCGTCATAGCCGCGCGAGGCTATGCGGGCGAAGTCCTGCTCGCCGATGAACTCCTCGCGATGGCGCTCGAGCATCTTCTCGTAGCGGGAAGGTTCCACGGCTTCCGCAAGCTCAAGCTCGTCAAACGCGCCGGTCCCCGCAAACAGGGAGGGCGTGACCCAAGGCTCGAGCACAAGCCAGCCCGAGAGGTTGACGCCATGAAACGGCCTTGACCCCTCGTCCGCCCGAGACCTGCGAAACCTCTTCCCTGCCATGTGTCCTCCTCGCACGGCTCGCCAACCCGCCCGGCAGCGAACCCGCTAGCCAAGCTCCTTCAAGCCATGGTACAGCTGCCAATACTGTCCGTGCTCGGCAAGCAGCTCCTCGTGCGTGCCGCGCTCCACGATGCGCCCGTGCTCCAGCACCATGATGGCGTTGGCGTTTCTCACCGTTGAGAGTCGGTGCGCGATGACAAACACCGTGCGTCCGGCCATGAGGGCGTCCATGCCGCGCTCGATGAGGGCCTCGGTGCGGGTGTCCACCGAGCTCGTGGCCTCGTCCAAGATGAGCACGGGCGGGTCTGCCACGGCGGCGCGGGCAATGGCGATGAGCTGACGCTGGCCGGCCGAGAGGTTGGCGCCGTCGCTCGTCACCATCGTGTCGTAGCCGTGGGGCAAGCGCGAGATGAAGCCGTCTGCGTTGGCCGTCCTGGCGGCGGCGCGCACCTCCTCGTCGGTGGCGTCGAGCTTGCCGAATCGGATGTTGTCGGCGATGGTGCCGCTGAACAGGTGGGTGTCTTGCAAGACGATGCCCAGGCTGTGGCGCAGACTCGCCTTCTCGATGTCGCGGACGTCAATGCCGTCGTAGGTGATGGTGCCGCCGTTGACCTCGTAGAAGCGGTTGATGAGGTTGGTGATGGTGGTCTTGCCCGCGCCCGTGGAGCCCACGAAGGCGATCTTCTGGCCCGGCTTTGCGTAGAGGGTGAGGTTGGCGAGCACCTTCTTCTCGGCCTTGTAGCCAAAGGTCACGTCGCTGAAGCGGACGTCGCCCGCAAGCGGCGTGGTAGCGCCGTCTGCGGCCACCCACTCCCAACCCTCATGGTCGCCCTCTCCCCCGTGCTCGAGGCGCACCGCGCCCTCGTCAACCTCGGGGTCGAGGTCCATGGCGCAGAAGATGCGCTCGGCACCCGCAAGCGCGCCGAGCAGGAAGTTGCCAAGCTGCGTCACCTGGTTGAACGGCATCGCCGCCTGGCGAACGAACACCAGGTAGCTCGCGAGGCTGCCCATGTCGGTAAGGCCGTTTGCGGCCAGGATGGATCCCAGCACGGCCACGATGGCGTAGTTGGTGTAGGTCATGGCCACGGTGATGGGCACCATCGTGGCGGCATAGGTCTGGGCCGCCGTGCCGCTCGCGCGCAACTCCTCGTTGAGGGCACGGAACTCGGCGATGTTGGCGTCCTCGTGGTTGTAGGCCTGCACCACCTTCTGTCCCTCGCACATCTCCTGCGCGTAGCCGTCGAGCTCGCCCAGTCGGCGCTGCGCCTTGCCAAAGAAGGCCGAGCTGCGCCTGCCGGCCAGGCGCACGTACGCGATGAGCGCGACGTCACAGGCAACGGTGACGATGGTGAGGCGCCAGTCGAGCACAAAGAGCAGCACGGTGGTGCCAAAGGCCTGGATGGAGGCCTGGATGACGTTGGCGAAGCTGTTGTTGAGCGCCTCGGAGACCGTGTCGACGTCGTTGGTGAAGTAGCTCATGACGTCGCCGGTGCGCGTGCTGTCAAAGAAGGAGACGGGCAGCCCCTGCAGGTGAGCGAAGAGGTCGGCGCGGATCTTTGAGACCACGCGCTGGGCGGCGCCCACCATGGCCTGGGTGTAGCCCAGGGCGCAGGACGCCCCCACAATGTAGATAACCGCCGCGGCGGTGACGCCTCTCGTGAAGCCGGAGACGTTGCCCGAGGCCAGGCAGTTGACCACGGGCTTGATCATGTAGGTGCCGGCCAGCTGGCAGAGGGCGCACACACTCGCGAGCACGCCCACGGCGAGCAGGGTCTTGCGCGCCCCGCCCATGTAGGCGAGCAGGCGGCCGGTGGTCCGCTTGAGGTTCTGCGGCTTCTTGAAGCCGCCCTTGGTGGTGAACGCTGCCATTACTCCTCCTCTCCGCTGGCGACCTGCGTGCGATAGAGCTCCTGGTAGATGGGGTCGCTTGCAAGCAGCTCGGCTGGTGTGCCGACGGCGTGCACCCGTCCCTCGTCCAAGATCACGACCGCGTCGGCGTCCTGCACCGAGGCGATGCGCTGGGCCACGATGAACTTGGTGACGTCGGTGAGGCTCGCAAGCCCCTCGCGGATGCGTGCGTCGGTCGCCATGTCCACCGCGCTCGTGGAGTCGTCGAAGATGATGACCTTGGGGTGGCCCACCAGGGCGCGCGCGATGCAGAGGCGCTGGCGTTGCCCGCCCGAGACGCCCGCACCGCCGTGGCCCAGGTCCGCGTCGAGCCCGCCGATGCGCTCGAGGAACTCGTCTGCGCAGGCGAGCCTGCAGGCCTCGAGCAGCTCGGCGTCCGTGGCGTTGGCGTTTCCCCACAGCAGGTTCTCGCGCACGGTCCCGGTGAACAAGACGCAGGTCTGGGGCACGAGCGTCACCGCGGCACGCAGGGCGTGCAGGTCGTACTCGCGCACGTCTCGCCCGCCCACGAGCACCTGGCCCTCGCTGGCGTCGTAGAGGCGCGGCAGCAGCGAGACGAGCGAGCTCTTGCCCGAGCCGGTGCCGCCCAGGATGCCCACGGTGGAGCCCGCCGGGAACTTGAGGCAGATGTCCTCGAGCACGTTGGCCGCGGCGTCGGCGCTGTACTTGAAGCCCACGTGGCGCAGCTCCACGGACGAGTCCGCCGCCACGTCGGCGGCCTTCGCCGGCGCCTCGATGGTTGGCCGCTCGTCCAAAACCTCGCTCACGCGCTCCACGCTCGCGAAGGCGCGCGTGAGCAGCAAGAATACGTTGCTGATCATCATGAGGGAGTTGGTGATCTGCAGCACGTAGCTCATGAAGCCCGTGAGCTCGCCCACCGTGAGCTCGCCGTTCAAGATCATGCGGCCGCCCAGCGCCATCACGAGGACGTCGATGGTGTACATCACGGTCTGGAAGAGCGGCAGGTTGAGCACCGCGCCTCGGAAGGTGCGCGTGGAGGTGGCGCTGAGCTCGTCGTTCACCCGGCCAAAGCGCTGCTCCACCCACTCGCCGCGCACGAAGGCCTTGACGGCGCGGATGGCGGTGGCGCTTTCCTGCACCACCTCGTTCAGGCGGTCCATCACGGTCTGCAGCAGGCGGTAGAGCGGCGCCACGTGGCGCACGATGAGCACGAGCGCCACGGCCAAAAGCGGCAGCATCACAAAGAAGATGCAGGCCAGCCGTGCGTTCAGCAGGCTCGCGAGCACCAGTCCCGCGCTGAACATCACGGGGCCGCGCATCATAGGCCTAAAGCCGTTCATCACGGCGTTCTGGATGACCGTGACGTCGGTGGTCATGCGAGTCACGAGCGACGAGGTGTCGAACTTGTCGATGTTTTGGTACGAGAAGCCCTGGATGGCCACGAACTCCGCGTCGCGCAGGTTGGCGCCGAGTCCCATGGCCGAGCGGGCCGAGAAGCGCGAGAAGGCCATGCCGAAGAGCATCGCCGTCACGCCGCAGGCAAGCATCTCGGCGCCGGTGAGCCAGACGTGGGAGAGGTCGTGGCCCACGATGCCCTGGTCGATGAGGCCGGCCGTGAGGAAGGGGATCAGCAGCTCGAGCGTTCCCTCAAACAGCATGCAGACGGCGGCCAGCACGAAGTCGCGCTTGTAGGAGCCGAGGTAGCGCCACAGAAGGCGAACTTCACTCATGGGCGGCCTCCTTCTCGGAGGGATTGCCGGGCTTGGGATTGGCGAGCCTTTCGGGCTCCCCCGCCTTCGTAACCGCGCCAGGCTCAGCGGGCATCTGGGGCACGGCGGCATCCGGCTTGGGCTCGGCGGGCTTCTCGAGCTGCGCCGCCTTCGCGCACGCGTCAGCCCCGGCGGCCGTTTCGGGCTGCGACGCCTTGCCGGCCTGGCCCTTCTCCTCGGCGCACTTGGCCACGAGGTTCACCCGCGCGCGCTCGAGGTAGTCCATGAACTGCTCACGCTCGGTCGCGCTGAAGCCTGCGAGCATGGCCTCGTCCACCTCGTGGCAACGCTCGTCCCAAGGGCGCACGCAGGCCTGGCCCGCCTCGGTGAGCTCGGTCTTCTTGGTGCGGCGGTCGGCCGGGTTGGCGCTCGTGGTGACGAAGCCGTTCTTCTCGAGAGCGTCGAGGATGCGGCAGACCTGGGCCGGGTCCATGGAGAGATAGTCGGCGATCTCTCGCTGGGTGGCGCTGCCCATCACGGCAAGGTAGGAAATGACGCGCGGCTGGCCCGTGGTGAGCCCGAGCGTTGAGCGGAAGGGCTTGAGCAGCGCCTTTTGCGCCTGTAGCGCGCGCACGAGCGCCATGTGGGCGTCTACGAGCGAATAGCCCTCGCCCACCTTTGGCATCTTGGACATGCAAACTCCTTGACTTGTCAATCATTGACCTTGCAAGAGAATAGGCACTTTTATTGAGATGTCAACGAAAATCTGACTTGTCTCAGATAAGGCACCGGAGCATCCTTAACGCATCCGAGACGCGAGAAGGGGCGAGCCATGACCGAGCACAGGCCGATGAGGCGCAATAAACGCGAGCTAACGAGTGCAGAGGACCTGTTGGGCGTAGTGGAGAAGGCAGCCGTCGTCCACATCGGATTTGCTGACGAGGAGGGCGTGGCAATCTTTCCGCTCAACTACGGCTTCGACTGGGACGCGAGCGGCGAGAAGCCTGCGCTCACGCTGTGGCTACACGGGGCCAACGAAGGCCGCAAGGCTGATGCCTGGCGCAATAAAGCGCAGGTAGCCATAGAGATTGACGTTGAGGTTGGCGTCACCACCGGCACCTATTCCTGCGCCTACTCCTATGCCTACGAGAGCCTCATGGGAGACGGCATCATTGCCCCCGTGACAGACGCAGACGAGAAGCTCCACGGGCTCAGCCGCATCATGGAGCACATGGCCCCCGGCGCACCCGTCCGCTTCTCCGAGGAAGGCATCGAGCGCGTAGCCGTATGGCGCGTCGACGTCATCCGCCTCACCGGCAAGCGCCGCGAGGCCCAAGCCTAGCGAGGGCATGGCCAAGCGCAAACGAAGGCGTCAAAGAGCAGGGCGCCCGCCCGCGGCACAAGACACGGCCGCGGCGGGTGCCTTCTTCGTGCGCACGTAAGCGAGAGCGAGGCTCAAGCAGCAGCCAGCACGCGAATAGTTCGCAGCGAGCGCACGCAAACCGGGCTAGCCAAACCTAATGCCGCTCCAACCCACGCCAAATACCTCCAGCCAGACCCTACGCCGCTCCAACCCACGCCAAACAGCGCCACGAAATACGCCAGCGGCCGAACGGTAGCAAATGACCTGTAAACGGTAGTCAACCTCTGTAGCTGAAAACGCAATACCGGATACCGAACTAGGTTGTCCACTTATCGATAGTCATTTGCGAAGATTAGATGTATACGGATTCGTGGACATTTCTCCTTGCCTTACGGGAGTACCTTCTCCCCCGTCGGCGCAATGGGACGCCGACGGGGACAAAGGGAGGAACGCATGGACAAGAGGGTCTACCGCTTTGGCGCGGATGAGGCCGGGCACGACGTCACCGAGGGGACGAGCCACGACAACAACGTCCTCGGCGGCAAGGGCGCCAACCTCGCCGAGATGGCGCGCCTGGGGTTGCCGGTGCCGCCTGGCTTCACCATCACCTGCCAGACCTGCATGGACTACGCCCGCAGCGGAAACAAGTGGCCCGCGGGGCTGCTCGACGAGGTGGACGCCGCCCGCGAGGACCTCGAGCGCCGCTGCGGCAAGCGCCTGGGAGACGCCGAGGACCCGCTGCTGGTGTCCGTGCGCTCCGGCGCCCCCATCTCCATGCCCGGCATGATGGACACCGTGCTCGACCTCGGCCTTAACGACCAGAGCGTGCTGGGGCTGGCCGCCCAGACCAACAACGCCCGCTTTGCCTGGGACAGCTACCGCCGCTTCGTCCAGATGTTCTCCAACGTGGTCATGGGCATCGACTCCGACCTGTTCGAGGACGCCCTCAAGGCCATGCGCGCCGAGGCCGGCGCCGCCACCGACGCCGAGCTTGAGGCCGAGCAGCTCCAGGAGCTCGTGGCCCAGTTCAAGCAGATCTTTGCCGAGAACGTGAGCGACGAGGAGTACCCCGTGCTTGCTGGCGAAGACGGCGCCGCCGAGTTCCCGCAAGACCCCACGGTGCAGCTGCGCCTTGCCATCGCCGCCGTCTTTGGCTCCTGGGACTGTGACCGCGCCCGCCTCTACCGCCGTCAGAACCACATCGCCGACGACCTCGGCACCGCGGTGAACGTGCAGGCCATGGCCTTTGGCAACAAGGGCGAGACCTCGGCCTCCGGCGTTGCCTTCACGCGCAACCCCGCAAACGGCGAGCGCGAGTTCTACGGCGACTACCTCGTTAACGCCCAGGGCGAGGACGTGGTGGCCGGCATCCGCAACACCGAGCCCATCGCGAGCCTCAAGCACACGCCGGGCCTCGAGCAGGCCGGCGAGCAGCTCGAGCAGATCTTCGGCATCCTCGAGAACCACTACCGCGACATGATGGACATCGAGTTCACCATCGAGCAGGGCAAGCTCTACATGCTCCAGACCCGCGTGGGCAAGCGCACCGCCGCCGCGGCCCTCAAGGTGGCCGTGGACATGGAGCGCGAGGGCCTCATCACCCGCGACGAGGCGCTGCTGCGGATCAACCCCTCCCAGCTCGACCAGCTCATGCACCCGCAGGTGGCCAAGGGCGCCGAGAAGAACGTCATCGCTCGTGGCCTCAACGCGAGCCCCGGCGCCGCCGTGGGCGAGGTGGTCTTCAGCGCCGCCGACGCCGTGCGCGTTGCCGCCGAGGGCCGCGCCTGCGTGCTCGTGCGCTGGGAGACCACGCCCGACGACCTTGCCGGCATGACCGCGGCCAAGGGCATCCTCACGAGCCACGGCGGCAAGACGAGCCACGCGGCCGTCATCGCCCGCGGCATGGGCAAGCCCTGCGTCTGCGGCGTCGACGCCCTGCGCATCGACGCGGCGGCCCGCGAGGTGAGCGTGGCCGGCAGCGGCCTGGCACTGCACGAGGGCGACCTCATCTCCATCGACGGCGGCACCGGCGAGGTCATGCTGGGCGCCGTGGCCCTGGAGCGTCCCGGCACCACCGGCGACCTCGAGACCATCCTCACCTGGGCAGACGAGGTGCGACGCCTGGGCGTGCGCGTCAACGCCGACAACCCTGCAGACGCCAAGCTCGCCCTCGAGCTGGGCGCCGAGGGCATCGGCCTCACCCGCACCGAGCACATGTTCCTGGGCGAGCGCAAGGACATCATCCAGCGCTTCATCCTGGCCGAGGACGACGAGCAGCGTGCAGGCGCCGCCGACGAGCTCAGCCGCGCGCAGGAGGACGACTTCTACCAGATCCTCTCCGTCATGGACGGCCGCTCGGTGACCATCCGCCTTCTCGACCCGCCGTTGCACGAGTTCCTCGACAACCCGCGCGAGATCGCCGTGGACATCGCCAAGAAGCAGGCCCTGGGCGCCACCGACGAGGAGCTTGCGAGCGAGCGCGCCCTTCTCGAGCGCATCGACGCCCTAAGCGAGGCCAACCCCATGCTCGGCCTGCGCGGCTGCCGCCTCGGCTTTGCCTACCCGCAGCTGCCGCAGCTCCAGACCCGCGCCATCGCCCGCGCCGCGGTGAGGCTCAAGCGCGAGGGCAAGAACCCGCGCCCGCACATCATGGTGCCTCTCGTGACCCTCAACGCCGAGATGCGCGAGATGCGCGAGCTGGTTGAGCGTGCCATCATCGAGGTCGAGGTGGAGACCGGCGTGCGCCTGGGCGAGATTCCCGTGGGCACCATGATCGAGCTGCCGCGCGCCGCCGTCATGGCCGACCGCATCGCCCGCCACGCAGAGTTCTTCTCCTTCGGCACGAACGACCTCACGCAGACCGCCCTGGGCTTCTCCCGCGACGACGTGGAGGGCAAGGTGCTGCCCACCTACCTCGAGCGCGGCATCCTCGAGCGCAACCCCTTCGAGACGGTTGACGAGGGCGTGGCCAAGCTCGTGGGGATGGCCTGCACGCTGGGCCGCGCGGCACGTCCTGGCATCTCGCTGGGCGTCTGCGGCGAAACCGGCGGCGACCCCGAGTCCATCCGCACCTTCTACGACCTGGGCCTGGACTACGTGAGCTGCTCGCCCTACCGCGTGCCGGTGGCGCGCCTCGCCGCCGCGCAGGCCACGCTCGCGAGCAAGGTGAGGCCCTACGTGGCCATCACCCCGCACTACCCCGCCTCCCCCGAGCGCCAGCCCTGGGCCGAGCAGGTGTAGCAAGCAGAGCCCGCGCCCGCCAAGGAAGGGTGGCGTGCGCAGGCGCCCTTTGCAAAGCCCGGACGCAAGGCCAGGACCGGGCGAAAGCGGGGCGTCCCGTGGAAGGGAAACGGGGGGCGCAAGGCACGAATGAAAGGGCGGGCGGCCAGAAGAAACTGGTCGCCCGCCCTTGCTTTGATAGATAGAAGTTGCGGTGCTTGCAAGATTGGAATTGCGGCGCTCATAAGCGGCGGCTCTGGAAGTGCGCCGAATTCACTACGAACTGCGTAGCGAATTGTCTTGGCAGCAACTTGGGCCCGGCCGACTCATGACGCGCTGCGTCACGAATCTTCTCAGACCAGCGCACGTGAATCCGCCGCGCGCAATACAGGCTTACGCCCCGGCGCCCGCCTTTTCCACCTTGCCGTGACGCCAGCACATGAGGGCGGCGCAGACGAGGCTGCCCACCACCACGTAGCTCACGAGCACGTAGGACTCGCGGGTGCCCAGCATGGTGGAGAGCGCCATCTCGGCGCCGCTCGCCTGCCAGCCGTTCACCACAGCCGTGACCACGGCGGTGCCGATAGCGCCCGAGAGCTGCTGCAAGGTGTTGATGACCGCGTTGCCGTCGGACTTCACCTCGGCCGCGAGCAGGCCCAACGCGCAGGTCATGGCGTTGCCCACCATGAGGCTCTGGCCAAAGGCAAAGAGCACGTAGACGCCCATGGCAAGCCCCGTGCCGATGCGCAGGGCGGCCAGCCAGGCAAAGGCAACGCAAGCAATCAGCGCACAGACCACGCCGCAGAGGATGGGGCGCGCGGGGCCCAGCTTGTCGAGGATGCGGCCGGAAAGCGGCGCCATGACGGCGCCGACGGCGCAGCCCAGAAGCAGGATGGAGCCTGCCTCGGTCTCCCCCGCACCCATCACGAGCTGGGAGTAGTTGGGCAAAAGGAACGAAAGCCCCAGCACGCTGAACTGCAGCAGCATGATGGAGAGCAGGCCCGCCACAAAGCCCGGCTCCTTGAAGACGGAGAGGTGGATGAGCGGCTCGCCCGCACGCAGCTCGCGCACCACGAAGAGCACGAGCGCCACGACGAACAGGGCAAAGAGGCCGAGCACCACCGGGCTCGTCCAGCCCAGCACGCCGCCCTCGGAGACGGCAAAGACCAGGCCCGCGAAGCTCACGCCCAGAAGCGCCCAGCCCAGAAGGTCGAGCGGCTCACGGCTCACCTCGTGGCTCTGGCGGATGGAAATGACGCCGAGCACAAAGGCCACGATGAGAATGGGCAGCAGCGCGGCGAAGATGGCGCGCCAACCAAAGTTCTCGGCCAGCCAACCGCCGAGCGAGGGGCCAACCGCGGGGGCCATGGCGCTCACGAGCATGCCCGTGCCCATCATGGTGCCCATGCAGTTCTCGGGCGCCTGCTCGGTGATGATGTTGAACATGAGCGGCAGCGCGATGCCGGTGCCGATGCCCTCGAGGATGCGGCCGCACAAAAGCATGGGGAAGCTCGCCGCGCACATGCCGCAGACGATGCCGGCCACGTAGAAGGCCATGGCGCAGATGAAGACGCGCTTGGTGGGAAAGCGGCGGTTGAGGTAGGAAGACGTGGGCACGATGAGCGCGAGCACCAGCAAATACGACGTGGTCATCCACTGCACGGTGGCCGTGTCCACGCCAAACTCGCTCATCAGGGCCGGAAACGTCACGTTCATGGCGGTCTCGACCACCACGCCCGAGAACGACATGATGCCGGCGGCCACCACGCTCATGACGAGGCGCGCGTCGAGCGCGCGCTCAAAGGGTGCGGCCTTCTCGATATTACGTTGCATGTGTCCCTCAATCCCGTTGGCGGGCGCGGGCAGGCCGCAAGGGCAGCAGCTCCGTCCTTCGGCTCTGTCTCTGGCCAGGCGAATGCCCCCATTCGCCGAAATCACGCCCATGATTTGACAAAGGGAATGGTAGGCGAAATTTAGGAACACAACTGAACCTGAAAGCATTTTCACAACGGAGCGCCGCACAATTTCGGCTCGGCGATTTTTTAGGCAATTTGGGCAAGGAGGGCAAGTAGTCCGCAAATATCACAGTTCGACTACCTGCGATTTAACGAATGCAAAACAAGGGGACTGCTCACCCGCCAACCAGCGCCTAAATTCTCGCCGAACCTGCAAATGAGGCCATATTCCCCTCCCCTTTACATGGCAAACTGCCGCACGGCAAGGGCCCGCGCCGAGGAATCCTCGGGCGCGGGCCCTTTGCGGTCGCCGATGTCTGCGAGAGACGGCTGAACCGTCTGGCCCGCGACCTCCCGCCCCCACGGGAGTTCGCGGACTCGCCCAACGGGCAGGCTCGCCGGCGGCCAATAGGAAGGTGCAGCTCCTTGGCTGCTTTTACGTGGGTGAATGCGAGCGGTTGCGGGCACGTGCTAGCAAGGCTTCGCGATTTGGCCACGGGAACCTACCGCGCTCCCGCCCCAACCGTCATCCAAACCACGCGACAAAACGCTATGGCCGCAGCTTAGAAGGCTCGTCTTTGCTCAACAGGAAACTGAGCTCATAGCGCTTGGCCGCGAGGTTTGGGCGGGGCCAGCGCTCGGCCCCGCCCGGGGTCACCTACTTGGAAAGGCCGCTCTCCTCAGGCGGGAGGGGCTTCTTCAGAAGCGAGAGGATCAGGCAGCCAACCACGGCGCCGGCGGCGAGGGCCACGAGGTACTGCAGCGGGTTGGTGATGACCGCGATGACCCAGGCGCCGCCGTGCGGGGCGGGACTGGCGCAGCCAAAGAGCATGCTCAGGCCACCGGCGGTAGCGGAGCCGGCGATGCAGGCGGGCAGCACGCGCAGCGGGTCGGAGGCCGCGAACGGAATGGCGCCCTCGGTGATGAAGGAGAGGCCCATGATGTAGTTCACGAGGCCCGCCTTGCGGTCGTTCTCGGTCCAGCGGTTCTTGAAGAACGTGGTGGAAAGGGCGATGGCCAGGGGCGGGACCATGCCGCCCGCCATGACGGAGGCCATGATCATGTTGCCCTGCAGGGTCTGCTCGGCGAGCGCGGCGGTGCCAAAGACGTAGGCGGCCTTGTTGATGGGGCCGCCCATGTCGGTGGCCTGCATGCCGGCGCAGATGACGCCCAGAAGCACGATGCTCGTGCCGGACAGGCCGTTCAGGCCGTTGCTAACCCAGACGTTGATGGCGCCCATGACCGGGTTGAAGGCCATCATGAACAAGCTGGTGAACAGGATGCCGAAGATGGGATAGATGAGCATGGGCTTGATGCCCTCGAGCGAATCAGGCAGCACCGAGGAGGCCTTCTTGAGAGCGTTCACGATGACGCCAGCGGCAAAGCCGGCGAGAAGGGCGCCCAAGAAGCCCGCGGAGATGAGCTGGACCTGGGCCTCGGAGTCCATGGCCGTGGTGAGGTAGGCCAGGGTGTAGCCGTTCTTGGCGATCCAGCCGCCCACGAAGCCGGCGGCAAGGCCAGGCCTGTCGGCGATGGACATGGCGATGAAGCCCGCGAGCACCGGGAGCATGAAGTTGAAGGCCTGGTTGCCCACGAGGTTGAAGAACGCGGCCACGGGCGTGGAGCTGCCATAGGAGCTCGTACCCATGCCGGCCTGGTCGAGCAAGAACGAGAAGGCCATGAGGATGCCGCCGCCCACGACGAAGGGCAGCATGTGGGAGACGCCGTTCATGAGGTCCTTGTAGACCCTGCGGCCCAGCCCCTCCTGGCCAGCCGCCGCGGCAGGCGCGGCCTTGGCGGCCTTCTTGCCCTCGGGCTCGTAGACGGGTGCCTTGCCCTCGAGGATGATGTTGATGAGCTCCTCGGCGTCGTTGATGCCGCGCGTGACCGGGCACGAATACACGGGCTTGCCAACGAAGCGGTCGAGCTCGACGTTCTTGTCAGCGGCGATGATGACGCCCTTGCAGCCGGCCACCTCCTCGGCCGTGATGACGTTGTCCGCACCGCCGGAGCCCTGGGTCTCCACCTTGATGGTGACGCCCATCTCCTTGGCCTTCTTGGTGAGGCCCTCGGCCGCCATGAACGTGTGGGCTATGCCCGTGGGGCATGCCGTGATCGCCACGACGTCGTAGATCGCGCCTTCCTTCTCTGCCATACCGTCCTCCTTTTGCAAAGCGGTCCCTATCCCCTGCGTTCGAGGGGCCTCAAGACACGCGTATTACCTTGTTTGATTTGGCAATAAAGCCGAGCTAGAGCAGCGGGTTAGTGCTGGGGGGTGGCGGGGTTGCCGGGCTCGGGGTCGCCGCTTGTCGGGCTCCCGCTCCTGGCAGCGCGATCGCCGGGGCATCATATTGCCTTGCTCCCCTGGCGGGCGCCCTGCCCACCGCCTCGGCTAGCGCCGCGGCCTTGCGGCCACAACCCCGCCGCTGTCCTAGCTAGAGCACCATGACGTTGTCCTGGTGCCGGTATTCATCGGGAACGTCTCCCGTGGTGATGATGGTCGCGCTTGGGTAGTCGGCGAAGGTGACCGGCGCCACCATGCCGAACTTGCTCGCGTCGGTAAGCACGTAGCGGCGGGCCGCACGCGTCATGGAGACGCGCTTGACCTCGGCCTCGTCCACGTCGGGCGTGGTGAAGCCCGCCTGCAGGCTGATGCCGTTGGCGCCCCAGAAGCCGCAGCTGAAGCTGTAGCGGTGCAGCATCTCGCAGGCATCCGGCCCAACCAGGGCCTCGGTCTCGGCCTTGTAGCCGCCGCCGAGCACCATGAACCTGAGCCCGCGCTCCTTGAGCCGGCTCGCGTGACCGAGGGAGTCCGTCACGAAGGTCACGCCGTCGATGTGCGGCAAGTGCTCAACCAGCTGCAAGGTGGTGGAACCCGAGTCAATGTAGACGAAGGTGTCAGGCTCGATGAGCTCGACGGCCTTGGCCGCGATGAGCCCCTTGTCGGCCGTGTGCAGGTCGCTTCGCTCCGAGATGGTGAGGTCGCGCGTGATGTGGGCGCGCTCGAGGCTCGTGGCCCCGCCGTGCACCTTGGCCACCCGATGCGCCTTGTCAAGAAGGGCGAGGTCACGCCTGATGGTGGAGACGGTGACGCCAAACTCCTCGGCAAGCTCGGGCACGGAAACCGAACCCTTCTGGTGGACGAGCTCGACGATGGCGTTCAGGCGGTCCTCGGCAAACATGGCGCTACTCCTCCTCGGGGTACACGACTCCCCAACTCGCGCGCAGCTCGGTCATGAGCTCCATGACGTCGGCGGCGTAGTCGATGAGCTTAAGGCGCGCCTCGTCGCCGGCAACGGCTGCCTCCAGGTCGGCCATCTCGTAGCAGAGCGCATAGGCCTCGGTGCCGGCCGCGACCTGCTCCTTGTGGCCGTCCTCGGTCCACACGATGGTGGCGTGGTCGGCGCGCGGGTAGTCGGAAATCTCGATATAGCACTTATCGTACGAGATAACCGCGCGCTTGGGCTGCTTGGAGTGCAAAGAAAGGCTCAGGATGCCGAGCTGCCCGGCGGCGTTGCGGCAGACCACGCCGCCGGCCACGTCCACGCCGGTCTCGCACACGTTGCCAAGCGAGACCACCTCAGTGGGCTGGCTGTCCATGGCAAGGCGCATGACGGAGAGCGCGTAGACGCCGATGTCGAGCATGGCGCCGCCGGCCAGCGAGCGATTGTAGAAGCGGTTGGAGAGATCGCCGTACTCCTTGTAGCTGCCAAAGTTGAGCTGGGCGAGGTTCATGGGACCGAACTCCCCCGCCTTGGCGCGACGGTTGATCTCGGCGTAGAGCGGCATGTGCAGGACGGTGGTTGCGTCCATGAGCACCACGTTGTGCTCGGCTGCCAGGGCGCGCGCCTCATCTAGCTCGGCGGAATTGAGCGTGATGGCCTTCTCGCACAGGACGTGCTTGCCGGCGGCGAGGGCGCCGCGCAGGTACGCTATGTGGGTGTTGTGGGGCGTGGTGATGTAGACCGCGTCGATGTCCGGGTCGGCATAGAGTTCCTCGACCGTCTCATAGACCTTCTCCACGCCGTAGCGCTCGGCAAAGGCGTGGGCCTTGGAGGCCGTGCGGTTGGCGACGCCGGCGAGCTTGCGGCCGGCGAGCTCCAGGGACTGCGCCATCTGGTTGGCGATGACGCCGCAGCCGATGACCGCCCAGCGAAGCTGGGGCGCCGCGAAGATCTCACTCGGGAACGGCTGGTCCGCGACGGCCGCAAACGCCGCCCTGGCCGCAGCAGCAGCGTCGAGCGGGGCCGTGGGCTGAACCTGCGCGTCCCGAGGCGCCGCGGGCTGGGCCGCCGCAGGCTGCGTCTCCGCGGACTGCGAAGCCGTAGGCTGCGCCTGCACGGGCTGGTTAGTATCTGCCATGAGGTACTCCCATCTAAGAGCCATCTCTTTTGACGAGCCTACTTTCTCACATTCGCGCGCGTTTATGCGCGTCTATGCGCGTTTTCACCCGCAAACGGTAGATTTTCGCGCGCAAACGGCACATGAACACGCACAGACACGCGCAAAGGAGCGCAGCTGAGCCAGAAAACGCGCAAGAGCCATCCCGGGAGCACATGTTCCCAACGTGTACATTCACGCTGAATTTTCACCAACTTTCAGCGTGAATGTACACGCAAGGATTCATCGCCAAGCTAGATAATCGATCAAGGATTGAAATACGGGATGCGCACCGTGTGCGAGAAGTCTTGTAACGAGGGAGAACCTTATGAACCAAGCTGAGATTGTTATCAAGTCGAATGCTGTGTTTACGGGAACGGGGTCGGCGCCGTTCAGGGGTGGAGTGGCCGTTGCGGGTGGCAAGGTTGTTGCTTGCGGTGACGATCGTCATCTGGCACCGTTCGTTGGGCCAGACACCGAGGTGCGCGACTTTGGCGACGGGCTCGTCATGCCCGGCTTCATTGACACGCATACGCACTTTGCGCAGGGGGCCATGGCCACCGACCCTGACTTTTGCGTGAACCTCATCGACTGCAACAGCTTCGAGAAGTGCATGGAGCGCGTGGCGGCCTTTGCCGACGCCCACCCCAACAACGAGTGGGTCCTCGGCGTGCAGGCCATCCAGTTTGAGTGGGATAAGCCGGAGATGCCCACGGCCGCCGAGATTGACCGCTACATCGCCGACCGCCCGGTGTTCATCCAACAGGTGGAGCTGCACACCTACAGCGCCAACACCTGCGCCCTGCGCAAGATGGGCATCACGCGGGACACGCCGGACCCCTCGGGCGGCAAGTTCCTCAAGGACGAGAACGGCGAGCCCACGGGCGTCCTCTCCAACAACGCCGCGAGCGCCTTCCTGCAGGCCATCTACAACCCGCCGCTCGAGCGCGCGAGGGAGTCATTCGAGAAGACCTGCAAGACGGCCCTGAGCCTCGGCATCACCTCGGTGGGCTCGGTGAACCCCACCTTCGTAGGCCTAGAGGACCCTTACGCCGTCTTTGCCGAACTCAGCCGCGAGGGCAAGTTCCCGCTGCGCATGTTCGTCTACAGCGACCTGTTTGACCTCGAGATCAAGACGCTCGACGAAATCAAGGAGACCTACAGCTTCCCCGGGAGCACCGTCGAGTGGCGTGGCCTCAAACAGTTCATCGACGGCGTGTGTTCGGACCACACCGCCTGGATGCTCGAGCCCTACGCCAACGCGCCCTGGACCTGCGGCGAGGCGGCCGAGGACCCCCAGCGCGTGCGCAGAAACGTCCTCGCCGCCTGCGAGGCCGGCGCCGCCGTGCGTCTGCACGCCATCGGCGACCGCTCGGTCCGCCACGTGCTCGACTGCTTTGAGGAGGCAGAACGCCTCTATGGCAAGAAAGGGCTGCGCCACTCCATCGAGCACAACGAGACCGTACAGCCCGAGGACATCCCGCGCTACGCCCAACTTGGCATCAGCCCCGCCATGCAGCCGTGGCACATCCTGCTCGACATGGCAGACCTCGCCAAGGACGACGCCGTGGGGCCTAAGCGCGCCGCGCTCAGCTGGCCGCTTAAGAGCTTGCTTGCCTCGGGCGCGAACATCCACCTTGGCAGCGACTTCCCGGTGGTGGGCCTGGGGCCCATGGAAGAGCTCTACGCCGCGGTCTGGCGCATGCTGCTGGACGGCTCCAACCCGGAGGGATGGTTTCCCGAGGAGCGCATCGACATGGCGGACGCCCTGCGCGCCTACACCTACGGCGCCGCCTATGCCATGGGCATCGAAGACCGCGTGGGTTCGCTCGCCTGCGGCAAGCAGGCCGACATCTGCGTGCTCAGCCGCAACCTCTTCGAGTGCGGCCCCGCCGAGGTCCTCGATACCAAGAACTTGCTCACGATGATCGGCGGCAAGGTTGTCTACGAGGCCTAGGCGAGCTACAGCTCCACGAACATGAAGGGGCTGCCGTGATCTTGGATGATGCTCACCAGGTCAGGGGTCTTGAGAAGGACCGAGGCCGTGTTGCTGCAGGGGTGGCAGCCAATCTTGCCCCAGCGCTCAAAGTCCGCGTCGAGGGCCACCTGGACGGTGCGGCTCTGGTCGTTGAGGGCGGCGAAGGGCGTGACGGCGCCGGGGTAGATGCCAATCTTCTCGGCAAGGTCATCGGCCGAGGCAAAGCTCAGGCGCTTGCTGCCCAGGCGCTCCTGCAGCAGCTTGAGGTCCACCGTCTTGTTCTCGGGCACCGTGACCAAGTAGTAGTTGCGATGCTTGGGGTCTCGTAGGAAGAGGTTCTTGGCCTCGAACTCCGCAAAGGGCAGCTTGGCGCGCGCCTGGGCCTCCTCCACCGTGAAGACCGGTGGATGCTCCACGGCCTGGTACTCAACGCCAAGGCGGTCTAGCAGAGCATATATGCTTGCCTTGGTGAGCGCGCCCGCAATGGCGTTGGTGTCTTCCCAAGTCTGTTTCGCTTCGCCCATACGCGCTCCTAGCCCAATCCCATTACCCGTCGAGCTCGACGAGCAAAGCCTCGACCACCTCGACGGCGTCGCCCACCACGGCGTAGTTGGCCGCGCCGAAGATGGGGGCGTCCGGGTCCTCGTTGATGGCCACGACGCACTCGGCGCCGTTGATGCCGGCGAGGTGCTGGATGGCGCCCGAGACGCCCACGCTCACCAGCAGCTCCGGCGCCACGGAGACGCCCGTCTGGCCAACCTGGTGGCGATATTCCAGCCAGCCGGCCTCCACCACGGGGCGCGTGCAGCCAAGCTCGGCACCAAGGGTGTCCGCCAAGCGCCGCATGAGCTTGAGGTTCTTCTTGGAGCCGATGCCGCGGCCTACCACGACCAGGCGCTTGGCGTCCGTGATGGAAGGCTCGTCGGAGGGAGTGGCATGCTCCAGCACCTCCACGCGCGGGGCGACGTCGGCCGCAAGCTCCACGTCTACGACCTCGCCGGCGCGCGAGGCGTCCGGCTCGGCGGCCTTGAAGATGCCCGGGCGAACGGTGGCCATCTGCGGGCGATGCGCGGGGCACATGATGGTGGCCATGAGGTTGCCGCCAAAGGCCGGGCGCGTCTGGTGGAGAAGGCCCGTCTCCTCGTCGATGGAGAGCACGGTGCAGTCGGCCGTGAGGCCGGTCTGCAGGCGCACGGCCACGCCAGGGGCAAGCTCGCGGCCAAAGTTCGTGGCGCCGTAGAGGATGATCTCCGGCTTGCTCCCACGCGCGAGGTCGCAGATGAGCCGTGCGTAGCACTCGGCGTCGTTGCCGGCCAGACGCTCGTCGCGGCAGCGTAGCACGCGGTCGGCACCAGCGGCGATGAGCTGGGAAGCGTTGGCGTCGCTTGCGCCCTCGCCCTCCCCCAGCACGGCCGTCACGTCGCAGCCGCGGGCAGCGGCCAGCTCTCGGGCGCGCCCAAGCAGCTCAAAGGCCACAGGAGCCACGGCGCTATCAGCCCCGACCTGGGCGAAGACCCAGATGCCATGGTAGGAGCCAAGGTCAACGGCGCCGGACGCCTCGCCGCGGTCGATGGAGATGGCGTCCACCGGGCAGGCGTCAACGCAGCTGCCGCAGAACACGCAGTTGCCGGTGGGCACGGCGCGGCGCTCACGCCTCTCGCCCTCGATGCGCACGCCGTCGTTGGCGCACGCCCTCACGCAGCGGCCGCAGCCGACGCACTTCTCGGTATCAATCAGAAGGCCTGGCATTATTCCATCCCCCTCACAAGCTCGGCGAGGCGCGCGGCCTGCTCGGCCACGGTCCCCTCAACGCGCACGCACTCGTGGCTCTTCTCGGGCACGAACGAACGGACAACCTGCGTGGGCGAGCCGGTGAGTCCACAGCGCGAGGCATCGGCGCCCGAGGTCTCCGCCGTGAGCACCTCGATGGTCGCGGCCTCTCCCGCGCGCACGCCGGCGATGCTCGGCATGCGCAGCTGGGCGGCGTCCTTGGCCACCGTGATGACGCAGGGCAGACAAACGCGCACGAGCTCAGAGCCCTCGTCGGAGTCACGGCGGAGGGTGAGCGCGCCGTCCGCGAGGCCCACGACCTCGGTCACGCCGGCCACGCAGGGCACGCCAAAGGCGCCCGCAAGCTCGGGACCAATCTGGGCGGTGTCGCCGTCCACGGCCATCTTGCCGCAGACGATAAGGTCCGGCTCGGCGGGGAGAGCGGCGATGCCGCAGGTGAGGGCATAGGCCGTGGCCAGTGTGTCCGCGCCGGCAAAGGCGCGGTCGGAGAGGAGCAGGCCGGCGTCGGCACCGCGCGCCACGCAGTCGCGCAGCAGTCGCTCGGTTGCCGGGATGCCCATGGAAATGCAGGTCACGTGGGTGTCTTGGCCTGCGGCGGCGCGCTCGTCCTTGATGGCGAGCGCCACCTCGAGCGCCGTGGCGTCAAAGGGGTTCACCACGGCCTGCTTGCCGTCGCGGACGATGGTGTTGGTCTTGGGGTCCATCTTGACCTCGGTGGTGGAAGGCACGGCCTTCACGCAAACGACGACGTTCACCCTACTCGCCTCCCTTCTCGAAGCTGTCTTGCGGGACGGAACCGCAGCTCACGGCCGCGCTCGACGCATCCGCAGCGGCGTCCTCGGCGCCCACCTCGACAAGCGCCGCGGCAAGCACGTCCTCGCCAAAGAGGTTGCCGCGGCCGAGCTGGCCCGCAGGGTCGAGCTGGGCCTTCAGGCGCGCGGACTCGGCGATGTGTACGGGACCGTACATAGTGGCCAGGAAGCCCGCCTTGAGCTTGCCCACGCCGTGCTCGGCGCTCACGGCGCCGCCCATGGCCGTGACCTCGGCGGCCCAGCCGGCGAAGAGCTCGCCGCCGGCCTTGTGGTCCGCGCCATTGCGCGGCAGCACGTTCACGTGGATGTGGTTGTTGCCGATGTGGCCCCAGGCGGCAGACTCCAGGCCGGCCTCGGCCAGCGTGCGGCGGTAGAGGGCAAAGACGTCGCGCAGGTGCTCGTTGGGCACGGACATGTCGCTGCCCAGCTTGGTGATGGAGGGATCCGTGCGGCGGCGCTCGTCGATGAGCATGTTCACGCTCTCCGGCACGGCGTGGCGGAAGAAGCGCTGGCACTCGCGGTCAACCTCGGTGCGGGCCACCCACGTGGCCTCCTCCGAGCCGCCGGTGGCCTCGAGTACCTCGCCCAGACGGTAGAGCTCGGCGGTTGCCTCATCCTCGCTCCCGCAGTCGAGCTCCACGTACACGCAGACGGCCGCGTCACCGTCCAGGCGCGGCAGGGCCGAGAAGGCCGTGGAGGCCTCGCGCTGGCGGCGCAGGATGTCGAGCGCGCCCTCGTCAAAGTACTCGATGGCCGCGGCACACGTGAGAGCCGGGCGCAGCCGCTCGGTAAAGGAAAGCGCGGCGTCCTCGCTCGCAAAGAAGCAGCTCACGCCCCACACCACGGCAGGCGCGGGCATGAGGGCAACCTCAATCTGCGTGATGACACCGAGCGTGCCGCACGCGCCGATGAACAGGTCGATGGCGTCCATGCCGTCCGCCACGTAGTAGCCCGAGGCGTTCTTGGTGGCCGGCATCTCGTAGGTGGGCAGGTCGAGGGAAAGCTCGCGGCCGGACTCAGTGACGAGGCGCAGCCGGCGGCCATCCGCGAACTTCTCGCCACGGCGCAGCGCCAGCAGGTCGCCGTCGGCCAGCGCCACGTGCAACGCCGTGACGTGCGGGCGGACCGGTCCGTACTTGTAGCTGCGGGCGCCCGAGGCGTTGCAGGCCACGATGCCGCCCATGCAAGCCGAGGCCTCGGTGGGGTCGGTCGGGAAGAACTGCTCGGGCGCGACCTCAAAGGCCTCGAGCGCGGCGAGCGAGGCGTCGTCCCAGCCTGCATGGGCAAGGTTCTTTGCCGCGAGGTGCTTGCGCAGCTCGGAGAGCACCACGCCTGGCTCCATCGTGAGGT
>CAVJWS010000002.1:0-54999 GCA_963653485.1 Prevotella sp. CAG:279
TTGGCCGTGCCGCCCATCACGTAGTCCCAGATGTCGCCCGCGACCTCGTTGCCGGCCTCGTCGTGGCCCGGGTTGGCCGCGATGGTGCAGATGCCCTTGCAGCCGTCCATGACCGAGCCGCCGCCCAGGGCCACCACAAAGTCGCAGCCCTCGGTGCGTGCGAGCCAGCCGCCGGCGTTGACGGTCTCGCGCAGCGGGTTGGGCTCGATGCGGTCGAACAGCACGTGGCTCACGCCGGCGCGGTCGAGCTCGGCCTCGACGCGGGCGAGGTAGCCGTTGGCCTTCACGGACTTGCCGCCCGTGGTCACGAGCAGCGCGCGGGTGCCGGGCAGGCTCTGGCTTCCGAGCTCGCCGAGCTTGCCGGCGCCAAAGAGGACCTTCGTGGGAGCATAGAAGTTGTACGTCTCCATCGGGCGGAGTCCTTTCGTTTTAGTTATCGTTCACTTTCGTTTCTAGCAGGCACAACGCAAGCGCGCCAAGCCACATTTGCATGATAGCGCCGCCAGCGGGCGAGCACGCCGAAAGCCCCGCATTTATCCACTCCTCACGTTTGGGGCGGAGCAGCATGTGGGCGCCGCGCGAGCCGCCGCCGGCAAAGCCCGGATGCCGAGCGACCTCGTCTTGCAAACAACTTCCGGCGTAGGTGCGTTTCCCGCGCAAACACGATGGGTCAACAAGAAAAGCCCAACGCGGGCCAGGCGCGCGCCGAGAAGGCGCTATAGTCTCTGGCTATGGAAACGAAGTAGGTTCGAAGGAGAACCGATGACCCTTACCCAGTTGCGCTACGTGGCCAAGGTGGCCGAGTGCGGCTCCATCACCGAGGCCGCGCGCCAGCTCTACATCTCGCAGCCGAGCCTGTCGGCGGCCATCCGCGACCTCGAGGGCGAGCTGGGCATCTCCATCTTCAACCGCAGCGCCCGCGGCATCTCGCTCACGCCCGATGGCAGCGAGTTCCTCTCCTACGCGCGCCAGATCCTCGAGCAGACCGAGCTCGTGGAGCAGCGCTACGCGCACGCCGCCCCCGCCAAGCGCCTGTTCGCCATCTCGTCGCAGCACTACGCCTTCGTCGTCAGCGCCTTCGTCAAGCTGCTGGAGAGCGTGGAGGCCGACGAGTACGAGATGACCCTGCGCGAGAGCCGCACCTACGAGATCATCGAGGACGTGGCCGGCTACCGCAGCGAGCTGGGCGTTCTGTACCTCTCCTCCTTCAACGAGAAGGTCCTGCGCAAGCTCATGCGCGAGAACCACCTCACCTACACGCCGCTGTTCAACGCCCGCCCGCACGTGTTCGTGAGCCAGACTCACCCCATGGCCGGCGCCAAGAGCGTCACCCTGGCCGAGCTCGACGCCTTCCCCTACCTGAGCTACGAGCAGGGCACCCACAACTCGCTGTACTTTTCCGAGGAGCTGCTGCCCTTCGAGAGCCACCGCAAGACCATCGTGCTCACAGACCGCGCCACCCTGTTCAACCTGCTGCGCGGCGTGGACGGCTACACCATCAGCTCGGGTGTGCTCAACAGCGACCTCAACGGCGACGACATCGTCTCGGTGCCGCTCGTGACCGACGAGACCATGCAGCTGGGCTACCTCACCAACGACCGCGCGCGCCTTTCATCTATGGCCAAGCGCTACCTCGAAGAGCTTCGCAGCCTCGTGGCAGAAAACGGCTACGAGGTGCTGGGGTAGAGCGATTCCGCGCCGCACGCCCTGGTCTAAAGCCGCGTACTGGAGTGGGCACTTTACTAGCGAATGGGGCTTTGGCCATGAGGCGGCCGGGACGGGGCGTTAACGTTGGGTGACGAGGGCGCTACGCTCAAAGGCGTGCAGTCCGTTTGAGTATCGATTCTGCTTGGCGGACGCGAACAAAGGCCAACTGGCGCTATGTTCAACCAAATGTGCTTGCGGATAGCGATGCCGTGCCCACAATCAAAGTTTCTACGGGCTTCTCTTACGCGTTCGTTGAGTTTTTAGGCGATTTGCCACGACCCGGGAGAGTAGTCCCTCATTTTCGAGTTTCTAAAGACGCAGGTAAACGAATTGCGATATTTGCGGGCTACTTCCCATCTTGCCACAAATCGCCTAAAAACTCGCCGAGTCAACAGGAGGGGTCGCCAGGCGGATATTGGCGCCTCTGAATGGACGCTTTAAGCGAAGGCAATATCAGAGTTCGAGAGACTGTGGAGACAGCTGTGATTTGAGACGTCTCTATTGGCGGAGTAAGGCTTGCCACCCGGCATCCGTTAAATCAAGGACGGATGTGGTTCCGCCCACGATGGAGCCACCTTCGCCTCGGATGCTGATTTGCGCGCGCTGAATTCGTTTCGTCCCCGTCGCCAACAGAAGGCCGGGAGCCTTCTTCGCGGCCAGGCTTCTGCGACCCGCTCCTGGAATTCTCGGGCGCATCGTCGCCGCTCGTGGATTCATGGCACCGTCTGTCGAAGGTTGGACGTGCGGGTGCCAGACGACTGGTAGGTTCGGGAAATGGAGGCCGTGGTCTGCGACATATCCGCGTTCCAGTACTGGCGCATTCCGCCAGTCGTCCGCCTTCTGGCTTGTGCGCCAGAAGGCGATGCCGATTTGTGCCGTCTCTTCTCGTATCCGCAGGTGCAAGCTCTGCGCACGGAGATGGCCAACGAGCTCCCGTTGTGCCGCGCATGTTTGGGTGAGGGCACGAGATGGCGTCATGCGAACGGGACCTCGCGAGCGATTCGTGATGCATCGCTTTTGCTGGCGGCGGGAATCGAATCTCCGGTTGATGTTCTTGCTAAAACTCAGGGAGGCTTACGCAAATCATCCATTGTCCGTCCGCGGCTTTGGGGCTGCGATGTCGCTCCAAACGGACTGGTGTCCGTTACCGATGAATTGGCCGTAAGCTCGCCGGCTTTCACGCTTCAGCAGTTCGCGGCGAGGGCTTCCCTTGTGCGGACGGTCATGCTCGCAAGTGAGATTTGTGGCTGCTTTGCCGTCTATCGTGCACCTGCGCCAATCTTCCGTTTCCTTCAGAGACAGTATGATTCGGGTCGTTTTCCCAGCTACGGTGGCTGGACGCCATGCGTGGGGCCCTCGGGAAAACTGACGGACCTTTGGCGGCGTGAGCCGCTTACAACGCCAGACGAGCTTGAGAAGTTCGCTGAGCTCAGCGATTCGACCCGCGGGCGGGCGCGGCTTCTTAGGGCCGCAAGCCTGGTGCGGCCAAACGCGGCGTCTCCGTTTGAAGCTCGCGCGGGAATGCTCCTTGGGCTGCCGACCCGCCTCGGGGGAGAGGGGCTGGGCGGCTTTGAGCACAACAAGCGGATAGAGCTGTCGAGCAGGGCGCGCATGCTTGCGGAGCGGGAATGCAGTTACGGTGACCTGGTATGGGATCGGACGCTCGACCTCGAGTGCCAAGGCGTGGAGTTCCACGCCAATGCCCGCAGCTTTCTTTCCGATTCCGAACGCACGGGCGCGCTTGAGCTCATGGGGTATCGCGTGCTTCCGGTGACGCATGACCAGATTGCCGAGCCCGCCCGCTTCGATGTGCTGGCAGACGCCGTGGCACAAATACTGGGCAAGCGTCACACCAAGAAGACCCCTGCGAACCAGGCAGCAGCTCTGAAGCTACGCAACGAGCTGTTCGTGGACTGGTCGCGAATCCCGTTCGTTTAGGATGACGGGACGTGTGGGCTATTTGTTCTTTCCCGTAATTCTGAGACGTGGCAATGCGACTCCACGCTGAATAACAAAGCGCGCGTTGTATCGCCATCATTGCTGGCATCGCGTTGGCAGCTCTTTTGTGCAGGGAAAACGGCTTTCTGCGCTTGTTGATCTGCATCTATGCCACGCATGACCAAAGTCAGGTCTTCTTCGCGCGGGTTCACCGAGTTTTTAGGCGAATTGCCATGAACAGGGAGAGTAGTCCCCTCATTCTGGCTTCTAAAACAGCTGGTAGATTAGTTGCTGAATTTCGGTCTACTCGTCCTTCTGGTACAAATCGCCTAAAAACTTGACGAGTCAACATCCGAGACCTTTTGCAGGCCTCTTTCGAGGCTTACGAAGTGATTTGTAACGTGAATGGAATGGCATTCATACCCTCGGGATGCCAATTGGTATCGCAGACACGTTCAAATGGGGCCATACGAAGCAAGACGGGAGAATTGCGCCTCTGTTTGGGTGGGCTAATGCAGGAGCAGTTCGAACGAACTGCAACGTCTCGTATTGATTGCTCGCCGTCGGATCTTATCTACATATGCGATTAGTCTAAGCGGCTGCTCGCTTTGCGGACGGCCCCCCGTTGTCTCTTTGGCTGGGGCAGCCTACGCGGCATCGTTGCGTTTTAGTGGCGGTTGGCGTCTACTGCCCTGCTCAGCCTTGTGTTCGCGTCCGCTGTCTTGCATGGTGTTGTGTCCGTGCGCCTACGCCGTCCTGGGCTCGGGCAGCAGCGCTAAGCGCCCAATCCATCGCAAGCGAACCTTCCAGAGAGACGAAGGAGCCGCCGCAGCAACAGCGCTGTGGCGGCTCCTTGCTTTTGCCGCTTGTTGCCTTGCGCCCGCGCCATCCTGTGTTTGGGCGGCAATGCTGCCCTGCACTCGCGCTATCCCTTACCTGCTACTTCTTCTCGCTGGCGAGAAACTCCTCGAGTCGGGCGTTGAACTTCTCGGGGTACTCGTAGGCCATGAGGTGGCCGCCCATGACGTAGGTGGGCGTCTCGGGGAACTGCGCGTGGCAGAAGGGCTCGGCCACGTCGGCCCAGTGCTCGGCGATGTACATGAGCGTGGGCACCGTCTTGGCCGCGGTCTGCGCTACCTCGAGGTGGTTGGAGAAGACGGCGTTGCAGAAGAGCTGGTGAGCGATCCAGTACGGCGTGCGGCGGCTGATGTCCATGAGGTACTCGTACTCGTCGGCGTTAAGCTCGCGCTGCATCATGACCTGCGTGAGGTACTCGTCCCAGAAGGCCTCGGCGCTCTCGGGGTGGGTGAGGACGCGCGTGGCCACCTCGGAGAGCTCGGCCGGGGTGCCTTCGGTCCACCAGGCGGGGTCCTCGGAGAGCGGCAGCGGGCTCATGTCGATGGTGACGGCACCGGCCACCTTGTCGTAACCGGCCTGCTCCAGGTAGCTCCAGACCTCCAGGTTGCCGGTGGACCAGCCAACGAGGGTGACGTTCTGCAGCTCAAGGGCATCGACGAGCTTCTTGAGGTCGGCGCCGTGGGTGACGTAGTCGTTGCCGTGGACGGTCTTGGTGGAGAGGCCCTGGCCGCGCGGGTCGATGGCGACGACGCGGTAGCGGTCGCTGAAGTGTTCGATCTGGTGCTTGAAGATCTCTCCGGAGAAGGTGAGGCCGGGGATGAAGACGAGCGCGTCGCCCTCGCCCTTCTCCCAGTAGTGAATCTGGACGTCCGGGTCCACCGTAAGGAACTTGCTCTCAGTGCGGTCCTTTGCCATGACGGCTCCCTTGTTCGCGCGGCCGCAAGCCCCATGCCGCGACCTTTGCCCCACTATACGCCTAATTCTGGGGAGAAACATATATGCCTACTGTTTAGGTAGGCATTAAATTACGTCCACCTACTCCTGCACCTTGAGGGCAAGCGCCATGGGGACCTTACGGATGGAGCGCAGGTGGAGCAGGGCCACGAGGGCGTAGGTGGCCAGGCCGATGAGCACGCACTCCACCATGGCCGAGACGGGCACGTATATCTCGATGTTTCCGCTCATGTCCATGAGCATCGCCTTGTAGATGGCCGTGAGCACCCCGATGATGACGGGCTGCGACGCCACGAGCGAGGCGATGACGCACCAGGTGATGGAGCGTACGTAGAGCAGGCTCACCTCGCCGTCGCGGTAGCCAAAGACCTTCATGTAGGAGATGGAGCGCGCGCTGTGGTCGATGACGGCCTTGGTGAGCAGGTACACGAAGACGAAGAAGATGGAGACGGATATGCCTAGCAGCAGGTACATCATGTCGCCCATCGAATCGGTCATCTGCTCGCCGATCTTGTCCATGTCGCTGGGGGTGAGCTCGCTGGAAAGCCAGCGCGCGTCGATGTTGAGCGGCTCGTTGCTGGCGTAGGCGTTGAAGTAGCCGGTCGCGTTGCCAAACAGCGCGTTGAAGGTGTCGAGGTCGAGGTAGACGTTGAGGTCTGACTTGGATCCGTAGGCCTGGCTCGCCACGAGGCGGTAGGTGTCGTCGTGGAATTTGTCCCAGAGCGTGAGGGCGTCGCCGGCGCCGACGCCGAACTTGTCGGCAAAGCCGGCGCCCACAATGACGCGGCCATCTCCCACGCCGAGACCGGTCCAGTAACGCGAGCCGGGCCGGATGCCGTAGACGGTGATGCTCTCGTAGCCTGAGTCGCCGCCGCGGTCATATTGCAGCTGGTAGACGGCGTAGCTTTCGGCCTGCTCGATGGCCGCCTGCGAGTTTTGCGCGAGGTTCACGGCGTGGTCGTCGTCGCCGATGCGGGCCGCGGCGCGCACCAGCTCGTCCTTCTCGCTCTCAGAAAGCCCCAGGTCATCCACGCTGCTTGCTGAGGCGATGGTCTCGTAGGCCTCCCAGCTCTCGCGCTGCTCGTCCGTGCCGGTGAGCTCCACCGGCATCTTGAGCGTGTACTGGTGAGCAGCCACCATGGTGTTGCGCAGGTTCTCGCTGTAGTGGTTCATCGTGGGCAGGATGGCCAGGCCAAAGAGCAGCAGCATGATCGCGAAGGCTATTCCTGCGAACAGCGTGACGAAGTTGCCGAGGTTGCGCAGGAAGACGCGGATGCGGAAGCGCGGGACAAATCCCAGGCGCTCGGGCAGGGCAAAGCCGCGTTTGGTCCCGCCGCGTGAGAGCTCGTGGCGCAAAAACTGCAGCGGCGTCTTGCCCATCTTGCGCAGAAGACCCGCGCCCGTAATGCCCACGAGTAGCACGAACGGCACGACGGCGCAGAAGAGGAACACGTGCCAGCTCCAGCTCATGTGGTAGGGCGGCAGGCTGTAGGAGTTGTAGTAGAGGTTCTTCATGGGCGTCTCGAGCGCCGTGAGGCCGAGCGCCGTGCCGGTGGCGCAGGCGAGCGCGCCCACGAGCGCGGGCGCGGCCAGGTAGTGGGCCACCAGCTCGCGCGTGCGCCAGCCGCTCGCGAGCAGGGTGCCGATGACGGCGCTCTCCTCCTCGATGGTGGAGCCGGTGAGCACCACGAACACGAAGGCCATGATGGCGATGACGATGCACATCAGGACCTCCCACATCGCCGAGTCGCCCTCGACGTCGTCGGCGGCATATCCGATGCCCTGGTTGGCGTCGGCGTCGGTGAAGTCGGACACGCGTGCGCCCTCGTCGGCGAGGGCCTCCATGACGCTAGTCTCAACGTCAACGCGTTCGGCCACGCTGAGCTCGCGGTTATTGAAGAGGATGGCGTAGGTGTAGCTCGTGGGCAGGCTTTCCTGCAAGGCGGCCAGGCCCTCGCTCGTGAGCTCGGCCACGCCAAAGGTGAGAGCGTTCAGGGTGAAGTCCGAGTTGTTCTCGAAGAGGGCCTGCTGGTCGGGCAGGGTCATGATGCCGCTCACCGTGAACTCACGTCCGGAGAGCGTGACGGTGCTGCCGACGCCGATGCCCCTGTGCTCGGCAAACACGCGGTCGAGCGCGACCTCGCTGGCGGTGGCGGGGGCCGCGCCCTCGGCGTAGGCGGCGATGTCGAACTCGGTGCGGTGGGCGTAGCTGCGGACGGTCGCCTGCTTCTCGGCTGCGGCGCCGTTTGCGGCCTCGAGCGTGGCGTCTGCGCTGTAGAGCTCGTAGATCTGCGCTCCGCCGGCGGACTCGGCGGCCTCTGCGGCGGCGCTGAGCATCTCGGGCGTGGCCTCGTAGTCGCAGGTAAAGCGCGCGTCTTCGATGTTGTAGTCCTCGCGCATGGTGGACATTATCTCGGAGATGGAGTGCGCCGCGAGTAAGAAGCCGCTCACCAGCGCAATGGAGCCGGCCATGAGGAAAAAGATGCCAAGGTACTTGCCCGTGTTGTGGGCCAGCTCGCGGGGGAGCCTCTTGATGAGCGGGTTCATGGGCGCCTACCAGTTGAGCTCGCGGGCGGGCACGGGGTGCGCGTTGGTGCTGTCCTGGGCGATGTGGCCGTCGCGCAGGCGCAGCACGCGGTGGGCCATGTCGGCGATGGCGGCGTTGTGCGTGACGATGACGATGGTGCAGCCCCAGGTGCGGTTCACGTCCTCCATGAGCTCGAGGATCTCCTTGGAGGTGTGGTAGTCGAGCGCGCCGGTGGGCTCGTCGCACAGCAGAAGGCCCGGGTTCTTCACGAGGGCGCGGCCGATGGCGCAACGCTGCTGCTGGCCGCCCGAGACCTGGCGCGGGAACTTGTTGCGGTGCTCGTAGAGCCCAAGGGAGCGCAGCAAGTCGTCCATGGGCAGGGGATTGTTGGAGAGGAAGGCCGTGACCTCGATGTTCTCGCGAATGGTGAGGTCGGGCACGAGGTTGTAGAACTGGAAGACGAACCCGAGCTCGTCCCTGCGGTACTCGCCGAGCTGCTTGGGTGAGAGCTTGGTTAGCTCGGTGCCGCCCACGCTGATGGAGCCGGAGTCCGCGCCCTCAAGCCCGCCGATTATGTTGAGGAAGGTGGACTTGCCCGAGCCCGAGGGGCCGAGCATGACGCAGATCTCGCCCTTGTTGACGGTGGTGGAGACGCCATCGAGCACCTGCATGCGGGCCTCGCCCTCGCCGTAGTGCTTCTTGAGGTCGCGCACGACGAGGTAGGGGGTACCAAGGGCGACGTTTTGCCGCGGGTTGGAGCTGCGCTTATGTGCGAGGAGCGTGGCCATGCTGCCTCCTGGGTCCAATAGTTAGCTTCGGTTAAGTTAGCCAAAGTATACTCTACGGGCGGCAGCTCGAGAAGATGCTCCCTTAATAGTGGACATATGCCATTAAGCTGGCAACATTACATAAGATTGCCGGTTTACATAAGATTTGAGAGGGGTACCATGCCGTAGGTGGTTGACATAAGACCGCCAGGAGGGGCGTCGCTAGGGGGCGGCGCCAGCAAAGGAGAGCTAGCACATGGGACTCACTCAGGCCGCGGAGCGCGCCGCACTCAACAAGCTCGTCGACTATTTGGACGAGAATCCCGCCGAGCACATC
Source organism: Prevotella sp. CAG:279 (assembly GCA_963653485.1). Taxonomy (GTDB): domain Bacteria; phylum Actinomycetota; class Coriobacteriia; order Coriobacteriales; family Atopobiaceae; genus Parolsenella. The sequence goes on from CAVJWS010000002.1 coordinate 9,089, forward strand.
GACAAGATCATGGACTTGGTGAACAAGCTCGTGCCTGACAACGTGTTCCCGGTGCAGCGCCAGGCCTTCACCGACGTCATCAAGAGCCGCGGCAACTGGTACCAGCTCATGATGCGCGTGTTCGATCTCAACCCCGAGATGCGCACCAAGCTGCTCAAGGCCCTGCTCGTCGACGGCAACCTGCTGGCCTGGCCCGTGCAGGAGAAGTCGCGCGAGAAGTACCAGCGCAACATCCCCTGGGCCATCCTGCTCGACCCGACGAGCGCCTGCAACTTGCACTGCACCGGCTGCTGGGCCGCCGAGTACGGCCACCAGCAGAACCTTAGCTTTGAGGACATCGACTCCATCGTGACCCAGGGTAAGGAGCTGGGCACGCACATGTACATCTACACGGGCGGCGAGCCGCTCGTGCGCAAGCGCGACCTCATCCGCATCTGCGAGAAGCACGGCGACTGCATCTTTTTGTGCTTCACCAACGCCACCCTCATTGACGAGGACTTCTGCCAGGACATGATCCGCGTGGGCAACTTCGTGCCCGCCATCTCGGCCGAGGGCAACGAGCACACCACCGACGCGCGCCGCGGCGAGGGCGTCTACAACAAAATCGAGCGCGCCATGGACCTGCTGCGCTCCCACAAGCTGCCCTTCGGCATCTCCTGTTGCTGGACCCGTGCCAACACCGATACCGTGGCCACCGAGGAGAACATGGACTGGATGATCGAGAAGGGTGCCCTGTTCTGCTGGTACTTCCACTTCATGCCGGTGGGCCGCGCCGCCACGGCCGACCTCATCCCCACGCCCGAGCAGCGCGAGAAGATGTACCACTTCGTGCGCGAGATGCGCCAGAAGAAGGCCCTGTTCACGCTCGACTTCCAAAACGACGGCGAGTACGTGGGCGGCTGCATCGCCGGCGGCCGCCGCTACCTGCACATCAACGCCGCCGGTGACGTGGAGCCCTGCGTCTTCATCCACTACTCCAACGTCAACATTCACGACGTGAGCCTGCTGGACGCCCTGGGCAGCCCCATCTTCATGAAGTACTACGAGGGCCAGCCCTTCAACGCCAACCACCTCAAGCCCTGCCCCATGCTGGAGAACCCCGACACCCTGCCGCGCCTCGTGGCCGAGTCGGGCGCGCATTCCACCGACCTGGTGGAGCAGGAGAGCCCCGAGCAGCTGCGCGAGAAGACCGCGGCGGCCGCCGCGGCCTGGGCGCCGGTGGCCGAGCGTCTCTGGGACGACGAGACCAGCCCCGACTACGCCAAGCGCCACGACTCCGGCCACGCCCAGGGCATGGCCGCAAGCGACATGGCCAAGTTCGAGGCCCAGGGCCACTACGGCTACGCCGACAAGGCTGCCGAGTAAGCGCGCTTGCACACAGTGACGGCTAGGGGAGGGGCCCGTCTCATCCGAGGCGGGCCCCTTTGCTGTCTTGCTGAACTTTTGCTCTTGCGATCTGCCTGCTAGCGCCGGCTGCGGTGCCGGGCGGCCGCGGCGGCCAGGCAGGCGGCCGAGGCGGCGAGGAGCGCGCCGGCGGCCGGGTGGCCGGGGTCGCCGGTGGCGGGCAGCGCCTTGGGCTCGCCGGAGCCGCCGCCCTCGGCCTTGCCGGCCCCGTCCTCCTCGGCCTTGCCCTCCTTCCCGCCGGCCTCGTCGCCGCCGGGTGCAACGGGGGTTTCCCCCTCCTCGCCCCCGCCGCCCTTCGGCGCGGCGACCCTCACGCGCACGCAGACCTCGTCGCTGGCCGGGGTGCCGTCCGCGCCGTTGCTGTCGACGTAGTCGGGGAAGGTGACCTTGCCCCTCACCGTGAGCTCCTGGGCCTCGGCCCTCGAGGCGTCGAAGCCCGCGACCTGCCCCCACTCGACGGCGAGCTCGACGGACTCGCCGCACTTGCAGGTGGCGCTGACGGTCTGCGGCAGGCCCCACGCCTGCGCCCCGCCGCCCTGGGCGGCCAGGGCCCGCTCGTAGGTGAGCTCAACGTCCCGCGGGGCCTCCACCACGGGCTCCTCCAGGGGGCCGGTGGACGGGAAGGCCACGCAGAAGAGGCGCGCCCCGCCCTCGCCGTCGGCCAGCCACGCGGCTCCGCCCGGGACGACGTTGCCGCCGAACTTGAGCGTGGCGTTGGCCGGCAGGACGTACTTGGGGTCGGACGTGACGGCGTGGCCCCCGCCGAACGTGAGCGAGGCGGTGTAGGCGGTCTCGTGCGCCGCGGCGCCGTCCGCGCCGGCCGCGGGCGACCAGGTGACGGCGGCGCCCCCGGCCCCGCCGACGAACTGGCCCGTGATGTCGACGGCCTCGTCCATGCCGCCCACCTTGGCCCGGACGGTCGCCGTGGACGCGAGGGCCCCGTGCGCCACGGGCGCGGCGAAGCTGACGTCGACCTCGGTCACCGCCGGGTTGTAGACGGCGGTGACGGCCGTGTCCGCCTCCACCTTCTCGAGCCTGAGCGTGGCGCCCTCGCCGAGCGTCTCGCCGCCCTCGCCGGCCCACCTCTCGAAGACGTAGCCCTCGCGCGCGGGGGCCACGAGGGTGACGCCCGAGCCGTCGGCGACGGCGTAGGAGTCGTCGGCCCTGTCCCCGTGCCTGCCCTCGGCGGCGGTGTCGGCGTAGCGCACCGTGACCTTGCGGGCCGCGGCGCCGCTGACGTCGTACTCCCTCTTGGTGGGCTCCGAGCTGGCGCCGCCCCTGACGGCGACGGCCGTCACCTCGTAGCGGCGGGTGCCGCCCTCGCCCGCGGCGAGGCCGACGCGGGCCCCCTGCGCGCCCTCGAGAAGGGTCCGGTACCCGTCGTCCCCGGGGTCCTTGTAGCGGACCTCCCACACGACGGACGCGCCCTGCTCGCACGTGGCGCCGACGACGAGCTGGCCGGCGCCGTTGAAGCTGCCGGCGTCCCCGGAGACGGAGTAGCTCCCGCTGTCCGGCGTCACGACGGGCGCCGCGGGGACCGTGTCGACGCCCCCGTCGCCCCCGCCGGCGCCGTTCTGGGTCACCCTGACGACCACCTCGACCGCCGTCCCGTCGGGCACGGCCACGGAGCCGTCCGCGCTCGAGACCGGGATGCGGACCGCCTTGGTGCCGCCCTCGGGGTAGGCGACCTTGCCGTTGTCGCCGACCAGGCCGCAGGCCCTGAGGTCGAAGTCGTCCCTCTCGACCTTGAGGGCCACCGTCTCGCCGCTGTCGGTCGTGCCCAGCGCGACGGACGGCAGGGCGGCCCGGAGGTCCTGCTCCTCGTCGATCGCCTTCACGGTGGCGGAGGCCCCCTCGACGGAGGTGACCCTGGGGCCGGCGGTCCTGATCTCGTTGGAGGTCAGGGTCAGGCCGCCGTCGGCGTCAACGGCCGCGCTCTGGGCGCCGACGCCCGTGGCCCCGGCGACGACGCTCTGCCTGCCCGCGTCCATGCTGGCGGCGAAGGCCAGGCCGTGGGAGAGCGCCTCGCCGCGGCCCACGGCGAGCACCGCCTTGTAGGTGGCGCCCCAGGCGGCCCTGCCGCTCGCGGGGGCCCAGCCGTCGCCGCCCTCGACGAGCCAGGCCACCTGGACGCCGGCCCACTCGCCGTCGCCCCAGGTGAGGTTGGCGCTCTCGTCGAGCTCGGCGCCGGCCGTCGGCATGGCCACGAACAGCGCCACGGAGTCGGTGCGCCCCACGTACTCGGCCGCGAGGTCAACGTCGTTCTGCGGCATCTTGAAGGTGAGCGTGGGGCTGGACTCGTCGGCCACGTAGTCGGCGAAGGGGTAGAGGCCGGTGGTCCCGCCCGCGTCCCAGCGGGCGAAGGCCTTGGACGCGTCGGCGGCCGCGCCGCTCACGGTGACGGTGCTGCCGTTGCGGTACCTGCCCACGGCCCGGCCGTTGACCGAGACCGTGAACTCCTTGGTGGCGTGGCGCTGCCACATGTCGCCGCCGTGGTCGGTGCCGTAGCTCACGTAGTAGCCGTCCAGGTCGGCGAAGAAGCAGTCCTTGGTCTCGTTGTTGATCTTGTTGCCGATGCGGCGGTCGCCTGCGTTGGGGGTGCGCACGCCGATGCTCGAGCCCTTCTTGACGCCGCCCGTGATGTAGGCGAAGCCCGTCTGGCCGCTGATGGTGTTCAGGAACACGTCGTCGGCGTTGCCGCTGTCCTTGCCGCGCGTGTTGCCCTTGACGGTGCAGACGCCGGTCATCTTGAGGTCATACCTGTAGGTTACGAAGACGCCACCGCCCTCGTAGCTACCGCCGCACCAGTTGCCGGTGATGGTGCAGTTGTCCATGGTGATGCCGCTGTGGTCGACGTAGACGCCGCCGCCCTCTTTGGTTGAGTGGTTGCCGGTGATGGTGCAGTTGCGCAGGGTGGTGTTGGGCTGCGCCAAGTCGATGCCGCCGCCGGTGTAGTTGGAGTAGTTTCCGGTGACGGTGACGCCCTCAATCAGGCCCTGGTAGTTGCCGAATATCGCCCCGTTAATTCGGATGCCGCCGCCCGAGTAGTTTGTCCCGTCGTGAAAGTCCCTGTAGACATAGCTTGCGTTGTCCGATATGGAGCAGGATTGGTCCGTATCCTTGATTTCGAAGTACGAGTCGGCGATAAAGATGCCGCCGCCTGAAACGGTCGCCGCGTTGCGGCTGATCGTGGAGCCGTTCTTCATGAAGATCTTCGCTCCGCTCCCTGCCCAGACGCCGCCTCCGTTGCCGAGAACGTAGTTGTCATCGATATGCGAGGCGTCCAGATAGAGGTTGCAGCTGGCGCCGAGCTTGATGCCGCCGCCCGTGCCTTTGTATTCGCTCGAGGTGCTTCCCTTGTTGTGGGAGATCGTCGCTCGGTTGAGCGTAATGGTGCAGCCGTCCTTTGCTTCGATGCCATTGTTTGTGGCGCCTGCCACGGCTACGTCCTCGAGTGTGAGGTTGGCGCCGTTTTCCAGGTGGATGCCGGATCCCTTGTGGTCCTTTTCGACGTAGTTGTTGATCAGGCCGCACGACTTGATGACTAAGAGCGTCCGATACCAACTCTGGCTTGAGATGTCGTCCTTGTCACCCTTTACGCTGCCGGTAACCGCGAAGTCCTTGACCTTGGCGCTCGAGCTGAGCTTGAGCGTTGCATGCTCGTTGAGGTAGATCGTTGCGTCTTCGTTCTTGCTAACGATCTCGTGGCCGGCCATGTCAATCGAGAGAGACTTGCTGTCGGCGAGGTCGAGGCTGCCCGTAGAGAGTCTCCAGTCGTCATCCATGACGATGGTGCCGCCGGCATCGTAGGCGGCATACCCGGCGCTCACCGCGTCCGAAATCTTCGTAAAGCTCTTGGTTGTGTTTCCGTCGGCGTCCCGCAGGTGGGCTATCGCCGTGGTTTCGGCTGCGGCCGGTGTCGGCCCGAACGCCAACAGGGCGCCAAGCATCGTGGCGGCGATGGCGACCATCGCAAAGGAGCGGCGGGACTTGCCTTGAGAGAGCGGCTGGAGCTTCATGGGTGCCTCTTCTGCAGTCGTAGCTTAGACATTTCTTAAAACTCTAGCGCAAGAGTAACTGAAGGGGATGTTAAAAGCCGTGTTTTCGCAGCTAAATAAAGCCTCCCGCTTCTCCGTGGCTGAGAGGCGGGAGGCTATTTCATTTTCCGTTCCTGTGCCGTGGGCGGGGGCGGACGGTGTCTGGCGGAGCCGTTGGCTTTCGCCTGCGATCCGCTCGCGAGGCGCCTACGTGGCGCGCCGCGTGAAAAAAGGCCCCGCGGAAGCCGATGGGCGGCTTCCGCGGGGCTGTGGTCTGGCTGGCCTGCCGCTCGCTAGCGCCGGCTGCGGTGCCGGGCGGCCGCGGCGGCCAGGCAGGCGGCCGAGGCGGCGAGGAGCGCGCCGGCGGCCGGGTGGCCGGGGTCGCCGGTGGCGGGCAGCGCCTTGGGCTCGCCGGAGCCGCCGCCCTCGGCCTTGCCGGCCCCGTCCTCCTCGGCCTTGCCCTCCTTCCCGCCGGCCTCGTCGCCGCCGGGTGCAACGGGGGTTTCCCCCTCCTCGCCCCCGCCGCCCTTCGGCGCGGCGACCCTCACGCGCACGCAGACCTCGTCGCTGGCCGGGGTGCCGTCCGCGCCGTTGCTGTCGACGTAGTCGGGGAAGGTGACCTTGCCCCTCACCGTGAGCTCCTGGGCCTCGGCCCTCGAGGCGTCGAAGCCCGCGACCTGCCCCCACTCGACGGCGAGCTCGACGGACTCGCCGCACTTGCAGGTGGCGCTGACGGTCTGCGGCAGGCCCCACGCCTGCGCCCCGCCGCCCTGGGCGGCCAGGGCCCGCTCGTAGGTGAGCTCAACGTCCCGCGGGGCCTCCACCACGGGCTCCTCCAGGGGGCCGGTGGACGGGAAGGCCACGCAGAAGAGGCGCGCCCCGCCCTCGCCGTCGGCCAGCCACGCGGCTCCGCCCGGGACGACGTTGCCGCCGAACTTGAGCGTGGCGTTGGCCGGCAGGACGTACTTGGGGTCGGACGTGACGGCGTGGCCCCCGCCGAACGTGAGCGAGGCGGTGTAGGCGGTCTCGTGCGCCGCGGCGCCGTCCGCGCCGGCCGCGGGCGACCAGGTGACGGCGGCGCCCCCGGCCCCGCCGACGAACTGGCCCGTGATGTCGACGGCCTCGTCCATGCCGCCCACCTTGGCCCGGACGGTCGCCGTGGACGCGAGGGCCCCGTGCGCCACGGGCGCGGCGAAGCTGACGTCGACCTCGGTCACCGCCGGGTTGTAGACGGCGGTGACGGCCGTGTCCGCCTCCACCTTCTCGAGCCTGAGCGTGGCGCCCTCGCCGAGCGTCTCGCCGCCCTCGCCGGCCCACCTCTCGAAGACGTAGCCCTCGCGCGCGGGGGCCACGAGGGTGACGCCCGAGCCGTCGGCGACGGCGTAGGAGTCGTCGGCCCTGTCCCCGTGCCTGCCCTCGGCGGCGGTGTCGGCGTAGCGCACCGTGACCTTGCGGGCCGCGGCGCCGCTGACGTCGTACTCCCTCTTGGTGGGCTCCGAGCTGGCGCCGCCCCTGACGGCGACGGCCGTCACCTCGTAGCGGCGGGTGCCGCCCTCGCCCGCGGCGAGGCCGACGCGGGCCCCCTGCGCGCCCTCGAGAAGGGTCCGGTACCCGTCGTCCCCGGGGTCCTTGTAGCGGACCTCCCACACGACGGACGCGCCCTGCTCGCACGTGGCGCCGACGACGAGCTGGCCGGCGCCGTTGAAGCTGCCGGCGTCCCCGGAGACGGAGTAGCTCCCGCTGTCCGGCGTCACGACGGGCGCCGCGGGGACCGTGTCGACGCCCCCGTCGCCCCCGCCGGCGCCGTTCTGGGTCACCCTGACGACCACCTCGACCGCCGTCCCGTCGGGCACGGCCACGGAGCCGTCCGCGCTCGAGACCGGGATGCGGACCGCCTTGGTGCCGCCCTCGGGGTAGGCGACCTTGCCGTTGTCGCCGACCAGGCCGCAGGCCCTGAGGTCGAAGTCGTCCCTCTCGACCTTGAGGGCCACCGTCTCGCCGCTGTCGGTCGTGCCCAGCGCGACGGACGGCAGGGCGGCCCGGAGGTCCTGCTCCTCGTCGATCGCCTTCACGGTGGCGGAGGCCCCCTCGACGGAGGTGACCCTGGGGCCGGCGGTCCTGATCTCGTTGGAGGTCAGGGTCAGGCCGCCGTCGGCGTCAACGGCCGCGCTCTGGGCGCCGACGCCCGTGGCCCCGGCGACGACGCTCTGCCTGCCCGCGTCCATGCTGGCGGCGAAGGCCAGGCCGTGGGAGAGCGCCTCGCCGCGGCCCACGGCGAGCACCGCCTTGTAGGTGGCGCCCCAGGCGGCCCTGCCGCTCGCGGGGGCCCAGCCGTCGCCGCCCTCGACGAGCCAGGCCACCTGGACGCCGGCCCACTCGCCGTCGCCCCAGGTGAGGTTGGCGCTCTCGTCGAGCTCGGCGCCGGCCGTCGGCATGGCCACGAACAGCGCCACGGAGTCGGTGCGCCCCACGTACTCGGCCGCGAGGTCAACGTCGTTCTGCGGCATCTTGAAGGTGAGCGTGGGGCTGGACTCGTCGGCCACGTAGTCGGCGAAGGGGTAGAGGCCGGTGGTCCCGCCCGCGTCCCAGCGGGCGAAGGCCTTGGACGCGTCGGCGGCCGCGCCGCTCACGGTGACGGTGCTGCCGTTGCGGTACCTGCCCACGGCCCGGCCGTTGACCGAGACCGTGAACTCCTTGGTGGCGTGGCGCTGCCACATGTCGCCGCCGTGGTCGGTGCCGTAGCTCACGTAGTAGCCGTCCAGGTCGGCGAAGAAGCAGTCCTTGGTCTCGTTGTTGATCTTCTCGCCGATCATGCGGTCGTTCTTGATGCCGGTGCGGATGCCGATCTTGGACCCCTTTTTCACGCCGCCCGTGACGTAGGCCTTGGCCGAGGCGCCGAAGTTCTCATTGAGGAATACGTCGTCGGCGTTGCCGGTGTTCTCGCCGCGCGTGTTGCCATAGATCAGGCACGTACCGGCGAGCTTGAGGTTGACCGTGCAGCTGACGAAGATGCCGCCGCCGCCGTAGTTGGTGCCCTTGAGGTTGCAGACGTTGCCGGTGATGGTGCACCCGTTAACGATGTTGTCGTCGTTGTCGGAGAAGATGCCGCCTCCCTCGCACTGGCACTTGTTGCCCGTGATGGTGCAGTTCTCGACCGTCGTGTTCTCCTGGTCGAGCTCGAGCCCGCCGCCATCCCATGCGGAATAGTTGTCCGAGATGGTGATGCCCTTGATGAGGCCCTTGTCGTCTCCCGATGCCATCGACTCAACCGAGATGCCGCCACCGCTCCTGGTGCTGCGGGTCGTTCCCTCGGACCTGTTGCCCGAGATGAACGCATCGCCCTCGGTGCAGACCACGTTGAACTGCGACTTTGTGAAGTAGATTCCGCCGCCGGACCCGTTCGTGACGTTATTGGAGATCGAGGCGCCGTTGCTCATGTTGACGGTGCCCCAGCCTCCGCAGAAGCGAATGCCTCCGCCGTTGCCGGCGGCATAGTTGTGATGGATGGAGGCGTTGTCCATGTTGACGGTCACGCCGCCTTCCTCGGTATAGACGCCTCCCGTACCGTTATGCTCGACGGACGCTCCGTTCTTCATGTTCAGGGTCGCACGTTCGCCAAGCGTGACGCCGCCCATCGAGTACTTCACGGAATAGCCGTTTTGATAGTTATTGTCACTGGTGAGCTCCTGGTCGGCGCTGCAGCCGGCAACGGCTACGCCGTCCAAGGTGAGCGTCGACGACTTCCCCACGATGAAGGCACTCTTCGTGTTGCTGGTATTGGTGACAAGGCCGCCCGTCGTCACGGTCAGGTCGGACCTATTGGAGCTGACCCCCGTGAGGCCCTTGTACGAGAAGGTCCTCTTCTCCGACGACGTGAGCGTGAGCGCGCCGCCGTCCTTCACCGAGAAGGTCGGGAGCGAGTTGCGCCACCAAAAAGGACTGTTTTCGTTCTCGATGGAGTGCCCGCACATGTCGATGGTGAGCTTCTTGCCCTTCTCGACCGTAATGCTGCCGTCGGCATGGATGGCGTCATGGCTGCTGTCCTTGCCGACCTTCCAGTCGGCGTCCATCACGACGGTTGGGCCGTCCGCGCCGTTGACGTCGACGGAGCAGGCCTTGACCGCCTCGTCGACGCTGCTGTAGTAGGTCACGTTGCCCGCGGCATCCGTCGAGTGCGCGATGCGCTCGGCCGCAAGCGCCTGCGAGGGGCACGTGGCCGCTAGCGCAACGGCGGCCGCCAGCGCGGCGAGCCCAACCGAGAACCTCTTGTTGAACGATGTAGACCACATGGGGGAATCCTTTGCGACGTCTCGGGCCTGGTGCCGCTGCATCGGGCCCGTGAATGTGCTCACAACAAACGAAATTGTACTGATTCTTGCCGCTAGAACCTTACGTTGAAGGCGTCTTCGCCTTCGCGTGGGGCCATGCGCTCGCAGCAGGTGATGACGAAGTGGAACTTCATGCGGCGCAGGACCTCGTAGTTGGCCCAGGCTTCGATGAACTGGCCTCGCAGGGCGGCGAGCACGCGGCAGATGTCGTGGCCTGGGCCCTGCATCTCGGCTTGCACCGTTCCGTCGTCCATGTTGCGCACCCAGCCGGTGACGCCCACCTTCTCGGCCAGGGCCTGGGTGGTCCAGCGAAAGCCCACGCCCTGCACCGTTCCGTCAAAGACGAGGAAGAGCCTGATGACCTCGGCCACGTCGTAGTGGGCGGCCACCTCGGCCATGTCTGCGATGGGCCCGCCCAGACATCCCGGCAGCTCCTCGGGCGGGTCGGGCAGCTCATAGGGGTCGTGGACTCGGCTGGACTCGCTTGCCTCGGCGGGGGAAGGGCTGGCGTCTTCGGCGCGGGTCTCGCTGGCGGACGCGGGCGCGGGATTCACGTTCTTGCCGGCTTCAGCCCCCGTTGCTAGTGCGCCAGCGCCTTGCTCGGCGCCGTTCTTGTGGACGGGGCTGCCCTCGTTGGGCAAGGCCTGCTCCGTGTCCGTATCTCGTGCGGCCCTGTCCTCGCCCAAACCATCCTCGACCACGCTCTTTGTGGCGTCACCCTCGCCCAAGCCAGCCTCGTCCGCACGTTGCGCGGCGGCTTCCTTCTCCTTGCGCTTCCAGGGCCAGGTGAACATGGCTAGAGGGCGCTTTCGTAGATGGCGCGGGCGTCTTCCATGGTGAGTGGCTTGAGCTGGCCAAAGACGGCGCCCTTGTTCTGCTCGAGCGTGGCGAGCAGCGCGTCGATGTCGCTCTCAGCAAAGCCCAGCTCACCAAGGGTGCGCGGCATGCCGATGGAGCAGAAGAAGGCCTGCAGCTCGTCGATGGTGGCCAGCACGGCATCCTCGACGGCCTCCTCGGGCGTGGCGTCGATGCAGTCCTCCTCGATGTCCACCGGCTCGATGTCGAAGACGCGGGCGCCAAAGGCGAGGAAGCGCTCGGGGTTGGCCTGCCACACGTAGCGCATCCAGGCCGGGATGATGACGGCAAGGCCGGCGCCGTGCGCCACCTCGGCGTTGTGGGCGGAGAGCTCGTGCTCAAGGCCGTGACTCTCCCAGCCGCCCGCGCGGCCGCCGTTCATGCCGCGGCCGCAGCCGGCCAGGTCGTTGTGGGCGAGCGTCCCCGCCCACATGATGTTGGCGCGCGCGTCGTAGCAGGCCGGATCGTCCATGACGCGCTCGGCCTCGGCCATCACGGCGCGGATGATGCCGCAGTCCAGCTCGTCGGTGACGGGCACGGGGCCTGCGGTGGAGAAGAAGCGCTCCATGATGTGGGCGATGATGTCGGTGGCGCCGCAGGCCGTCTGGTAGGCCGGCAGCGTAAAGGTGAGCTCGGGGTCCATGACGGCCAGGACGGGGCGGTTGAGCTCGGAAGAGAGGCCCTTCTTGAGCTGCAGCTCGTCGTTGGTGAGCACGGTGGAGGCGCTGGCCTCGGAACCCGCCGCCGGGATGGTGAGCACGCAGGCCACGGGCGGCTTGCCCTCGGCCACCGGCTTGGCGGCGTGAGTGTAGAGGTCCCAGACGTCGCCCTCGTAGGCGACGCCGAGCGCGATGCCCTTGGCCGTGTCGATGGCCGAGCCGCCGCCCACCGCGAGCACCACGTCGGCTCCGCTCTCGCGGGCTGCCGCGATGCCCTCGCGGGCGTGGGCCAGGCTGGGGTTGGGGCGCGCGCCGCCAAACTCGGTGTGGGCGACGCCGGCCTCGTCGAGTGAGGCGAGGACGCGGTCGAGCGTGCCGGTGCGAACGACCGAGCCGGAGCCAAAGACCACGAAGGCGTTGCGGTAGCCGCGCGCGGCGAGCTCGGTGCCGGTGCGGTCGGTGACGCCCTTGCCAAAGACGACCTGCGTGGGCATGGAGAAGGTGAAGTCGTTCATGCGGGTCCTTTCGTATGCTGCAGGTGGCCTGGCCTGCGGTTTATTGACGGCTCCGAAGTGCTTTTCAGCTTGCGACGCGGCAGCGTGCGCTGTGACGACAGCCACTCCTCATCGGTGGCCTTGCGATGGCATCCGCCCCGGCGTGCCTCCGCGAGCAAGCCGCGACTTGTCTATCTCGGCTATTGTAGACGCAGCAACTATGTGAGATACGGCTGGCCGCGTACGAGTGCCCAACAAATGGGTGACTTTGGTATGTGGCCGTGGCTTGCTGGCCTGGCGGGCATTCGTCTCCGGCCCAGCCAAATCTCTGAGCGTGATAGGGGAGCGTTTGATGTCTGATTCTGGGATTTGTCGTGCCGGCGTGGCGGCCGTGCTGGGAGTCGCCCTGGCCGTGGCCGGGCCGTATGCGCTTGTGGGGGTTGACGTGACCTGGCAACGCATCGTGATGCTCTCGCTGCTGCTGGCCTGCGTGCTCATGCTCGTGGCCACCATGGTGCTCTCCGGCGTGGCCGAGATCGCCGCGCGCCGTGCCTCCCGTGCGGCCGGCCGACTGCTCACGATCGCCGACGTCTTCCTCTTCTCGTCGGCGGCCTCCATGGCCGTCGTCGCCATCTTCGCCTTCGTCTTCGAGATGGTCCGCTACGCCTAGCGCTTGATATGCGCCACGAGGCGTTTCCTACGTGGATTGCTTGCGCGGAGCAACCCTTGCAAATTAAGGGGCGAGCGGTGAACCCAAGTCCCCACGGCTCCCGTGCCCCGCGCCCATCCTGGTGAGCTCCGGCCACTCTGTGGACGGGCTGTGACGGATGCGCGGTCGGGCCTCTCCAAATGACTTAGATGCAGTGGTCAGCTTGGTGGCAAATGACCACGCTTTGCCGAACAACCTGCCCCTCTAGCAGCAAATTCGTAAAATGAAGCCGCCCGCGAGCGGGCAGGCGAGTATACTCATCAACGGTTAGTGTTATGTCGTTTTGAACCAAATGGAGGTTCCACATGCTCGTTAACGCTACGCACATGCTCCAGTCTGCCGAGAAGGGCCACTACGGCCTCGGCGCGTTCAACACCAACAACATTGAGTGGACCTACGGCATCCTCACGGCTGCCGAGGAGCTCCAGAGCCCGCTCATCATCCAGTGCACCGCCGGTGCCGCCAAGTGGATGACCAGCTTCAAGCTCTGCCACGACGTCGTCGTTGACATGATGGACACCCTCAACATCACCGTGCCCGTCGCCCTCCACCTCGACCACGGCTCCTACGAGGACTGCTTCAAGGCCATCGAAGCCGGCTTCTCCTCCATCATGTACGACGGCTCCCACGAGAAGGACTTCCAGACCAACCTTGACCACACGGCCGAGCTCGTGAAGCTTGCCCACAGCAAGGGCATCTCCATTGAGGCCGAGGTCGGCGGCATTGGCGGCGTCGAGGACGGCGTTGCCTCTGACGGCGAGCTGGCCGACCCCGAGCAGTGCAAGCAGATCGCCGACCTCGGCGTTGACTTCCTCGCCTGCGGCATCGGCAACATCCACGGCCTCTACCCGGCCGACTGGAAGGGCCTGTCCTTCGACCAGCTGGCCGCCATCAAGGCCAAGACCGGCGACCTGCCCCTCGTCCTGCACGGCGGCACCGGCATTCCGGTCGACCAGATCCAGAAGGCCATCTCCCTGGGCGTCTGCAAGGTCAACGTCAACACCGACCTGCAGGTCGTCTTCGCCGCTGCCACCCGCAAGTACGTCGAGGCCGGCAAGGACCAGCAGGGCAAGGGCTACGACCCCCGCAAGCTCCTCGCCGACGGCCGCGCCGCCATCGTCGAGCGCACCAAGGAGCTCATCTGCGAGTTCGGCTCCGACGGCAAGGCTTGGAACTAGCCTTTCCCTGGCTGCCTAGCTGCGGGTTTGGGCTAGCGCGAGCGGCATAGCCGCCGCGGGGTTCGTACCTGGCAGTGCAGCTGCCATGGAGCAAGCAAGCCGGTCCCTCCAAACGAGGGGCCGGCTTTTTCGTTGCACGCGGCCAAACCCTCGTCTGGCGTCCGCCTGGCTTGGCAAGAAGTGCCATACTTGCTGCGGAAAGAAAGGAAGTTAGCCATGTATGACAATGATTACGTCCCCGGCCGCAACGACGCCTGCTGGTGCGGCAGCGGCAAGAAGTACAAGAAGTGCCACGCGGCCATCGACGAGCGCCTGGACGCCCTCTACAACCAGGGCAAGGAGGTTCTCGTCCGCGCGCTGCTGAAGACGCCCGAGGACATCGAGGGCATCAAGCGCTCGGCGGCCATCAACATCGGCGTGCTGGACTACGTGGCCGAGCACATCCGCGCCGGCGTGACCACGGCCGAGGTCGACCAGTGGATCCACGACTACACCGTGGAGCACGGCGGCATCCCCGCCGACCTCAACTACGAGGGCTACCCCAAGAGCGTCTGCACCTCCATCAACGACGTGGTCTGCCACGGCATCCCCAGCGAGGACGACGTCCTCAAGGACGGCGACATCGTCAACGTGGACTGCTCCACCATCCTCGACGGCTACTACTCGGACTCGAGCCGCATGTTCTGCATCGGCGAGGTCTCGCCCGAGCGCAAGCGCCTGGTGGACGTTACGCGCGAGAGCGTGCGGCGCGGCCTCGAGCAGGTGAAGGCCTGGAATACGCTGGGCGACGTCGCCCACGCCGTGCAGACCTGTGTGGAGGAGGCCGGCTTCAACGTGGTACGCGAGTTTGGCGGTCACGGCATTGGCCTGGAGTTCCACGAGGACCCCTTCGTGGGCTTTGTGGGCGAGCCGGGCGAGGGCGTGGTGCTGGCCCCGGGCATGTGCTTCACCATCGAGCCCATGGTCAACGCCGGTGGTGCCGACATCGACATGGACGACCCCAACGGTTGGACCGTCCGCACGGCCGACGGCTCCGACTCCGCCCAGTGGGAGGTACAGCTCGTCGTCACCGAGACGGGCTACGAGCTCCTTAGCTGGTAAGCCGCGATAGCATGCGTGCGACGGGCGCCCCGGACTGCTTCCGGGGCGCTTTTGCTTTGGCGGGTGCGGGATGCCCGGTCGCGCTTTGCTAAAGTGTCTTGGAATCTTATTGCGATGGATGACGGGGGGCGGGTATGGACGAAACGGGCACGGAGGCAAAGCCGGCAAAGTCCGCCGCCACGTTGAGGAACGCCGAGCGCACGCGCGAGAAGATCTTTCTTGCGGCCCAGGCCATCGCGGCCGAGCAGGGCATCGAGGGCCTCACCACCAAGCGCGTCTGCGAGCGCGCCGGCGTCTCCAACGGCACCTTCTTCTACCACTTCAAAACTAAGGGCGCGTTGCTCAGCTACTTTCTGCAGGAGGGTTTCGACCGCTATTACGAGGAACATCGCGGCGAGCTGGACGACGCGTCGGGTTGCGAGGTCTCTGAAGCTAGTAGCCCCGAATGCTTGAGCCGGGACGGTTCTCGCCCCGGCGATAGCCTCTGCGAGCACCGTGGTGAGCTGGACGCGGGGCTGGGGCGCGAGGCGTCTGATGCCGTCGACTCCGAGGGCTTGGGCCAGGACGATTCTCGCCCTGGCGGTGGTCTGTGCGGGAATGGCTCGCAACTTGCCGGCAGGGCTTTGGATAACGAGGTTTCTGAGCGGCGCGTTCTTGATGTGACGAGTGACCGGGCAACTGGCAAGGGCGTTTGTAGCGAAAGCGCCACCAGGGCCGTTGAGCAGCATGTTATTGGAGGGATGAGCGGTCAGGCGGCTGGCGAGCATGCCGGCAACGAAAACGCCATAGCCGTTAAGCAGCGGGTTATTGGCGGGTTCGTGCTCTATGCCCGCTACTGCGAGCAGACGGGTGTGGACTTCATGCGCGCCTACTACGTTGGCTCCAACGAGGCGTTGGATGGCCGGCCCGAGGCGCTCGGCCGCCCGTTCCTCAACCAGCAGATGACCGACTGCGCTGCGGCGCTTGCGAGCGTCTGCGGCGAGCGCGCGCCCGAGGTGGCGCGCGGCTGCTGCACCGTGGTGAAGGGCTGCGTCTTCGAGTGGTGCGTCTCAAACGGCCGGCTCGACCTGGTCGAACATGTCAAAGAGATGCTTGCGGCCTACCTTGGCGGCGCCCTGGCGCGCTAGTTCTCGCTGTGGCCGTCCAAGCCCTTGAAGGCGGAGTAGCCGTTGTCGGCCATGACGCAGGTGCCGTTCCAGCAGCTGGCCTCGGGGGAGGCGGCGAGGTAGACCAGGTTGGCGATCTCCTCGGGCTCAACGATCTTGCCGCCCATGTGCAGCTTGCCGCCCACCTCGAGAATCGCCGGGTCGAGCATGCCGGTGTGGACCCAGCCGGGCGCCACCTCAACCACGCGCACGCCGTAGGGCGCCAGCTCGCGGGCCTCGGCCTTGGTGAGCATGGCCACGCCGCCCTTGCTGGCGTGGTAGGCGACGTTTTCCGTGTTGGCCATGTGGCCGCAGATGGAGCCGACGTTGACGATGACGCCCGAGCGCGCGGCAGCCATGTGCGGAGCTACGAAGCGGCCCATGTAGAGGGTGCCCATGAGGTTCGTCTCGATGACCGAGCGGACGTTGTCGAGGTCGATGTCGCAGAAGGCCTGGCGCTCGCCCACGATGCCGGCGACGTTCACGAGGACGTCCACGCGGCCGTGTAGCTTGAGGGCCTGCTCAACGGCGGCCTCGCAATCGGCCTGAACGGCTACGTCGGCGCGCACGAAGGTGGCGTCTCCGAGCGAAGCGAGCTCCGCGTCAACCTCTTCCTTCTGGTGACGACCAAGGTAGACGACCTTGTCTCCCTCGCGCAGGAACTTCCTTGCGCACTCGAGGCCAATCCCGTTGGTGCCTCCCGTAACGATGACGACCCTATCCATGAACATCTCTCCTTAAGCGACGAGCGGCGTCGCAGCAGGCAGGCCGCGCCCCAGCGGCCTGCGTCCCAAGCGGTTGCCCGCTTTCCCTAGGCCGAAATTATAGAGCGCACTCTATAACGAGTAGCTGGGATTTTGAGATATTCGTGCGTGGGCGCAAGAAGCTCGGACGTGGCCGCGCTGCTAGCGGATGAAACTCGTCCAGGCACGGGGCTCGGCTACAGGCTCGATGCCGGCGGCGCGTTCTCGGCCACCGAGCCGCTAGTGTGCCTTTGGCCGTCGTTTTGCTGTCGTCCTCGGCCGTCGCGCGGGCCGCCGCACTGCTAGCGGATGAAGTTCGTCCAGGCGCGGGGCTCGGCTACAGGCTCGATGCCAGCGGCGCGGCCCGCCTCGAGGCACTTGAGCATCCAGGCCATGTTGTGGCCGAGCTGGCGCATGACGCTCAGGCCCTCCTCGTCGCGCTCCACGTCGGCGGCATTGGCGCCGTGGACCATGTTCCAGTAGAACGAGCTCACGATGGGCATCTGCGAGATGGTGAAGAACTTGTTGATGTCGTCGAGCGAGGCCGTGGTTCCGGCGCGGCGGGCGCTCGTGACGGCCGCGGCGGGCTTGTGCGCGAAGAGGTTGGGCTGGCCGGCGCGCCCGTTGGAACAGAAGAGGCGGTCCATGAAGCCGAGCAGGTTGGAGGCGGCGTGCGCATAGTGCACCGGAGCGCTAAAGACGAAGCCGTCGGCATCGGCGGCCTTGGCGCGGAACTCGGCCACCTTGTCGTCCAGCACGCAGGCGCCGGCGCGGTCGCAGCCGCCGCAGGCGATGCAGCCGCCAACTGAGTTGTTGCCGAGCCAGAAAATCTCGGACTCCACACCGTCGGCGGCCAGCGCGGCGGCGACCTCCTCGAGCGCGCGGTTGGTGCAACCCGCCTTGTGCGGGCTTCCGTTCACAAGCATGACCTTCATGGCTAATCCTCTCCTGATGGATAATCCCGAGTGGTAATTCCCCATCCCCAGTATATCCAGCGAGGTCGTGCCGGTGTTTACCACGAGCTATGCCAACGGCCTTCTCGAGCCGCTGCGCCTTGCGAGCGCTGACGGCGAGAGCCTGAGCGTCTGCACCTTCTCCACGGGCAGGGACGTGGAGAAGCTGAGCCTTGCGGCAGGGGAGCGGCGCGATGACCTGCCCGTCTTTGAACAGGCGCGTGCCTGGCTGGATGCCTACTTTGCGGGCGAGAGGCCAGACCCGCACGAGCTGCCGCTTGCTCCCGCGGGCACGCTGTTTCGGCTTGCGGTGTGGGAGGCGCTGCTCGAGATTCCCTATGGCCAGACTGTCACCTACGGCTGGGTGGCCGAACGCGTCGGTGTCATGCGCGGCCGCGCTACCTCCGCCCGGGCCATCGGCGGGGCTGTGGGCGCCAATGCCATCGGCGTCATCGTGCCCTGCCACCGCGTGGTGGGCGCTGGCGGCAGCCTCACTGGCTTTGGCGGCGGCATGGCGGCAAAGATCGCCCTGCTCAAGCACGAGGGCGTGGACCTTTCGAGGTTTAGCGTCCCCACGAGCGGCACGGCGCTGTAGGCGTGCTACTTCTTCTGTCCCTTGTGGGTGAGGTGCCAGCCGTTGCAGTAGGGGCAGCGATAGATGTGCAGGTCGCGGGCGCCGTGGCGCTCGCAGTCATGCTTTGCGAGCTTGGCGTCGGCCTCGGTGGGGTAGCGCTTCTTGCGGTCGCACGCCTTGTAGCGCAGGCGCTCCTCGCGCTGTTCGGCCATATGCTCGCGGCGGGCGTCCTCTCGCGCAAAGACGCCGGAGAGGTCGTCGCCGAGCTGCAGCTCAAACGCCTGTCTCTGCGCCGCGCGAGCGCTTCGCTTCTTGCTGCCCATGTCACCCCGCCCCTGTTTTCGCTTGCCATGAAGTCTACGTCTTTGGGATGATTGCCATGACAGAGAAGCGGGGGAGAACATGAAGTACACCGTTGTGGCCGTGGGCAAGCTCAAGGAGAAGTTCTGGAAGGACGCCTGCGCCGAGTACGTGAAGCGGCTGGGCGCCTACGGCAAGGTCGAGGTGCGCGAGGTGGCCGACATCGACCCGGCCAAGGCGGGCGGCGTGGAGGCGAGCCGCCGGCGCGAGGGCGAGGCCATCCTTGCCGCCGTGCCGGAGCGCAGCCACATGATTCTGCTGGCCATCGACGGCAAACAGCGTTCGAGCGAGGACTTCTCCGCCCACCTGGACGAGCTGGTGCTGCGCGGCAAGAGCGACCTCGCCTTTGTGATTGGCGGCTCGGACGGCGTGAGCGCCGAGGTGCGGGCGCGCGCGGACGAGACCTTCTCCTTTGGCCCCATCACCCTGCCGCACAACCTCGCCCGCGTGGTGCTGCTCGAGCAGCTCTACCGCGCCTGCAAGATCAGCCACGGCGAGCCGTACCACAAGTAGGCAGCCGGGGAATCCCTTTAGGTCGCCTTTCAGAATTGGAGTATCATCGCAGGCGCTTGATGCGATTGGCACCTTCAATCTGGGGAGATTCACATGGGGGAGAAAACCGTTGCCGGCGTGAAGTGGTCCGTCCTGATTCCGTCCGTCGTCGCCGTCTTGGCGGCGATCGTGCTTTGCGCGAGCTTCTTTATGCCGTTTCTGCGCCTAAAGGATCAGTCCATTGTTAGCAATGAGGAGTATGTGCAGGGCTTTGAAAGTACTCAGCTCTCTGGCATCGTGACGCTGAACGACCTCGCAAGCATTTCGCTTGTTGATTTTGCTCGAATTAACAAGGCGCTCTCTGACAATGTGGATCAATTTTACAAGGTGAGCTCTGATAGCGATCCGGAGGTAGTCGCGGCTCGGAAGGAAGCGGCCTCGAAGAGCAAGGCCTCGAATCAAGACACGTTCTGGCTCGTCGTTGGTACTGGCGCGCTGGCCGCGGCTGCGCTTCTCTTCGCGGTCCTTCGCATGGCGGCGCCGACGGCGCTCTGTGCCCTGGTGAACCTTGTCGTTTATTACCTCATATGCTGGGACTTTGAATGGGAGTATGGTACCTCCTCCTGGTGGAAATCCTGGTTCGAGCTGGCCTTTGGCCACACCGTGCTGCTTTGGGCGGCCGGCGTCCTCGTTGTCGCCGGCATCTTGCTCTTTATTGCCAAGCGCGGCGCGAAGCGTTCTACAGCCTCTTCCTAGCGTCTTGTTCGGAGACGACCAGCGGCCGCCTCGAAGCGCCCTGACGCTATTTCATGGATGCCATTCGCGGAATCGTTCGCGAGAACCCCTATGTGGCCGTCCGCTCGTCCTAACCAAGGGCAAATTTGGCCGATAACCTTGCTAGGACGTTAGGTTTTGACAAGGTTGGAGCAATAACCTTGTGAACCGCAGTCGTTTTGCCAAGGTTGCCCAGCTAACCTTGTGAATCGCTAGCGCTTTGGCAAGGTTGCTGGCCTAACTTTGCCAAAGCCGCTACCCCTCGCCACCCTCCAAATCCAGGCGCTTCTGCATGCGCAGGAGGTGGAAGGTGAGGACGATCTTGGCGATGGTCTCGCCGTCGTGGAGGTCGCAGCCCATGATCTGGCGGATCTTGTCCAGGCGGAAGTACAACGTGTTCTTGTGGATGAACAGACGCTTCGCCACCTCGGCGGGGTGGCTCGGGTCCTCTATGTAGCAACGCAGCGTGCGCATGAGCTCACCGGGGTTTTTCTCGTCCTCCGCAAGCAGCCGCATCATGGGCGGGTAGAGGCACCTGAAGCGCAGCTCCGGGTCCTCGATGGAAAGCAGGATGTCGTCTACCAGGTACGTCTGGTGCACGTGTACGCGGGAGGTAGCCCCCATCTGCTTGGCCGCGAAGGTGGCACGCTTGGCCTCGTACTCGTGGGCGGGGAACTCGCGCGGGTTCTCAAAGCTCTCGCTCACGCCGATGTGGATGTTGCCACTGCCAAGCTCAAGCTCGAGACCCACGAAGTCGCAGGCGCCCTCGTCGTGCGGCTCGTCGGTGCTAGAGAGGTAGACGATCTCCGTCTGCGAGATGGTGTACACCGCGTTCTCGATGTGGCCGGCCAGCCGCTCTGCCAGCGGCTCGATCTCTGCGATGGTGAAGGAACACAGCGAGAAGTCCACCACGAAGACCTGCAGGTAGCGCTTGAGCTCGTAGCCAAACAAGGAGAATTGCTCACGCACGCGCTCGCCCTTCACCTCGGTCTTTCCCTCGCGCAGCACCTTGAACAGGTGCGCGTAGAACAGCGTCTTGTTGAGCACGAAGGCGTTTGAGCGCTGCATCTGGAGTCCGAGGACCTGCGAGATGCTGGGCAGCATGTTGAGGCGGCTGGGGCGCAGCCTCCGGCCACCCTGCGTCATGAAGCTCACCGAGCCCACGTTGGCGCCGTTGGCGTAGATGGGGGCGAAGTGGTTGGTGTAGGTGTTGCCCGCCTCGTCGGTCCAGTCAAAGACCGTGTAGTCAAAGGGACGGCGAGGGTTCACCAGGCCCTCGTCCTTGAGCAGGCCAAAGGCGTCGGCGGGCACGGAGCGCAGCGTCTTCTCCTGGCCGTGGGCCACGTACTCGGGGAAGTTGTCGGTGACGGCCAAATACGAGAAGCTGTTGTCCACCACCGAGCCGGGCGCGCCGATGACCTCGCCTGCCACGTTGAGCAGCGTCTGCAGGGAGGCGTTGCGGTTCACGAGCCTGGTCATCTCGAGGATGCGCTCCTTCTTCTTCTGCAGTGTGCGAAACTCGCGTGCCACGCTCTCAAAGGCGCCGAGATAGTCGTCGTTTTCCTTGATGGTGGTGATGAAGCAGCGCCCCGAGATGGGCTTGAGCGGCTCGTCGAGCAACAGGAAGAAGGCGCGCTCGCCGCGCAGCTCGTCTCCCAGCAGGTTGAAGTAGGAGCAGGGGCAGAAGAACACGACGTCGGTGTCTTCCAGCGTGGCCACCATCTTGCTCGAGAGCAGTGCCGCGCCGGCGAACTCGCGCTTGCCCAGGGTGTTTTTGACCACATCCATTGTGCTAGCGTCCAACGCCTCAAGAAGCTCGGTGATTTGCATGTGTGTCCCGTTATCTACGTGCGGCTAATTCGAATCTAGATACTAAATCTGCTGTAAATAGGATATATGAGCACGCATAACAAAACTACCGCCTGCGTCAAAAATCATACCGTTCGCAGCGCCAAAGAGCCCATCAGCTCTGGGTGAGCGCCTAGTGCCATTGTGCAATCGCACGACCATACTCCCAGCCATGGAAACGCCCCAGGGCACACGCCTTGAGGCAAGACTCATCGAGAGGAGCTTTTCATGGCAGATGAGGAGTACAAGGGCATCTATAAGAAGATGACCTTCGGCGGCGAGGAGTTCGAGGTGCCCTTTGCCAAGGGCAACCCCGGCAAGACGCGCGAGGAGCTCGACGAGCTCAAGAACCGCCTGCGCGACGACCCCGAGGCGGGCGACGCCGAGATGGTCGCCACCATGGGCTTCTGCGCCAAGTACAACCCGCACACCTACATGACCAACATCGACGGCATCATGTGCGAGCGCGACGTGGCCTGCGTCCTGCGTGACGGCACCACCATCTACGCCGACATCTACCGCCCGGCCAACACCACCCAGAAGGTGCCGGTCATCTGCGTCTTCGCCCCGTTTGGCAAGAACCCCTCCGAGGGCATGGACTCCTGGCAGCTCATGGGCGTGCCGCCCAAGACGGTCTCCGAGTACGCCAAGTTCGAGGCCCCCGACCCCGGCTACTGGTGCCACTACGGCTACGCCGTGGCCAACGTTGACCCGCGCGGCGTCGGCAACTCGGAGGGCGACGTCTACCTGTGGGGCTCCCAGGACGCCGAGGACGGCTACGACTTCATCGAGTGGGTCACGGCCCAGGAGTGGTGCAACGGCCACGCCACGATGATCGGCAACTCCGGCGTGTGCATGGCCCACTGGCGCATCGCCGCCCAGCGTCCGCCGCACCTGTCTTGCCTCGCCGCTTGGGAGGGCCAGGGCGACCTCTACCGTGAGTCCTACTTCTGCGGCGGCATTCCCAACCCCGACTACGAGACCCACATCATCCAGGCGCTCGCCGTCAACAACTACATCGAGGACACCCCCAAGATGGTGGCCGAGAACCCGTTGATGAACGCCTACTACAAGGACAAGATCGTCGATTGGAACAAGATCCGCATCCCCACCTACGTCACCGCCGGCTGGGTGCACCACCACCTGCGCGGCGCCTTCGAGGGCTTCCGCCGCATCCGTTCGCCCAAGAAGTGGATGCGCGCCCACCGCGACTTCGAGTGGCCCGACACCTACACCCCGGCCAACCTCGACGACGTGCGCCGCTTCTTTGACCGCTACTGCAAGGAGATCCACAACGGCTGGGAGATGACCCCGCGCGTCCGCATCGACGTCATGGACGGCTATGACTACGACTACGCCTCCAAGCGCGCCGAGGACACCTTCCCGCTCAAGCGCACCGAGTACAAGAAGCTCTACCTCGACGCCGCCAACGGCGAGGCCGGCTTTGAGCCCTACGCCAACGAGGCCGAGGTCGTCTACGACCCCAAGACCGAGACCACGACCTTCACCTACGAGTTCACCGAGGACACCGAGATCACCGGCTTCATGAAGCTGCACCTCAACGTCGAGTGCCGTGGCTACGACAACATGGACCTCTTCCCCTGGGTCATCAAGCTCGACCACGAGGGCAACTACGTGCCGATCCGCGTCATGGGCAACCCCTTCCGCGGCGCCTGGGGGTTCCTCCGCTGCTCGCACCGCGACCTCGACCCCAAGTATGCCTCCGACTTCCAGCCCGTGCACAGCCACGAGAAGGAGGAGCGCCTGCAGCCCGGCGAGATCGTGCCCGTGGACGTCGAGATGTACCCGCACTCTCGCTTCTGGCACAAGGGCGAGAAGCTCCAGGTCGTCATCGCCGGCCGCTTCATCAAGACCGAGTGGTTCCACGACAACGACATGAACCACAAGACCGACAACGGTGACGGCATGCACGTCATCCACAGCGGTGGCCAGTACGACTCCTATCTCCAAATCCCGGTCGTTCCGCCCAAGTACAAGGTCGGCGACTACATCTGGCGCGGCGACTGCTGCTAGGCAGCCCCCATGGGGCTGGCCTGAGCCGGCCCTATGCCTGCGGCCCATAAGCTGCGCATTCACCCAAAGGGCGGGAGGCCTGGACCCTCTCCCCACCTCCCGCCCTTCCCCCACAGGAGACCAACATGTCTGAACAAAAGAAATTCAACGCCTGGCTGCCCAACTTCGGCGCCAAGGGTTGGGGCATCACCATTGCCTGCTTCGTGTTCTTCTACTTCTATTCCTTCTGGAACGCGGCCACCAACACGCTGTTCAGCCTCTACACCGAGATGTACGGCTGGCAGCAGACCGACATGTCCTACGTCATCACCATCGCCGGCTGGATCAGCCTGCTCGCCGTCGTGCTCTTTGGCACCCTGGGCTCCAAGATCGGCGCCAAGATGGTCTCGGTCATCGGCCTGGCCGGCAGCGCCGTGGGCTTTGGCGTGCTCGCCGTCGCCAACACCTTCGAGCTCTTCTGCGCCGGCGTCGTGATCTTCAACTTCGCCATGGTCGCCTATGCCACCATCGGCGTGGGCCTGCTGGGTTCGGCCTGGTTCCCGCGCACCAAGGGCGCCTTCATGGGCATCGCCACCATGGGCATGACCATCTCCTCTGCCACCCTCAACCCCATCATCCTGGCCTTTGCCGGCTCCGCGATGGGCGTCTCGGGCTTCTTCTGGGCCATGGCCGCCATCGTCGCCGTCACCGCCGTGCTCGTCTTCCTCTTTGTGAAGAACAACCCCGAGGAGGCCGGCGCCTTCCCCGACAACGACCAGAGCGTCTCCCGCGAGGAGCTCCAGGCCGAGTTCGAGGCCGCGCTTGAGTACAAGAAGAAGAGCCCCTGGACGATGCAGCGCGTGCTCAAGACCCCGCAGACCTGGCTCATCGGCCTGGGCACCGGCCTTCCCATGATGGTCGGCGCGGGCACCATCGCCCTGCTCGTGCCCACGCTGGCCTCCTACGGCCAGGACCCGATGTTCGGCGTCGTGCTGCTCTCCTCGATGTGGCCCATCGGACTTCTCGGCCACTACCTCATCGGCGTCATCGACCAGAAGATCGGCACCAAGAAGACCACGCTCGTCGTCATTACCGTGCTGGGCCTGGGCGGCCTGATGGTTCGCCTCGGCGGCTCCCACTCCGTGGTCTGCGCCGTGGCCACCGGCATGTTCATGTTCGGCCTGTCTGGCGCCGCAAACGTCTGCATGTCGCTCACGGCCTCCATCTACGGCCGCGCCGATTTTGAGACCGCCTACACGCCCATCCAGGTCATCTTCAACGTACTCAACTTCGCCGGCGTCTCGGTGATGTCCACGGTGTCTGCCGTCTTCGGCGCGCCCAACGTGATGCTCGCCGTCTTCGTCATCTGCCTTGTGGCCTACGTCCCGGTTGTGGCCCTGCCCTACAAGCAGATTGCCTCCAACATCCACGGCGAGTAGCAAGAACAGACGCGCGGCAGGTTCTTCTTGGCGGATGCATCTGCCGCAGCGTCCGTCCCATCCATTAATTTAGCGGCGAGAAACGCCGCTGTGTCCACGATTCGAAAGGAACACACCATGAACGAATTCCAGGAAGAAGTCGTCGAGATCCTCAAGGACAAGGCCGTTGACATCTTCGGCGTCGACCGCGACTCCCTCTCCGGCGCCACCAGCTTCGTCGACGACCTGCACTGCAAGAGCGTGAACATCGTGCAGTTCGCCTCCGCCCTGGAGGACGAGTACGAGGTAGAGGTCCCCTTCATGGAGCTCAACAAGAAGAAGACCTTCCAGGAGGCCGCTGAGTTCATCGACGAGACCCTCTCGATGTAACTGACCCCGTGGGGCCGCGGCATGGGTCGCGGCCCCTTTTTTGAATGGAGACAACTATGGCAACCCTGATTGAGAAGCTCATCGAGGACGCGAAGGGCTCTCCCAAGCGCGTGGCCCTGCCCGAGTGCGAGGCCGACAAGACCCTGCTGGCCGCCCGTCGCGTGCTTGACGAGGGCATCGGCACCCCGGTGCTCGTGAGCCCCACCGACGTCATCAACGAGACGGCCGAGCGCGCCGGCGTGTCCCTCGAGGGCATGGAGATCGTCGATTCCGCCGACGAGGCCGCGGCCGACGCCCTGGCCGAGCGCTACATGGCCTGCGGCACCCCGCGCCTGGTCTCTGCCAAGGGCGCCCGCCGCAAGATCAAGAACCCCATGTACTACGCCATGATGATGGAGGAGCTGGGCGACGTCGACTGCACCTTCTGCGGCCACGTCAACACCACCGGCGACGTGCTCATGGCCGCCCAGACCATCATCGGCCTGTCCGAGGGCGTTGACGTCCCGAGCATCCTTGCCCTGGTGGAGACCCCGGGCTTTGAGGGCCCCGAGGGCAGCGTCATCTGCTTCACCGACTGCGGTCTCAACCCCGAGCCGGGCGCCGAGGAGCTGGCGAGCATCGCCATCGCCGCCGCCGACGGCTCCGCCGCCATGATGGGCTGGGAGCCGCGCGTGGGCTTTTTGTCCTTCTCCACCGCCGGCTCTGGCGCCGGCGAGAGCGTCGACCGCGTGACGCGCGCCATCGAGGTTGCCCACGAGCGCCGCCCCGACCTCAAGATCGACGGCGAGTTCCAGCTCGACGCCGCCATCGACCCCGAGGTCGCCGCCAAGAAGGTCAAGCGCGAGAGCGAGGTTGCGGGCAAGGCCAACGTGCTGGTGTTCCCCGACCTCAACGCCGCCAACATCTCGGTGAAGCTCATACAGCGCTTTGCTCACGGCGCGGCCTACGGCCACAACCTCTCCGGCTTCAAGTGCCCGGTGGCCGACTCCTCCCGCGGCGCCACCGTGGAGGAGATCGTCGGCGACATCGCCATGCTCGTGCTCTCGGCCAACAAGTA
Source organism: Prevotella sp. CAG:279 (assembly GCA_963653485.1). GTDB lineage: Bacteria > Actinomycetota > Coriobacteriia > Coriobacteriales > Atopobiaceae > Parolsenella. The sequence goes on from CAVJWS010000002.1 coordinate 35,621, forward strand.
GCCATGGACGAGCAGGAGTTCAGGGCCACGCTGCCGTACCTGAGGCGCATGACGTCTCGCGCGCTCGACAGGCGGGCGATGAGCGGCGAGCGCGTGGCGCCGGCCGAGGGCGAAGGACGCGCGTGCGCCTACTGGCTGCACCGCGCGGCGGTGTGCGAGTCCCGCCCGCTCGTGGTTGAGCTCCACGGCGGCGGCTTTGCCACCGGCGAGGCCCGCAAGGGCGACGCCCTGCGCCGCTGGGTGCGTGACAGCTACGGCGTCCACGTCATGGGCATCGACTACCGCCTGGCGCCGGAGGACCCGTTCCCGGCCGCGCTTGACGACGTGGGCGCCTGCATAGCCGCGGCGCTTGCCGACCCCTCGCTGTGCGTGGACGCCTCGCGGGTGTACCTCGTGGGTTACAGCGCCGGCGCCACGCTGGCCGCCGCCTACGCGCTGCGGGCCCAGGTGACGGGGGAGTGCGAGCCCGCGGGCCTCGTCCTTCACTACCCCTGCCTGGACCTGGGCGAGGTGCCGCAGGCAAGCGAGGTGCGCGAGGAGGACCTGCCGGTTGAGAAGATGAGCGCCTTCAGCCTGTGGTACGCGGGCGGCGCCAGCTTCTCAGACCCGCTCGTCTCCCCGTTGCGTGCCAGTGACGCCCGGCTGGCGAAGCTTCCCAAGACGGTGCTCTGCCCCGTTGTGGGGGACGCCCTCTTTGGGCAGGCCGAGCGCTTCCGCGCCCGCATGAAGGCTTGTGGCGCAGATGCTGTCTGGATGCCCGTTAGCGGCGTCTACCACGGCTTTATTGAGGACGCCGCAGACCTCGCCACCTACGAGGCCATCAGCATGTCCCAGACGCTGAGAGGTCGTCCCGCCGGCTTTGTGGAGGCCGCCGAGCGCGTCTTGCGCGCAAGCCTGGCCGAGCTGCTCGGCCCCGAGCTCTCCCACCCCGCCTTCCCGGATACCAGAAAGGACCTCCGCCCATGACCAAGTGGTCCCGAGACGTCGTGCTCTGCGACCTCGTCCTCGCCATTGTCATCAACACCTCGGCGATGCTGCTCTCCGGGGCAGAAATCACCTTCCAGTCCTGGTACCCGGGTGTCGCGAGCGCGTTTTTCACCAACATGCTCCTGCAGCTGGTGCTCCCCGTGCCCGGCGTGGCGGCCGCCGTCACGGCGCCCCTGGCCGAGCGCGCGTTCCGACCCATCTTCTCGGTATTCGTCGAGAACCTCATCTTCGTGAGCTGCATCTCGTTCACGATGGCCTGCGTGCAGACCCCCGCTGGCAGCGACATCGTTGCCACGTGGCTCTCCACCTACGTCTACCTCGTGTTTATTGGCTACGTGACCTCGCTTGTGCTCTTCTGCGTCACGAGCCGCAAGGCCAAGGCCGCAGCCGTTCCGGCTGCCTAACGTAGCCACGCCTGGCCCGCCGTGCCAAGCGGCGCTTGCCGGGCCCCAGTCACCCCTTCGAAAGGAAACCCCTATGTCCTACAAGATCCTGACCCTCTCCCCGGGTTCCACCTCCACCAAGGTCGCCGTCTTTGACGGCACCGAGGCCCTCTTCCGCCTCAACGTCACCCACCCCGCAGACGAGCTCGCCAAGTTCGACATGGCGGCCGACCAGTTCGAGTACCGCAAGCAGACCATCCTCGACGCTCTCGCCGAGCAGGGCCTCAAGCTCGACGAGATCGACGCCTTCTCTGGCTACTGCGGCGCCATGGGCCCCACCATCGGCGGCATCTTCGCCATCGATGACACCGTCTGCGAGCACGTCCTCAACGCCGGCGTGAACCACCCGGCCATCCTGGGCGCCCCGCTGCTGCACGCCTTCGCCCAGCAGACGGGCAAGCCGGCCTACGCCGTCAACCAGCCCGACACCGACGAGTTCGAGGACGTCGCCCGCATCACCGGCTACCCCGGCGTCTACCGCAAGAGCCACGTCCACTGCCTCAACCAGAAGGAGTGCGCCATCCGCTGCGCCACCGAGCTGGGCAAGACCTACGAGGAGGGCAACTTCATCGTCGCCCACGTTGGCGGCGGCCTCTCCGTTGCCTGCCACGCCCACGGCCGCATGGTCGACACCAACGACGTCCTCGAGGGATCTGGCCCGTTCGCGCCCAACCGCTCCGGCGACGCTCCCCTCAAGCCAGTCGTCAAGCTCGCCTTCTCCGGCGAGCACAGCAAGAAGGAGATGGACGGCGTCATCGGCAAGACCGGCGGCCTCGTGGGCCTGTGCGGCACCGACGACGCCCGCGTCATCGGCCAGCGCATCGCCGAGGGCGACGAGTGGGCCAAGGTGGTCTATGACGCCATGGCCTACCAGGTCGCCAAGAACATCGGCGCCTTCGCGGCCGTGCTGAAGGGCGAGGTCGACGGCATCGTGCTTACCGGCGGCGTCTCGCACGACCCCTACTTCACCAACTACATCATCGAACGCGTGGGCTTCATCGCCCCGGTGAAGATCTATGCCGGCGACTTCGAGATGGACGCCCTCGCCTCCGGCGCCATCCGCGCCCTCGACGGCGCCGAGGAGGTCATGACCTACACCGGCGAGCCGTCCTGGAAGGGCTTTACCATGGACGGCGCCTTCGCGGACGTCATGGAATAGGCTGGTGCGTAGATGAGCTTTACCGATACCGCCCTGCAGATGGTGGTGCTGGCCATCCCCATCATCATCGGCTACATCGCCCACAAGCTCGGCTTCATGGGCGGGGAGTTCGACAGCAAGCTCTCGGGCCTGGTGGTCAACGTCACCCTGCCCGCGATGATCATCGCCTCGGTGTGCGCGCGTGACCTGCCGGCCGCAAGCGACATCGCGCAGCTTCTGGTCTTCTCGTTTGCCGGCTACGTGCTCTCCACTGTCGTGGCGCTCGTGGTGCCCTACCTCATGGGCTCGGACAAGGCCCTGCGCGGTGCCTACAGCTTCATCGTGGCGTACGGCAACGTGGGCCTCATCGGATTTCCCGTGCTCTCGGCCGTGCTGGGCAGCGAGGCCGTGCTCTACGCGGCCATCGCCAACATCCCGTGGAACATCTTCGTGTTCAGCGTCGGCATGATCTTGATCTCCGGCGTGCCCGAGGGCGGCATCGGCGAGGTGGTCACGAGCTGCGCCAAGAAGCTGCTCTCGCCGGTGCTCATCGCGAGCCTCATCGTGCTCGTGCTGGTGCTGCTCGGTATCAACGACCTGGGCATCCTGGGCGACGGCCTCACCACCTGCGGCAACTTCACCACGCCGGCGGCGCTGCTCATCTCGGGCTCGTCCTTGGCCAACTACTCGGTGCGCGAGATGATCAACAACTGGCGCGCCTACGTGGCCGTGGCCTTCCGCCTGGTGGGCGTGCCGCTCATCCTGCTCGTGTGCATGCGCTTCTTCGTCACCGACCCGTTCGTGCTCGCCATCATCGTGCTCGGCCAGGCCATGCCCGTGGCCACCAACGGCATCCTCTACTGCCTCATGTACGGCGTGGACGCCAAGCCCATGACGCAAGGCATGTTCATCTCCATCGTGGCCTCCATCGTCACGATCCCGCTCGTAGCCATGCTCGTCATGGCGTAGGGGAGAGCTACATACCTGCCTACAGAAAAGGCCCCGCAGCTCGTGAGAGGTGCGGGGCCTGCTTTGTGATCGCCTTGCTCGCTAGGAAAGCTTAGAGCTTCTCGTGGCAGGTGCGGGCGATGACGTCGAGCTGCTGCTCGCGGGTGAGGTCGATGAACTTCACGGCGTAGCCGGAGACGCGGATGGTGAAGTTGGCGTACTCGGGCTTCTCGGGGTGCTCCATGGCGTCCTTGAGCTTCTCGACACCGAAGACGTTGACGTTGAGGTGGTGGGCGCCGCCGGCGAAGTAGCCGTCGAGCACGTTCACGAGGTTGTCGGTGCGCTGCTCGTCATCGTTGCCAAGCGCGGACGGGTTGATCGTCTGCGTGTTGGAGATGCCGTCGAGGGCGTACTCGTAGGGGAGCTTGCCCACGGAGTTGAGGGAGGCCAGAAGGCCGCTCTGCTCGGCGCCGTAGGAGGGGTTGCCGCCCGGGGCGAAGGGGGTGAACGCCTTGCGACCGTCGGGGGTGCCGCCGGTGGCCTTGCCGTAGACCACGTTGGAGGTGATCGTCAGGATCGAGGTGGTCGGCTCGGAGTCGCGGTAGGTGTGGTGCTTGGCGATCTTGGACATGAAGTCCTTGAGGAGCCACACGGCGATGTCGTCGGCGCGGTCGTCGTCGTTGCCGTAGCGCGGGAAGTCGCCCTCGACCTCGTAGTCCACGACGACGCCCTGCTCGTCACGGATGCACTTGACCTTGGCGTACTTCATGGCAGAGATGGAGTCCACCACGTGGGAGAAGCCGGCGATGCCGGTGGCGAAGGTGCGGCGCACGTTGGTGTCGATGAGGGCCATCTCGGCGGCCTCGTAGAAGTACTTGTCGTGCATGTACTGGATGAGGTTGAGGATGTTGACGTAGGTCTCGGCCAGCCAGTCGCTCATGATGTCGAACTTGTGCATGACCTCGTTGTAGTCAAGGTACTCAGAGGTGACCGGCGCGATCTCGGGGCCGATCTGCATGTGGTTGCCCTGCTTGTCCAGGAACTTCTCGTCCTTGCCGCCGTTGATGGCGTAGTTGAGGCACTTGGCGAGGTTGGCGCGGGCGCCGAAGAACTGCATCTCCTTGCCGGTCTCGGTGGCGGACACGCAGCAGCAGATGCTGTAGTCGTCGCCCCAGATCGGACGCATGACGCAGTCGTTCTCGTACTGGATGGAAGAGGTCTTGACGGAGATCTTCGCGGCGTAGCGGCGGAAGTTGTCCTGGAGACGCTCGGAGTAGAGAACGGTCAGGTTCGGCTCGGGGGCCGGGCCCATGTTCTCGAGGGTGTGCAGGAAGCGGTAGTCGTTCTTGGTGACGAGGCTGCGGCCGTCGATGGACAGGCCAGCCACCTCGAGCGTGGCCCACACCGGGTCGCCGGAGAAGAGCTGCTGGTAGCTCGGGATGCGGGCGAACTTCACCATGCGGAGCTTGAGGACGAGGTGGTCGATGAGCTCCTGGGCCTCGGACTCGTCGATCTTGCCGGCCTCGAGGTCGCGCTGGATGAAGATGTCGAGGAAGGTGGAGACGCGGCCCACGGACATGGCGGCGCCGTTCTGGGTCTTGATGGCGGCCAGGTAGCCGAAGTAGAGCCACTGGACGGCCTCACGGGCGCTGGTGGCCGGCTTGGAGATGTCGTAGCCGTAGGCGGCGGCCATCTCCTTCATGCCCTGGAGGGCACGGATCTGCTCGGCGATCTCCTCGCGCTGGCGGATGACGTTGTCGGTCATGGTGCGGTCGCCGCAGTTGGCCAGGTCGGCCTTCTTGCCGGCGATGAGGCGGTCGATGCCGTAGAGGGCGACGCGACGGTAGTCGCCGACGATGCGGCCGCGGCCGTAGGTGTCGGGCAGGCCGGTGATGACGTGGGAGTGGCGCACGGCGCGCATCTCGGGGGTGTAGGCGTCGAAGACGGCCTGGTTATGCGTCTTGCGGTACTCGTTGAAGATCTGGTTGTACTTGTCGTTCACATGGAAGCCGTAGTTCTCGGCAGCCTGCTGGGCCATCTTGATGCCGCCGTAGGGCATGAAGGCGCGCTTGAGGGGCTTGTCGGTCTGCAGGCCGACGACCTTCTCGAGCTCCTTGGTGTCATCGCCGATGTAGCCGGGGCCGTAGGCGGTGAGGCCGGAGACGACCTCGGTCTCGCACTCGAGGACGCCGTTGTTGGCGCGCTCGGCAGCCTGGAGCTCCTGGACCTTGGCCCACAGGGTGTTGGTGGCCTCAGTCGGGCCGGCGAGGAAGGACTCGTCGCCGTCATAGGGGGTGTAGTTCTTCTGGATGAAGTCGCGGACGTTGATGTCGTCCACCCAGTGACCGGGGTTAAAGCCGGCCCACTCTTCGCGAAGCTCCATGCTTCCTCCTTCAGCGCCGCGCAACAGCAGCGCTCTCGATGTTTGCTTGGCGAGCCCCTCGCCAAGTGTGTTGCCCAAACGTGCCTAGATCTGGCCCCTGAGGATCGCCTCGGCGTTGGCCACGCGCTCTTGCGAGGGCGGCTCCACGCCGGCAAGCGAGTAGGGGATGCCGAGCTCTTCCCACTTGAAGACGCCCAGCGTGTGGTAGGGGAGCACCTCCACGCGCTTCACGTTGTCCCCGAGGGTCTCGATGAAGGCGCGCGTGCGGCGCAGGTAGGTGTCGTCGTCGGTGATGCCGGGGACCAGCACGTGGCGGATCCACATGGCCTGCCCGCGACCTGCCAGCCAGGTGAGGCAGGCGAGGATGTTGTCGTTGGGGCGGCCCGTGAGCTTCTTGTGCTCCTCGGCGTCGATGTGCTTGATGTCTGCCATCACGAGGTCGCAGGCGTCAAAGACGCGCTCGAAGGTCTCGCGCTTGCCGTCCTCGAGCGAGAAGGGCGCGAGCGAGGTGTCGAGGCAGGTGTTGATGTTGCGCTTGTGTGCGGCCTCGAAGAGCTCGGCCACGAACTCGGCCTGTGCCAGAGCCTCGCCGCCGCTCACGGTGATGCCGCCTTCGGGGCCCCAGTAGCGACGGTAGCGCTCGGCCTTGGTGAGGATCTCGTCGACGCCCATGAGGGTGCCGCCTTCCGTCTTCCAAGTGTCGGGGTTGTGGCAGAAGCGGCAGCGCATGGGGCAGCCCTGCAAAAAGACGAGATAGCGAACGCCGGGGCCGTCGGCCGAGCCAAACGACTCGACGGAGTGAACGCGACCCTGGGTCATCTACGCCTCCCTGGCTGCCCGCCGGCGGCCTGCTAACGTACGCAGCGCCTTACCGGACCCTTACGCAATACGTTTGAAATCTAATTCGTGCCTGTATGGCGTTCCTTGATTCAAATCAAGCAAGCGAGAAAAACATGAATAGATTTTGAGAGACATTTGAACGCCTCGGGCGAGGCGTGGGCGCAGGTGGGATTCCTTGGCCTTCCGGCGCTCTGCGGTGTCATGGCTGGGTTGCCATTTTCGCTCGCCGTTGTTCCGCACGCGGGGGAGTGCGCGCCGACGGCGCGGGAAGCGCGTGCGTTGGCTTGCTGTGGTGGCGCGGTGAGCGGCGATAGCTACTCCTCGCCGGCGGCCACCTCGAGTCCGTCGCGGTCGGTGACGAGCAAACGACCGCGGCCGGTGCGCTGCAGCAGGCCCTCGCGTATGAAGCGGGCGATGTTGCGCGAGACGGTCTCGGGCCGCAGGCCGATGGAGCTCGCGATGTCCTCGAGCTTGAGGCGAATCTCGGGCCCCACGCAGCTCTGGTCACGCAAAAGCAGGTACTGGGCCAGGCGGCGGCGCGGGTCGCGGATGGAGAGCATCATGATGCGCTCCTCGGCCTCGTCGAGCTCGGTGCAGACCATGCGGATGAGGCCGAGCGCTACGTCGGGGTGGTTGGCCAAAAGCTTCTCGAAGTCGGCGCGGTGGATGCGGCACAGGCGAACGGGCGTGAGGCACTCGGCCGAGTAGCGGTAGGTGTGGTCCTCCAGGAACATGCCGTGCCACAGGGCCTGGCCGTCGTGCAGCACGGAGAGCACGTACTCCTCGCCGTCGGCGCCGGTGCGCAGCGTCTTGATGCGGCCGGAGCGCACCACGATGATGCTCTCGATTGGGTCGCCCTCGTGGACGATGATGGAACCTTGCTCGTGGACGCTGTGGCGCGAGCACGCCAGCAGCTCGCGCTTGGCGTCCACCGGCAGGTCGGCGAACAGGCGGATGTTGTCCATGCAGGAGCTGCCCGCGCGCGAGAAGGCGCAGTCGTGGCCGGCGCCCGCGCACACGCGGTTTGCCTGGTCGACAATCTTGTTCAGTCCTGCCATCTTCGCCCCTTTCGCACGGACGAGTCTACCATCGCAGCCGACCGCGTCGCCGATGCCATCGCCAGGCGGGGCCGCGTGGCGTCTGCCTTGGATGCGGGCCCGGTCGCCCCTGACATAATGCCAAATTGCCAGCGGCGCGGTATCATTGCCCAGACGAATGCGACGCCGTGACGAGCCGCCCGCCCCTTCAACGAGGCGTTGCGCGGCCTCACCGGCAGAGCGGGCTACCTCTTGTGGCTGCGAGGGGGGCGGTGCCGGCGGGCTTGTTGGCACCGTGCGGTCGCGAGGGGCCCCTTGGGGGAGATGGATACGATGTCCGACGAGTTGGTTGATGCCGTCAACGCCGCGCCCACGCCGCAGGCCGAGCTTGCGTCGTTCGAGCGTGGGCAGGCCAGCCTCTACGCCTCGCGCCCACGCTACGGGCTGCCCATCGCCCGCGCAAACCTCAAGGTCCTCTCCGCCTCCAGCCTTGTCGGCCTCGCGCTTCTGGCCGCGATGCTCCTCCAGCGCTGTCTCGTGAGGGGCTATTTTGACTACAGCCTCGTCCCGTTCATGCTCGCCCTTGGCGTCATGGTCGCCTGCTATCTCATCGCGCGCCATGCGCAGAGCGACGAGCAGGTCGTTCGCGCCGGCATCATCGGCAGCGCGCTCTACATGGCATGTTGGTATGCGCTCGTCATCTTCTATGACACCGCCGTTCAGCCTGACGTTCGCTGCGTCATGACGCCCATCGTCTTTGCGGTGCTGCCGAGCCTGTTCGACTCGCGCGTCCTCAACAAGGTCTCCTTTGTGCTGCCGGCCTACGCCGTCTTCGTCGCCTGCGAGCTCGTCCTGGTTTCGCCTGAGCTCCACATTGCCGACATCGCAAACACGGGCCTTGCCCTCATCCTCGGCCTCATCGTCGGGGGCCACAAGTCATCGACGGCGGTGGGCCGCCTCGTGCTGCTGGACATGTACCAGGCCGCCACCAAGACCTCGGTGTGGGTCTCTCAGGCAGACTTCACCGACGGCTCGTTCAGGGTGCTGCGCACCCCGTCCTACATCCCCGACCACGCCTTTGACGGCATGGGCGTGGTCCAGGCCGTGGAAGCTTCGAAGGAGTTCATTGACCCGGAGTATCGCGACGCGTTCTCCGAGTTCTTGGACTCCGCCACCATCGCGCGGCGCCTCGAGGAGGCCGACGGCACGATGTCATGCACCATCAAGGACGTCGAGGGCACCTGGCTGCGCATGACGGCCGTGGAGCAGAACCGCTACCACGGGCGCATCACCTCGGTCGCCATCATCATCAACAGCGTGGACGCCGAGGTCCGCCGCTCGCTGGAGTACCAGGAGGAGCTGCGCGCCACCGCGCTCGAGGCCCAGCGCGCCAACGTCGCCAAGACCAACTTCCTGCGCCGCATGAGCCATGACGTCCGCACGCCCATCAACGCCATCCGCGGCGAGCTGCTCATCGCCGACGCCAACAAGGACGACCCGCAGGTGCAGGTCGACTGCCGCCGCAAGATCGGCGAGGCCTCGGACTACCTGCTCTCCCTCGTGAACAACATCCTCGACATGGGCAAGCTCGAGAGCGGTGGCTTTGAGCTCCAGCACGTTCCCTTTGACCTCGTCGAGCAGATCGAGGGGGCCGACCGCATGGCGAGCGTGACGGCCTCGGAGAACAACATCGAGTTTGAGGTGGGGCGCGCAGGCGGTGACGTGGCGCACCAAAAGCTCGTGGGCAGCCCCAAGCACCTGCGCCAGATCCTCACCAACCTCGCAACCAATGCAGTCAAGTACAACCGGCCGGGCGGTTCGGTCGAGGTGTCCTGCCGCGAGCTCTCCTACGACGGCGAGCGAGCTTGGTTCGAGTTCAAGTGCGCCGACACCGGCATTGGCATGAGCGAGGAGTTCCAGCGCAAGATGTACGAGCCCTTTGCCCAGGAAGAGCGTGACGAGAACGTCACCGCGGCCGGTTCTGGCCTGGGCCTTTGCATCGTGCGCGAGCTGGTTGAGCAGATGGGCGGGTCCATCACCTGCAACAGCGAGATGGGCAAGGGCACCACCTTCTACGTGCGCATGCCGTTTGAGATCGACCGCGCCGGCGAGAAGGCCAGCGGGCACGTGAGCGCCGACGTGAGCCTTGTGGGCAAGCGGGCGCTGCTCGTGGAGGACAACGAGCTCAATCGCGAGATTGCCTGCTTCATTCTTGAGGGCGAGGCCCTGGCCGTGGACTGCGCCACCAACGGCCGCGAGGGGCTTGAGGTCTTTGCCGGCTCGGCCGTGGGCACCTACGACATCGTGTTCATGGACGTGATGATGCCGGTGATGGACGGCCTTGAGGCCACGCGCGCCATTCGTGCGCTCACCCGCGCCGACGCGGCAAGCGTGCCCATCGTGGCCATGACGGCCAACGCCTTCCAAGACGACATCCAGCGAAGCCGCGAGGCCGGCATGAACGAGCACCTGGTCAAGCCCGTAGAGCCCGCCCGCATCCACGAGGCGCTCCAGAATCTGCTGGGCGGGGAGGCTTAGGCTGGGCCTTGGGCTCAGCGGTTGTTGTGTCCGTGCAAAGGGCAGCGTCTTGGGCGTGCGTGGCCCCTTCTGCGCTGGGCCGCGTCTGAGGTTGGCCGGATGCTCAGCAAAGTTCCAGCGAAGTAAGCTCTTCTGCAATGAGGACCGGGACAAAGGAGTGGCCATGGCAATTCTCGAGGACATCCAAGCCTTTGAGCCGCTGTGCGAGCAGGAGGCTGCCGACAAGGAGCTGCTGCTGGCTTGCCTGCAGGGCGACCCGGGCGCCTTTGGGCGCGAGTCCCCCTTGCACTTCACGACCTCGGCCTGGTGCGTGGACGGGGCAGGGGAGCGCGCCCTGCTCGTCTACCACAACATCTACGACTCCTGGAGCTGGGTGGGCGGCCACGCAGACGACGAGCGAGACCTGGCCGCCGTGGCCGCGCGCGAGCTTGCCGAGGAGACCGGCGCTGGCGGCGCGCGCCTCGTCACCGAGGGCCTGGCGGGCGGCGCCATCCTCTCGCTCGAGGCCCTGCCCGTGGCCGGCCACGTCAAGCGCGGCCGCTACGTGAGCTCGCACGTCCACCTCAACGTGACCTACCTCTTCGTGGCCGACGCCGCGGCGCCCCTGCGCGAGAAGCCCGACGAGAACAGCGGCGTGAAGTGGGTGGCCCTCGACGAGGTCTGCGCCCTCTCCAGCGAGCCCTGGATGTGCGAAAACGTCTACACCAAGCTCATCGAGCGTACGAAGGCGTTGCTCGGGCTCTAGCTTGCAGTCATTCAAATTCCTCCCCGCGCCCGCTGCATTTTCGAGGCTTGCGACGTGCGGAGCCTCCCTGCGCTCATTGCCGCTCGCCGAGGGCGTGGCGATGGGGCCGTGCTTCTCCCGTATGCTTTACACATTATGGAAGCCTCGCAGCTAGCGGGCTTTGCCGATGGCTGGCCTGCGATATCGAGCGGGCGCGCGGCGGAAGCGCCAGCGACCTGCTCGCACAAGAGACGGGAGACATCATGGCGTTTAAGAAGGTTGTCGTTGCCGGCGGTGGCGTGCTGGGTAGCCAGATCGCGTTCCAGGCGGCCTATTGCGGCTTTGACGTCACCATTTGGCTGAGGAGCGAGGGCAGCATCGGCCGCACCCAGCCCAAGATCGACAAGCTGCTCGAGACCTATCGCGAGGCCATCGAGTCCATGGACGAAGGCGCTGGCCCGTGGTGCGCCGGCATCGCTGACAGCGACAAGCCGCTCGACAAGCAGGCTTGCCTCGATCGCGCCCAGGCGGCCTACGACGGTCTCAAGCTCGAGCTCGACATGGCAAAGGCCGTGGAAGACGCCGACCTGGTCATCGAGTCCATGGCAGAGGAGGCCAAGGCCAAGGTCGAGTTCTACGAGAAGCTCGCCCCGCTGCTGCCGGAGAAGACCGTCATCGCCACCAACTCGTCCACCCTGCTGCCCAGCCAGTTCGCCAAGTGCACGGGCCGTCCCGATAGGTACCTTGCCTTGCACTTTGCCAACTCCATCTGGAAGAACAACACCGCCGAGGTCATGGGCCAGGCCGCGACCGACCCCGTCCACTTTGACGAGATGATCGAGTTCGCCAACCAGATTCGCATGATTGCCCTGCCGGTGCGCAAGGAGAAGAGCGGCTACCTGCTCAACTCAATGCTGGTGCCGTGGCTGCTCTCGGGCCTGGACCTGTGGGCGAGCGGCGTGAGCGACCCCAAGAGCATCGACATCGCCTGGGAGCACGGCACCGGCGCGCCCAAGGGCCCCTTCCGCGTCATCGACACAGTGGGCCTCAACACGGCGTACAACATCGTGCTGCAGTTCCAGAGTGTGCCGGGCCTGCTGAACCCGCTCTTTAAGAAGATGATGCTGCCCTACAACTACAAGGCCATGGCCAAGCTGCTCAAGGAGATGATCGACGCCGGCAAGCTCGGCATGAGCACCGGCGAGGGCTTCTACACCTACTAGGCGAGAGACACGCAGCAACAGCGCCCGCGCCCCTCACCTGGGACGCGGGCGTTTTCATGTGTCGCCAGCGGTCTGCAAAGACCTTGCGCTTTAATCCTGTTCCAGACCTGGCCCCGAGTACCTCCTGGTCTTGGAATCGTAGCTGAGCGCGACGACCTCGCCGTACCTCATGACGTTTGCGTCGATGTAGTAGTGGCTCTCGCCGTCGAACCAAATCCCTCGGTAACCGGGAATCTTGCTGACCGTCTCGGTGTCGATGTGCCCCGCAATGACGTCGAGGTCGAAGTGCGTGCCAGCGTAGTACGGCGGCATCGCCGTGAAGTATTCGTCAGGTGTGCCGAGCTTCCACCAGTCTGCGCCGGCCTCCTCGTCGATGCCGGCGTGGACGTAGACCTGCCCAAACGGCGACTCCCAGTAGTACGGCAGCTTCCGGATCCACTTGATGACGTCTCCGTGGCCTTCTTTCATTCGCTCTACCGTGAACTTGTATGCATCCTCAAAGCGCTTCAGGGCGAGGAGATGGCGAACATGCTTGAAGTCATCCGCCGCAAGAAATGATTTCGCGGTCGCCAAGTTGCTGTCGGCCAGCGTCCACCCTCGTGCGAAATCTTCGTCGGCGACCGAGTCGACGTACTCAAGCAGCATCTCCTCGTGATTGCCGCGCAGTGCCACGACGCGCTCTCCGTAGCGTTCCTGAAGCTCCATCACGGCCTTGAGCACGCCGAGCGAATCAGGCCCGCGGTCGACGTAGTCGCCAAGGAGGACGAGCATCGCGTTCTCATCCTCGAGGTCGATGTCGGACAAAGCCTTCTCGAACGGCTCGAGGCAACCGTGGATGTCACTCATCGCATAGATCTTCATTTGCCGTCCTAACCCTCGCTACCGATAGTGAGGTAGCGGCAGCGGTCATTGGCGTCTTCTCTCTTGGGGATGTTAGCGCCACTACCGGACATTAAAGAGAGGCGTGCGTAAGTGGCTCTGAGCTGGGCTTACAGGTAACTGACCAGCTCTTCCTCGGGCCTGGATGCGGTGTGGCCGGGAGCGGGCTCGTAGCTGGGGTCAGGGTAGCCGATGGGGAAGAGGGCGATGAGGTCGTAGCCGGCAAGCTCGGGCAGGGACTGCGCCAGGGCCGGCGCGTCAAAGTGACCCACCCAGGTGGTGCCCAGGCCTAGGTCCTGGACCTCGAGCATGATGTGGGTGGCTACGATGGCGGCGTCCACGTCGGCAAAGGCACGGCCGTCGAACTTGCGCGTCCAGCCCTCGTCGGCCTTGGCTCCAACGGCGATGACGGTGCGCGCGCCAAAACCGAAGCGCGTGCAGGCGTTGACCTTCTCGAGCGCCTCGTCGCCGGTGATGACCCAGGCGTGCCAGGGCTGCTTGTTGACGGCGGTGGGCGCGGCCACGGCGGCCGCGATGATCTTCTCGACCTTCTCGGGCTCAACGGGCTGGTCGGTGAACTTGCGGCAGGAGAAGCGCTCGCATGCGAGCTCGAGGAAGTCGGTCATGGCGGATCCCTTCGTAGAGGTGCAGATTTCAAGGTCTATACCCCGTGCGTGCGCATGCGATACGCTCGGGCGATGCCTGCGGGAAGAACGGTTGGCATGTCTTGCGGCTAATCGCTACTCCATGCCGGGAAAGCCGTCTTGGCGCAGGGCCTCGTAGAGGACGATGGCGGCGGCGTTTGAGAGGTTGAGGGCACTGATGCGGTAGTCGTTTGGGTTGACGAAGTTGCCGCAGATGTCTTGCTGCAGAATCTCCGCGTGGTCGTCTGCCTCGTGTCCGAGCGACTCCTCGTGCGCCGCCCAAGCCTCGGCGTTGGCAAGGCTTGCGTTGTCGGGCAGCATGGGGATGCGCTCGCAGCGCTGCGGGGAGGCGGCGAGCAGCTCCTCCGGAATGCCGCTGCTCTCGCTGCCAAAGACGAGGTAGTCGCCGTCGGCATACGTGGACTCGGCGTAGGTGCGGCGGGCCTTCTTGGTGAGCAGGTGCAGCCGCGCGTCATCCGCGTCCAGGCCGTTTTGCTCCAGGAATTCGCTCCAGCCGGCGTAGGTCATCACGTCGAGGTTTTCCCAGTAGCCAAGCCCGGCGCGGCGCACGGCCTTCTCGTCCAGCGAGAAGGCGACGGGGCCAACCAGGTGCAGACGCGCACCCGCCACAACGCAGGTACGCCCGATGTTTCCGGTGTTCGCCGGAATCTCCGGCCGGTACAAAACGACGTTGAACATATCCCTCCAAGCTATCCATAGCTCACCAATCATAGCTGGCCGCAGGGTGGCTTTCCGGTGACTGGTTGGGCCGTTGCCACAAAGGACGCGGGCCGCCGTCTCCGTGCTCGAGTTTTGTCGCATGAGCGCCGTTTACAAAGCTCGCAAAAGAAAGCAAAACTTGCAAAGGAACGCAAAAGTTGCAAAAGAAAGCAAAACTCGCAAAGGAGGTGGAACCAGCAGTTTGAGTGGAGCGAACTTGTGACCTTGCGGATAGCGCCACTATTTGCTTGGCGGCATCGAACAAAGCCAATTAGCTGGCGTTTATTGGTGTCCGCTAAACGTTGAGGATGGCTTTGCTGGCGGTGGCGATGGAGGCGCTGACGTCCTCGTCGCGCAGCTCGCAGAGGCGCTCGAGGGTTTGGCGGAGGAGCGCGGCGTGGGCGGCGGCCGTACGCTCGATGGGGCCGCCGGGCTCGCAGGGGAGGTCCGTCTCGAGCAGCAGGCGGCTGGTGGGGAGCTGCCTTGCGTACTCACGGCCGCGCCTCGTGTCCAGCATGCGATGGTTCACCGAGAAGAAGCAGCCCAGCTTGCGCGCTCGGGCGAGCTCGTCGGAGCTTCCCGAGAACCAGTGCAGGATGACTTGGCTCTCCTTGCAGGTGCGGTGCTTCTCGAGAAGGTCGAGGACGGCGCCGGCACTTTTGACGGCATGCAGGGAAAAGACGTGCTCAGTGCTTTCGCATGCGGCGAGAATTGCGTCGAGCGAGGAAATCTGCAGCTCTGCCTGCCTTGCGTTGTCGCGCGAGAAGTCCAGCCCCACCTCACCGATGTAGCGCTCGGACTCCGCAATCTCAGCTACGCGCTTGGCGTCCGTCGCACCGGCCCGCCCATCGGCCAACCACCAAGGATGCAGCCCCACGCCAAGCCGGACGTTGGGCAAAGCGACTAGCCGGGACATCTGCTCATATTCGCTAGGCGTCACCGTTGTGCAAAAGACGCCGATACCAAGGGCGCGGAGTTCGTTTGCCGTTATTGTGGGGTCATCATAAAACCCAAGGTGGCAATGCATGTCGAATATGTCGAGCGTATCGATTCCCATATGCGGCACGGTCGCTGAGTCATCAATAAAGCCCAGCTCAGAGCAGGCGTCAGCAGAAGAGAAAGAACCGCTGTCGCAAGCTGGGGAGCTGTATGGGTCGCGTTCCATATTCGACATGCCCACCACGGCCTACTCGCCGTCTTCGCAAGCGGCGCCGCTCTTGTCCCAGGGCCAGGGCTCGTAGCCGATGAGGGCTCGGATGACGCGGCCGGCCACCATCTGGCCCATGATGGGCGGCATGTAGCTGGCCGTGCCCAGGTTGGGAAGGCCGCCGTGCGAGGAGCCGGCAACGGAGCTGGGGCGCACGGGCTTCTCGGGCGAGAAAAGGACCTGCAGGTGGGGGATGCGACGGCGCAGGCATTCCTTGCGGATGGTCCTGGCCATGCGGCAGCCGTGGGACTTCCTCACGTCGGCGATCTGGAACTGCGTGGGGTCGAGGCGGTTGGCCGCGCCCATGCTGCTTATCTCGGGGATGTTGGCGTCCCAGCACAGCTTTGCCAGGGCGAGCTTCTGCGTGATGGTGTCGATGGCGTCCACCACGTAGCTAATTTTGCCGCGCCCAACGACGTTGCCCTGCTCGTCCACCTCGGCGCCCGCCCAGGCCAGAATTTCTCCGAGGTTCTCGGCGCTCACGTAGGTCTGGCGCGCCTCAACATGGCAGCGTGGGCTGATCTGGTGCACCATCTCGGTCATGACCTCGGCCTTTACGCGGCCGATGGTGCATTCGAAGGCCAGGGCCTGGCGGTTGAGGTTGGTCTTGTCCACGGTGTCGCGGTCTACGAGGAACAGCTCGCCCACGGTGGCGCGGGCCAGGGCCTCCACGCAGCTCGAGCCCACGCCGCCCAGGCCAAACACGAGCACGCGCGAGCCCGCCAGGTTGTCGAGCCCCTCCTGCGTGAAGATGGGCCGCAGCCTCGTGGTGATGTTACCGTCGCCGGCAGCCGCCGTGGCGTGGCCAATGGCTTCTACCTTGTCTTTATTCTCGGAAGCATCAACGGCGGCGCTGTCATCGGCCGTCTCGTTCGTCGTGCCCTCGCCATGGGGGAACGCATCGTTGCGGCTCTCGCGCGCGGCTTCGTTCGCGCCCTGCTCAGCCTCTACCTCAAAATCCTCGTTAGCCGTGACGCTCACGGGCACCTCCGGGGTCGTACTGCTTTTGATATGGCAGAATCCATCATAGCTGCCCCGCCATACGTTGCGCGTGCTTGGGGCGCCGGGGTAGAAGGGGCCCCGCACGCGGAATAAGGGAGGGCGCATGCGCCAGGGATTTGACAACGACAAGTACATCGAGCTGCAGGCAAAGCGCATCCGCGAGCGCATCGACCAGTTTGGCGGCAAGCTCTACCTCGAGTTTGGCGGCAAACTGTTCGACGACAACCATGCGAGCCGCGTGCTGCCCGGCTTTGAGCCCGACGTGAAGTTCCGCATGCTCAAGAGCCTCGGCGCCGACGTCGAGGTCATCATCGCCATCAACGCAAACCACATAGAGAAGAACAAGGCGAGGGGAGACCTCGGCATCACCTACGACGAGGACGTGCTGCGCCTCGTCGACCTGTTCGCCACCAACGGCATGGGCGTGGCCGCCGTGGTCATCACCCAGTACGCCGGCCAGAGCGCCGCCGACGCCTTCCGCCGCCGCCTCGAGAGCCTGGGCATCACGGCCAAGCTGCACTATCCCATCGAGGGCTATCCCCACGACGTCGACCTCATCGTCTCGGGCGAGGGCTACGGCAGAAACGAGTTCGTGGAGACGAGCCGCCCGCTCGTGGTGGTGACCGCGCCCGGCCCCGGCTCCGGCAAGCTCGCCACCTGCCTCTCGCAGATCTATCACGAGCACGAGCGCGGCGTTGCGGCCGGCTATGCCAAGTTCGAGACCTTCCCGGTGTGGAACCTGCCGCTCACGCACCCCGTCAACGTCGCCTACGAGGCGGCCACGGCAGACCTCGACGACGCCAACATCATCGACCCCTTCCACCTCGAGGCCTACGGCCAGACCACGGTCAACTACAACCGCGACGTCGAGGCCTTCCCGGTGGTGCGCGCCCTCATGGAGCGCATCATGGGCAAGAGCCCCTACGCCAGCCCCACCGACATGGGCGTGAACATGGTGGGCTTGGCCATCAGCGACGACGAGGCCTGCTGCGAGGCGAGCCGCATGGAGGTCGTGAGGCGCTACTTTGCCGCCGCCGTGCAGCTCAAGCGCACCGGCTCGGGCGTCGAGCAGGTCGACCGCCTGGAGCGCACCATGAAGAAGGCCGGCGTTGACAAGAACTACTCGCCCGCCCGCTCGGCGGCCCTCACGCGCGAGCAGGTCACCGGCGCCCCGGCCGGCGCGATGGTGCTGCCCGACGGCTCGGTGGTCACCGGCAAGACCTCCACGCGCCTGGGCTGCGCAAGCTCGCTTCTCATGAACGCGCTCAAGAAGCAGGCCGGCATCGACGCCGACCGCATGGTCATCACCGACGAGGCCATCGAGCCCATCAGCCGCCTGAAGACGCACTTCCTGGGCGCCAAGAACCCGCGCCTGCACACCGACGAGACCCTCATGGCGCTCTCCATCGCAAGTGCCGCCGACGAGCAGGCCGCGCGCGTGCTTTGTGCACTTGACGACCTGCGCGGCTGTGACGCCTTCTTCAGCGTGATCATCTCGCCTGCCGACGAGCAGGTCCTGCGCCGCCTGGGCATCAACGTCTGTTGCGAGCCCAAATACGAGCGCGCCGGCAACTACCACGGGTAAGGTGCGCCCGTCCTTGCAGATTTCGTTACGTCTCAAAAACAGTCCTATTTTTTGGGCGCGCGGGGGCCGTGTGGCAGTAGACTTAAATCCCGTAGAAGAAGCGAACTCACTCACTACGGGAAGGTCCCACACATGACAAAGCATATCTTCGTCACCGGCGGCGTCGTCTCCTCGCTTGGCAAGGGCATCACGGCTGCCTCGCTCGGCCGTCTGCTCAAGTCCCGCGGCTACAAGGTGACCATGCAGAAGGCCGACCCGTACCTCAACGTGGACCCGGGCACCATGAGCCCCTTCCAGCACGGCGAGGTCTTCGTGACCGAGGACGGCTACGAGTCCGACCTCGACCTCGGCCACTATGAGCGCTTTATTGACGAGAACCTCACGCGTGACTCCAACTTCACCACCGGCGCCATCTACAAGAGCCTCATCGCCCGCGAGCGCCGCGGCGACTTCCTCGGCGGCACCGTTCAGGTGATCCCGCACGTCACCGGCGCCATCAAGGACAAGTTCCGCCGCATCGAGGAGCAGACCGGCTCCGACGTGGTCATCACCGAGCTCGGCGGCACCATCGGCGACATCGAGAGCCAGCCCTTCGTGGAGGCCATCCGCCAGTACCGCAAGGACGCCGGCCCCGAGAACGTCTGCTACATCCACGTGAGCCTCGTGCCCTACATCGCCGCCGCCCACGAGGTCAAGACCAAGCCCACGCAGCACTCCGTGAAGGAGCTGCGCAGCTTTGGCATCCAGCCTGACATCATCGTGCTGCGCTCCGACCACGAGATCGACGACAGCATTCGCGCCAAGATCGCCAGCTTCTGCGACGTCGACACCGATTGCGTCTTCACCAACGAGGACTGCGCCTCCATCTACGACGTGCCCAAGCTGCTCGCCGACCAGGACTTTGACCTGCGCGTCCTCGAGCGCCTCGGCCTCGAGCCGCGCGAGCGCGACATGAGCGAGTGGGACGCCTTCATCTCCAAGCAGAACCACGCCAACAAGCACACCGACCGCGTGAAGATCTCCGTGGTGGGCAAGTACACCCAGCTGCCCGACGCCTACCTCTCCGTCATCGAGGCCCTGC
>CAVJWS010000003.1:0-12370 GCA_963653485.1 Prevotella sp. CAG:279
CATCGATGGCGAACAGCGTCACCTTGGCGCCCGGCATCTGCGAAAGCGTGAGGCTATTGACCTTGCCGACCTCGGCGGGCACGGCCTCGGCCAGCGTAAAGACGGTTTCCTTCTCAACGTTCTTGATGAGCTCCATGGCAGTTCCCTTCTGTTCGCGTTGGGCATATCCGCCCGCATCGCGCCTTCCCACTCAATTGGGCCAAACCGCATCGCGCGCCCGCGCGGGCGCCATGCGGCCTCCTCACCATGATGCCCCTCGTTTTGCCACTCCAGCCATATCATTTCCGCCAACCCAGGCGCCAAGCTCGCCTGCGGTATGCCTCGCGTGCACAAGCTGCACTTTTGCTGCATACTTGCAGCTATGACTACTTCATTTGCCGAGCTCGGGCTAAACGAGCAGATCCTCGCCGGGGTCGATTCCCTCGGCTTCACCGAACCAACCCCCGTACAGGCCGCGGCCATCCCCGCCGTGCTCGAGGGACGCGACGTACTCGCCAGCGCACAGACCGGCACGGGCAAGACCTGCGCCTTTACCCTGCCTACGCTGCAGCGCATCGCCGAGGGCGACGCGACGGCGCAGCCCAAGAGGCCGCTTGCCCTCGTGATCACGCCCACGCGCGAGCTCGCAACGCAGATCGAGGACGTCACCAAGGTCGTCTGCGAGAAGACCGGCCAGTCCACGGTCGTCGTCATGGGCGGCACCAAGTTTGACAAGCAGATCAAGGCGCTCGAGCGTGGCTGCGACCTGCTCGTGGCCACGCCAGGCCGCCTCATCGACCTCATGGAGCACGACCACGTAAGCCTCTCCTCCGTGCAGGTCCTCGTGCTTGACGAGGCCGACCGCATGCTCGACATGGGCTTTTGGCCCAGCGTCCGCCGCATCGTGAAGGCCTGCCCCGATAAGCGCCAGACCCTGCTGTTCTCCGCCACCATCCCGCCCTCCATCAAGGGCACGGTGGACGCCATGCTGCCCGACCCCTACGTGGTGGAGATCGCCCGCGTGGGAGAGACGGCCGCCACGGTGGACGAGCACCTCTGCCCGGTCACCCAGGGTGACAAGATCTCGCTGCTCGAGGCCCTTATTGAACGCGAGAAGTTCGAGCGCGTCCTCGTCTTCTGCCGCACCAAGATGCGCGTCGACGGCGTCTGCAAGACCCTCAAGAACTCCGGCACCAAGGTCGACGTCATGCACGCAGACCGCCCGCAGAAGGCCCGCGAGCGAGCCCTCGAGAAGTTCCGCGAGGGAAAGCTGCAGGTCCTCGTCGCCACCGACGTCATGAGCCGCGGCATCGACGTCAGCGGCATCGACGCCGTCGTGAACTTTGACGTGCCGATGGACCCCGAGGACTACGTGCACCGCATCGGCCGCACGGGCCGTGCCGGCGCCACGGGCCAGGCCTACACCTTCATGGCCCCCGACGAGGTGAGCCCGCTTCGTGAGATCGAGTACTTCACCAAGAAGCTCGTCCCCCTCTTTGACCTTGAGGGGTTTGCCTATACGGAGGGACGTATCGTCCCCAACGAGCGCCGCAGCACCTCCAAGCCCACGCGCAGCGTCTTCAGCGGCTCACGCGGGCGTCCCCGCGGACCGCGCGGCGGCCGCTACGGCAGGCACTACTAGGGATTAGTTCGCAACTGCAGGGCGGGGCCTTCGGGCTCCGCCTTTGGTCCCTCGGAACCCGCCTTTGCCGCCGCCTTGTTCTTGGCCCTCCGGGCGCGGAAGAACTCGCGCAGGGTGGCGGCGCATTCGTCGGCAAGCACGCCGCCCGTCACCTCAAACTCGTGGTTGAGCCGCTCGTCATGGCTTACGTCGAAGAGGGTGCCGAGGGCGCCGCCCTTTGGGTCTGGCGCACCAAAGACGCAGCGGTCGATTCTGCCATTGACCATGAGTCCCGCGCACATGAGGCATGGCTCGAGCGTCACATAGACCGTGCAACCCGTGAGACGCCAACGGTCGAGCATCCGCGCCGCCTCGCACATGGCCGAAAACTCAGCGTGGGCGGAGGGGTCCTTGTCGGTCTCGCGGCGGTTATGGGCGCGGGCGATGACCTCGCCGCCCTCGTAGCGAACTCGAGCCAGGCCTATGCCGGCAGCGCCGCCGACCTGACCGGCGTCTTCGGACGCCTTTGCCGAAGCCGAAGGCCCAGCGCCGCAGGCCATATCGGTCCTGCCGACAACACCAGTCCCCTCAACGGGGCTCATCCCATGCACCACGACGGCGCCGATGGGCACCTCGCCCTCCTCGGCCGCGAGCCGGGCCTCCTCAAGCGCCATGCGCATATAGTCTTCGTCCGTCACGACGCTCCCCTCAGCCGACTCATGTCCTCAGCATACAGAAAATGCGCCCGGGACCAGTGGAAGGGGGAACTGGTCCCGGGCGCGGGAGGCGGCCCGCTGTGACGGGTTTTGGGCCGCGATATGCGCTATTCGGTCGTTACGCCCGTACCGCGTTGGAAGGTTCGCCGCCGGGCACGGCCGCATGCGCGTGGTGCTTAGTGCGTGAGGTCCTGGTACATCTCCCAAGCCTCGACGTCGGTCATGCCCTCGTGCACGATCTTGTTGACGCACTTGGCCATCTCGATGGGGTGCGGCGACTGGAAGATGTTGCGGCCCATGTCGACGCCGTTGGCACCCTTGCGGATGACGTCGTAGGCGAGGTGCAGGGCGTCCTTCTCGGCAAGCTTCTTGCCGCCGGCGACCACGATGGGCACGGGGCAGGCAGCCACGACCTCCTCGAAGTTCTCGCAGTCGTAGGTCTTCACAATCTGGACGCCCATCTCGGCGATGATGCGGGTGGCCAGCTTGAAGAACTTGTCAGTGCGCTCCATGTCCTTGCCCACGGCGCAGACGCCCAGCGTCGGGATGCTGTAGCGCATGCCGGCGTTGATGATCTGGCTGAGGTTCTCAATGGAGGAGAGCTGGCCGTCGGCGCCGATGAAGACCTGGGAGGCCATGCAGTCGGCGTTCATGCGGATGGCGTCCTCGATGTCCACGGCGACGATCTCGTGGGAGAGGTCGGCCTGGAGCATGGAGGAGCCGGAGGTGGTGCGCAGGGCAACGGCCTTCACAATCTCAGGAGCGGCGCAGGTGCGAATGGCGCCGCGGGTGCCCATGAAGCAGTCAACGTAGGGGGCGAGCTCGGGCAGCAGCAGGTCGAGGCGCTCGAGGCCCGAGGTGGAGCCCATAAAGTAGCCGTGGTCGAAGGCGAACATCACGGTGTTGCCGCTCTTGGGGTTAAAGATGTTGGAGAGGTGCTTCTTCATGCCCCAGTCGAGGCTGTTGGCGCCCTTGACGTAGAAGCCCTTGTTGTTGGCAAACGGCTCGTCGACGTGGTAATCGTGAGCGACCTTGAGACCATCGAGATCAGCCATGGATGGATTCCTTTCCCTAAAACCTGCCCTGACGTTTGCCGGGGCCACCAGCATGGTAACGAGGTTGGCAGATACAACGGGCCAAAAGCCGTGGCTCGGCCCAATAGAAACGAGGCGTGGGCACCGCTTCGGACCCGTTTGTCCGTTGCGCCCTTCAATCTGCCTCGCTTGGCGACGTGCCTTGCGGAACGGCGACGAGCGAGGCAGACGGGGGCGGCACTGGGGCCGCCCCCGCGGCTCGACTAAAACTTAGAAGTTGTAGTCGTTCATGTTGTCCTTGGTGAAGACAAGGCGCTCGGGCAGCAGCACGACGCCGTTGTTCTCGTCGCCGGTCTTGGCGCCCTCGGAGATGGAGTCGTTGGACTCGACCTTGACGTCACCGATGCTCGGGATGGAGATGGTGTCGCCGACCTTGACGGTGTTGCCAGCGGCCAGGTAGGCGGCAACGTAGCAGCCCATGGCGCCCTGGACGGCGCAATCCCAGAGGCCCCAGTTGTAGATGGTGCCGTTGTCGCAGTAGCTCTTGATGGACTGCGGGGAAGCGAAGCCGGTGATGGTGATCTTCTGAGCGTCGTAGTTCTTGTTCTCGGCGGCCTGGAGCTGGCCGGGGAGAGCGGTGGAGTCGTTGCAGATGATCAGGTCAATGTCGGGGAAGGCGTCGAGGACGGCCTCGCCGGTGGTAATGGCGAGCTCGGCGTCCTGGTTGCTGTAGTAGTTCTCGTGGACGTTGTTCCAGTTCGGGTAGTCCTTCTTGATGATGGCCTCAGCGGCGACCTGCCAGGAGTTCTGGTCGGTGACGGTGGCCTGAGAGTAGTGCCAGACATAGGTGATGGTGTCGGTGGAAGGATCCTTGCCGCGCTGCTTGAGGCCATCGACGGACATGTCGACGAGCATCTGGCCGAGAATCTCGGGCGTGCCCTGGGAAACCATGAGCGTACGGTCCTCAACCTGGGCGTCGGAGTCCCACGTGGTGACGACGATGCCGGAGTCGGTGGCCTTCTTCAGGGCGTCGGAGACGCCGGCGGCGTCGACGGTGGAGATGCACAGGGCGTCGACGCCGTTGGCGACGGCCTGGTTGATGACGCTCACCTGGTCGGCGGCAGAGGCGCTGCTGGAGCCGATGTAGTCAACGGTGATGCCCCACTCCTCGGCGTACTTCTGGGCGCCGTCGTTGGCGGACTCGAAGAAGGCGTTGCCGGTGACCTTCGGGATGAAGGCAACGGTCTTGCCGGCGATGTCGCCGCCCTCAGCGGCGCCGGAAGCGGCGGCCGTATCAGCGGAGCTGCTGGAGCCGGAGCCACCGCAGCCAGCCAGGCCGAGGCCTGCGACGGCGGCGCTCACGCCAGCCACCTGCAGGAATCCGCGACGAGTCATGTTCTTCATAACGAACCTCCCTTTTCTTTGCCCCCTACTGGGCACTTACCTTAGAACTACCCTTCCTTGCGAACAGCGAGCGGAGCCACGGGACGATTCCCGTGTTGGTCGCTGCGGATCGCCCAACGATTACCACGACGAGCAGGACGCCCACCGGGATATCCAGGTACTGGGTGCCGATCTTGAAGCAGAGCGGCAGACCGAAGCGCAGAAGTGCGATGGCGAGAGACGCCAGGGCGGTGCCGACGATAGAACCCTTGCCGCCCGTGGAGAGGGTGCCTCCGAGGACGACGGCGGTGATGATGTCCATCGTGAGGTCTCCGCCGAGGTCAGACTTTGCGGTGCCGAGGTAGGCGGTGAGGACCGTACCGGCAATAGCTGCGGCAAGAGCGCTCAGGACGTACGTGGACATTATCACGCGACGGGTGTTGATGCCCGAGAACTCGGCAGCCGAGGGGTTTACGCCGGTGAGTATCACCTTGCGGCCGTACTTGGTCTTGTGCAGCAGGACAAAGGCCGCGACGAGCATCAGCAGGTAGATGAAGATCTGGAACGGGATGACCCCGCCAATCTCAGAGTTGCCCAGGAAGCGGAACTCGTCCGGGAAGCCTCCGATGGACTCGTACGACGCAGTGCTCGAAAGCGTGGAGACGAGCAGGGCCATGCCGGAGTACAGGAAGCTGCCGCCCAGCGTAATGACCATCGCTTGCACGCCGCAGTAGCCGATGAGGAAGCCGGAGAGCGCACCGCACAGGCAGACGACCACGACGGCCAGGCCAACGGCGCCCCAGATGGGCAGGCCGAAGTCCTGCCAGGACACGCCGATGATGATGGACGTGAGGCCCACGAGCGAGGCGACCTGGATGTCGATGCCGCCGGTGCACATGACGATGGTGACGAACAGGGCGAGCATGAACACGGCGATGTTGTCGTTGATGCTCGTGAAGAGCAGGGCCGGGCGCAGGAACTTGGCGTTGGTGCTGCCAAAGACGACGAACTCAAGGACGATCAGGGCCACGAGCAGCAGGTTCCAACCAGACTGGCCGCGGGTGAGGAAGCTCTTGAGCTTATCCATTACGCCTCACCGCCCTTCTGGGCAGACGCATCCGGCGCGGAGGCCGAGACGCGAGCCGCAAGCCTTGCGTGACGGTTGTTCACGAGCGAGCGGTGCTGGAGCACGGCATCCACCACGACGATGACCAGCAGGATGATGCCGGTGATGGCGTTGTCGTAGTTGGAGGAGAAGCCCATGAAGACGAGCAGGTAGGAGATGGAGGCCATGATGACGGCGCCGATGGCGGAGCCGATTACGGAGCCGACGCCGCCGGCCAGCGAGATGCCGCCGAGGACGCAGGCCGCGATGGCCTTCATCTCATAGCCGTTGCCGCTGCTGGGAGTGACGAAGCCGATGCGGCTGCAGAAGATGACGCCACCGATGGAGGCCATGACGGCGCAGATGACATAGGCGAGCATCTTGGTCTTGAGCGTGGGCAGGCCGACGAGCGTGGCGCCCTGGGCGTTGTCGCCCACGGCCACGAAGTAGCGGCCCTGGCGCGTGCGGGTGAGCACGAGGTGAATCACGATGACGAGGGCGATGACGGCACAGTAGTACACCGTGAGCGAGCCCACGAGGGTGACCGACGAGAAGTCCTTGAACTCCTTGGGCAGGTTCTCGACCCAGGCACCGTTGGTGTAGAGGTAGAGGATGCCGCGCAGGATGCCGTTCACGCCGAGCGTGAAGATGAGCGACGGCGCGCCCATGATGCAGACGCCCCAGCCGTTGATAAGGCCGATGACCACGCCTATGAGGATGGCGAGCAGGATGGCGAGCGCGAGCGACTGGCCATCGCGCAGCATCGTGCCGACCACGGCGGCGACGAGGCCCAGGTTGGAGCCAACCGAAACGTCAATCTCGCCGATGAAGAGCACGAAGGCCATGCCCACGGCGATGAGCGTGTAGACGACGGACGTGTTGAAGCAGGCAGACACGTTGGACGGGTTAAGGAACAGCGGGTTCATAATGCCCACGATGGCAAACAGCGCGATGAGGAACACGAGGCTGGTGAGCTCACGCGCCTTGAGGAGCTTCTTTACCTTTTCCATCGATTACACCCCTTCCCTCTGATCGTTGTCTGAACGAGATTCCCCAAACTGGCGGCTTAGGCTCATGCCGACACCGCCCCCTTGTCCTTGGTGACGCCGAAGGCGGCCGACATCAGGGCGTCCTGCGAAATCTCCGACTTGGGGAACTCGCAGTTGATGCGGCCCTGGAACATGGTGACGGCGCGGTCGGCCAGGGAGACGACCTCTTCCATGTCCGACGAGATGAGCAGGATGGAGACGCCGGTCTTGCGCAGCTCCTGGAGCACGGCGTAGACGTCGCCACGGGCCGCGGCGTCGATGCCGCGCGTGGGCTCGTCCAGGATGACGAGGCGCGGCTGCGAGGCAAAGATGCGGCCGATGAGGATCTTCTGCTGGTTGCCGCCGGAAAGGCCGCCGACCTCCTGGTCAAGGCCGGTGACCTTGGTGCGGAAGTCCTCCACGTAGCTCTGGGAGATGCGCTGCTCCTCCTTGCTGTTGAGCAGGAAGCTGCCGATCTTCTTGCCGCAGAGCAGCGAGCTGGTGGTGTTCTCGGAGACGTCGCGGATGCGGAAGAGGGCGTCTGCGAAGCGGTCCTCGGGCAGGTAGTTCACGCCGGCATTGATGACATCGGAGGTCTTGAGGCCGGTGATGTCCTTGCCGTCAAGCAGAACCTGACCGCCGAGCACCTTGTCGCGGCCAAAGATGGTGGTGGCCATCTCGGTGCGGCCGGCGCCGATGACGCCCGCCATGCCCACGATCTCTCCGGGGTAGACCTTGAGGTTCACGTCGGCAAAGCCGTAGCCGCTGAAGTTCTTGAGCTCGAGCACGGGCGCGGCGGAGTAGTCAATGGGACTCTCGGCCTGAAGCGAATCGGCCTTGGCGGCACCGGCGTTGGGAGGCAGCAGGCCGCGGACGAGGTCCTCGCGGGTGAACTCGGAGACGGCGCCCTGCATGGCGACGATGCCGTCACGAAGAATGGCGACCTTGTCCGCAAGCTCAAAGACCTCGGCCAGGCGGTGGGTGATGTAGACGATGCCGATGCCCTTCTTCTGCAGCTCGCGCACGCAGTTGAACAGGCTCTGGACCTCGTCGAAGGTAAGGGCGGAAGTGGGCTCGTCGAGAATGAGGACCTCGGGGTTGCGCATGAGGCCGCGCAGAATCTCGACCATGCCCTGCTCGGCGATGGAAAGGGTGAGGGCCTTGCGCTCGAGGTCCATGTGCCAGCCCGTGGTGTCCATGACCTTCTCGAGGCGCTCGGCCAAGACGTTGGCCTTCTCCTCGAAGCCGATGGTGATGTTCTCGCGAACGCTCATGTTCGGGAACAGCATGGGCTCCTGCGGAACCATATAGATGCTGTGGGCAAGGGCGGCCTTGGGGTTGGAGATGTCAACCTTGTCGCCGCCGATGATGATCTCTCCGCTATCGGCAGAGTAGATGCCCATGATGATCTTCATGAGCGTGGACTTGCCGGCACCGTTGCCGCCAATGAGGGCGAGGACCTCGCCCGGGCAGACCTCAAGGCTGATGCCCTTGAGCACCGCGTTGGTGCCGAAGGACTTATAGATGTCGTGCACGGAAAGGAGCGTGTCACGGCTCTTGATATCCTCGACAACCTCGCGGAGGGCGTCTGCGGTGCCCTCGGCGGGCCTCGTCTGGGTATCGTTTGTCATTCGATTCCCTCCCCATAGGACAGATGCATGGTCAACGGACATGACCATCGATACAAATTCAACTTATCCATTACATAGCCGCGCCAAAACGTTCCGGAGACCGAACGGTAGCAATTGGCCATTAAACGGTAATTTGACCGCCATGCGGACGAATGTCCGGATGCATAGCCTCAAGCAACCACACATTTTTCAGCAATCTCAGGAGCGTCCAAGCCAGCCTGGACATAAATATGAAGCCCCGTGCCTAGCAATTATGTATGGTTTCATACTGATTACGCCCCAGTTGAGCGGTTATCTTTCTAACTGAACACCTCAGCTCGTGCTGTTCACCTACTTTCTTCGACCTCTCACCGGACGGAGCGTCGCGCCTAATTGACCGCCTATGGTGTGCGCGGTATAGCTTAAACGTACTTTTGTTGCAGTGTGTGACATTTGTTCGCGTTTCAACAAAAGCAGCGGCAAACAAGAAACGGCTCTGTCGCCCGCGTGGCACTCATTTGAATATGAGTACGTACGCCATGTATATGCAGAGGGAGGGAGGAACATGGCCGAGGCAGACTACCAGCTCATGCTCAAGGCAACCTGGTACTACTACATGGAGAACTACACGCAGCAGCAGATCTCGCAGCTGATGGGCGTCAGCCGCGCCAAGGTCATCCGCCTGCTCGACGAGGCGCGGGCGGGCGGCGTCATCCGCTTCCTCTTCCGCGAGGACGACCAGCGCCGCATGGAGGTGGAGCGCGGCCTCATCGAGCGCTTCTCGCTCGAAGACGCCTTCGTGGTACCCACCCCAGCGCACACCGCAGACCTCACCAACAGCATCGCCCGCGCCGCCAGCATCTACGTGGCGGACCACCTGCGCGCGGACGGCTTCCTCAACATCGGCTACGGCGACATGACCGGCCTCATCCTCGACAACCTCGCGGCGAGCCGCCGCTCCGACATCAACGTCGCGAGCCTCACGGGCGGGGTGAGCTACTACCTGCCCAAGGTGAGCTCCGAAGTCTTTGCCATGCACCTCTACCTCACGCCCTCGCCGCTCATCCTCTCCTCGGCCGAGCTGCGCGAGGCGCTGCTCAAGGAGCCGGCCATCCAGGACGTCTACCGCATGACCTCCCACGCCGACATGACGGTGGTGGGCATCGGCAGCATGGACGAGGACGCCACCATCATCCGCAACGGCATCCTCTCCAAGACCGACTTTGCCCTGCTCAAGATGCAAGGTGCGGTGGGAGATGTGCTCAACCACTTCATCGACGCGCAGGGCGAGCCCATCTCCACGAGCATCGAGAACCGCATCGTGAGCACGGGCCTCGACAAGCTCCAGGAGATGCGCAACGTCATCGGCGCGGCAGGCGGCCTGGTGAAGGTGCCGGCCATGTACGCCGTCCTCAACCGCGGCTATCTGAACATCCTCGTGACCGACGAACAGACGGCGCGAGCGCTTCTCGACTATTCACCACAGAGCTAGGAGATGAACGTCATGGACAAGTACCTTCTCGCAATGGACGCCGGGACCGGCAGCGTGCGCGCCGTGATCTTCTCGGTCGACGGAGAGCAGGTGGGCGTGGCCCAGCGGGAGTGGACCCACAACGAGGACCCCAGGTGGCCCGGCTCCATGGACTTTGACTGGAAGACCAACTGGGACCTCGCCCGCGGCTGCGTGAAGGAGGTGCTCGAGACCACCGGCATCGCCCCCGAGGCCATCGCCGCCGTCTCCACCACCTGCATGCGCGAGGGCATCCTGCTCTACGACGCCGACGGAAACGAGATTTGGGCCTGCGCCAACGTCGACGCCCGCTCAAACGACGAGGTGGGCGAGCTCATCGCCATGAACCCCGAGCTCGAGGCCGAGCTCTACCGCGAAAGCGGCCAGACATACGCCCTGGGCGCCCTACCGCGACTGCTGTGGGTGAAGAACAAGATGCCCGAGGTCTACGAGAAGACCGCCCGCATCGGCATGTTCAATGACTGGCTCATCTACAAGCTCACCGGCGAGCTTGCCGTTGAGCCCTCCAACGGCTCCACCACCGGCATCATGGACCTCAAGACCCGCACCTGGGACCCCTCCATCGCCGAGCGTTGCGGCCTGCGCACCGACATCTTCGGCGCCGTGAAGGAGTGCGGCGAGGTGGCCGGCACCGTGAGCGCCAAGGGCGCGGCCGACACTGGCCTTGCCGAGGGCACGCCCGTGGTCGTGGGCGGCGGCGACTGCCAGCTCGGCATGATTGGCGTCAACGCCTGCCTGCCTGGCCAGGCCGGCGTCTTTGGCGGCAGCTTCTGGCAATACGAGTTCAACACCGACAACGGCGCCACCGACCCGGACTGCCGCGTGCGCGTGAACTGCCACGCCGCCCCCGGCGTATGGCAGTACGAGGCGCTGGCCTTCAAGCCCGGCCTCGTGATGCGCTGGTTCCGCGACGGCTTCTGCCAGGCAGAGAAGGAGCAGGCCAAGGCATGCGGCCGCGACGTCTATGACCTCATGAACGAGCAGGCCGCCAAGGTTCCGGCCGGCTCCTACGGCATGCTGTGCTGCTTCAGCGACGTGATGAACTACATCCACTGGACGCACTCCTCGCCCACCTTCACCAACTTTGAGCTCGAGCCCGAGAAGTTCAACAAGTACACCTTCTACCGCGCCATCCTCGAGAACACCGCGCTGCTCGTGCGCGGCCACATCGAGCTGGTGCGCGAGGCCACGGGCAACGAGCCCGACGAGCTCGTGTTTGCCGGCGGCGCCTCCAAGAGCCCGCTGTGGGCCCAGATCGTGGCCGACGTCACGGGCAAGCCGGTGAAGGTCCCCGTGGTGAAGGAGGCCACCGCCCTGGGCGCCGCCGTGCTGGCGGGCTATGGCGTGGGCATCTACCCGAGCATCGCCGAGGGTGCCGAGCGCGTGGTCAAGTGGGACACCACCTACGCGCCCAACCCCGACAACGCCGAGGTCTACGAGCAGCTGTACCGCAGCTGGAAGCAGGTCTACAAAGCGCAGTTTGAGCTGAGCGAGGCAGGCGTCACCAAGAGCATGTGGCGCGCGCCCGGCCTGTAGGAGATAGCCGACGCCCCGGCTGCGAACACAAGCGCGCGGCCGGGGCCTAAACTTGTGAGACGGTCGTCCGGTACCGCGGACGGGAAAAGGAGAGCACCATGGCAGAGACCTTCGTCGTCAACGAGAACGACTTCGAGTATCGCTTCGGCGACTCGGGCCCCAAGTACCTCATGAAGGGCCCGCGCATGAACTACGCGCTCGTGCAGTTCCAGCCGCACCAGAACTTCCAGGCCCACCACCACAACGTCATGGAGGAGAACTTCTTCATCCTCGAGGGCAAGGTGGACATCGTGGTTGACGGCGTGGTTCACACCCTGGGCGCCGGCGACTTCATCCACATTGGGCCGGGTGAGGTCCACTATGTGAACAACCCCTATGACGAGCCCATCAAGATGGTCTCCACCCTGGCGCCCTACCAGGAGGTCGACAAGGTCGAGGACCCCAACCCCGAGTACTAGGCATAATTCTGGGCGCAAGCTGACGGATTCCCGGCGCCGGGCCGGGGCATGCATCCGGTCGAGGACATATTTGCTTCGCAAATCTCCCTCAGCCTCTCCCTACGGCATGCCCCGGCCCGGCTTGCATCCGCAGCTTGAAGGGGCGCCTTGCGGGCCTGTTCTGGCTGCGAGGCCTGCGCCCTCGTGCGCCGCGCGCACATTGGGCGCGGACATCGAACGGGGCCTTCGGCTGCCGCGGCGCGTACGAAGCGGCTTTCGGGTAAGATAGCTTTCGCTCGGAGGAGTGGCAGAGCGGTTGAATGCGGCGGTCTTGAAAACCGTTGGGCGGCTCGTCCGTCTCGAGAGTTCGAATCTCTCCTCCTCCGCCAT
>CAVJWS010000003.1:12684-44535 GCA_963653485.1 Prevotella sp. CAG:279
CTGAAAGCGCATGGGTATACTCAGACCCGAACGCCGCAATGGGCGGCGCTTTTGGGAGGAGAGTGCCATGGGCACCGTAGTCATCGTTCTCGTCATCGTCGTCGCGCTTGGTGGCGGGGCCATCTGGCTCAACAACAACATCGTCCGCGCTTCCAACCGCTGCGACAACGCCTGGGACCAGGTTAACGCCCAGCTCAAGCGCCGCGCGGACCTCATCCCAAACCTGGTTGAGACCGTGAAGGGCTACGCCGCCCACGAGTCCGGCACGCTCGAGGCCGTGGTCGCGGCCCGCAACGCCGCCGTAGGCGCCACCACACCCGAGGCCGCAGCCGCTGCCGACAGCCAGCTCACCGGCGCCCTGCGCCAAGTCTTTGCCCTGGCCGAGAGCTACCCCGACCTCAAGGCCAACCAGAACTTCCAGCAACTCCAGACCCAGCTCCAGGACGCCGAGGACAAGATCACCTACGCCCGCCAGAGCTACAACGACTGCGTCTACATGTACAACAACGCCATCCAGACCTTCCCCGGCAGCCTCTTTGCCTCCGGCCGTTCCCCCAAGCGCGGCTACGAGATCACCGAAG
Source organism: Prevotella sp. CAG:279 (assembly GCA_963653485.1). Classification (GTDB taxonomy): domain Bacteria; phylum Actinomycetota; class Coriobacteriia; order Coriobacteriales; family Atopobiaceae; genus Parolsenella. The sequence goes on from CAVJWS010000003.1 coordinate 13,266, forward strand.
CCGACGCCCAAGCCCCGCAGGTGAAGTTCTAAGGCAAGCGCCAACAACTTGGACAGTCAAGCGAAAGGGAGGGCGCCGCAACCGCGACACCCTCCCCTTTTCATTTGGCAGATGCAGTCAAAGCAGGAGAGGCAACAACCCGAAACCCCTTCCCAGGTTGAACAGCACCCCCAAGCAGCCTGCGAGCGCCAGGTCGAGAAGACCAAGGGCCTGCGTAGGAACACTCCGCAGCCGCGCCCTATGCGGCGAGGACCGCGACGGAATAGGTCCTTGGCCCTCTTGCCCGCCGGGACGTTCTCGGGCTAGCGCCCTTCGCGAGGACCGCGACGAAATGATCCCTCGGCTCCGAGCCCGGCGGGAAACGACCGGGCTAGTGACTACTCGCACCCCTCCATGATGGCAATGCCAGCACTGCAGCCGAGACGGTCGGCGCCGGCCTCGACCATGGCCTTGGCCTCCTCGGCGGTGTGGATGCCGCCGGCGGCCTTCACCTTGCAGGCGTCGCCCACGGTCTTGCGCATGAGGGCCACGTCGGTCACGGTGGCGCCGCCGGTGGAGAAGCCCGTGGAGGTCTTGACGAAGGTGGCGCCGGCCTCGACAGAAAGCTCGCAGGCCTTGACCTTCTGCTCGTCGGTGAGCAGGCAGGCCTCGATGATGACCTTGACGCACTTGCCGTCCGCGGCCTTCACCACGGCGGCGATGTCGTCACGCACGGCGTCGTAGTCGCCGTCGAGCAGCCAGCCAACGTTGATGACCATGTCCACCTCATCGGCGCCGGCCTCGACGGCCAGACGGGTCTCGGCGGCCTTGGCCTCGGTGAGCATGGCACCCAGCGGGAAGCCCACGACGCAGCAGGTGTTGACGTCGCTGCCGGCAAGCTTCTCATGGGCCAGCGGCACCCAGCAGGTGTTCACGCACACGGAGGCGAAGTGATGCTCGAGCGCCTCGTCGCAGAGCTTCTCGATCTGGGCGCGCGTGGCGTTGGCCTTGAGCTGCGTGTGGTCAATCATGCGGTTAAGTTCCATGGGTCCTCCCCCATTACAGGCGCCCTGGCGGCGCATCCGTCTGCAAACGTCAAGGCACGTGGGCCGCTTCGGTCGCCGGCACGTTCGGCTCTCGGCTCTCGGCTCTCGGCTCTCGGCTCTCGGCTCTCGGCTCTCGGCTCTCGGCGAGCAAGCGTAGCTCTGCAGCCAGCTCCAAAACAGGCTGAAACCACCTCGCCAGCACTCCGTGCGCTGACATTTGCATACAAGAAAAGGCCCGGCAGCTGCGGCTAGCGCAGACGTGCCGGGCCCTCGTTCCTCTGGAAAGGGATTCCGCCTTGCGGCGGAGTTGCCGGCCGGGCCTCACGCGGGCTGGCCGGCATAGGAAACGAGCTTAGCGGGCGAAGGCCTCGGTGAGCTTCTGCTCGAGCTCGTTCTTGTCGACGATGTTGGTGAGGACGACCTTGGACTCCTCGGGGACGTCCTTGATGAAGTCGGCGAGGTCACGACCGACGACGAAGAGGTCGGCGGCACCGGGGCGGACGTCGGAGGTGGTGGAGTGCGTCACCTTGATGCCCTCCTTGCCCATCTTCTTGAGGACGTCGTTGATGTTCATCTCGACCATGAGGCTGGAGCCGAGACCAGAACCGCAGGCGCACATAATGCTGTGGACTTCCATTGATCCTCTTTTCGCTTTGCGGCAGGCCGCTCGGCCAGCCACGTGTTTACAAGACGCGAGCGACGCCCGCACTTGACTCCTACTTTACCCAATTGCGGGGCCAGAGCCGCAGCCCCAGCCCCGCAATCGATAAGTGACGCTTCTTGCAGGTCAGACGCTCGCCGAAATCAAAGTCTCAACGTTTTCGTCATAACCTACCGCAACTAGATGCTACTCGGCCTCAGCAGCCTTGGGCTTCGGGGCCACATAGTTGTACACGATGGGCACGATGAAGCAGAGGAGGCAGATGACGAACAGCGGGGTGCCCGGGACGGCCTGGGCGAGGTTGCCGAACACGATTCCGAGCCAGGAGAAGTCGGCGTCGGAGAAGGTGGCGGAGGTGAAGCCCAGAGCGGTGAAGACGGGCATGCAGATGGCCGGAAGGAAGGTGATCAGCAGGCCGTGCACGAAGGCGCCGGCCACGCAGCCCTTGAGGCCGCCCTCGGCGTTGCCGAAGACACCAGCGGAGGCGCCGCAGAAGAAGTGCGGGACAACGCCGGGGAGGATCAGCGCGACGGGGGCGAGGTTGGCGTCGATGGCCACGAGGATGAGCAGGCCGACGATGCCGCCAACGAAGGAGACGAGGAAGCCGATGATGACGGCGTTAGGAGCATAGGGGAAGCAGACCGGGCAGTCGATGGCGGGGATGGCGCCAGGGACGAGCTTCTCGGAGATGCCCTTGAAGGCGGGGACGATCTCGCCGACGATCAGGCGGACGCCGGAGAGGATGATGTACACGCCGCCGGCGAAGGCCATGCCGGAGGTAAGGGCCCAGACGATCCAGTTGGTCGTGGTCTCGGTGCCGACGTTGAGCAGCTCATTGAGGTAGGAGAACTGCGTCGGGTCAGCGTCGAGCAGGCCGTTGGCGACGGCCACGCCGGTGACGACCACGAAGAAGACCATCATGGTGATGGAGATGGAGACGGTGGTGTCACGCAGGAAGATAAGACGCTTGGGGAAGTTGATGTCCTCGGTGGACTTGCCGCCCTTGAAGAGCTTGCCGACCTGGCCGGCGATGGCGTAGCCGATGCCGCCGAAGTGGCCGAAGCCCACGCCGTCAGAGCCCGTGATCTTCTTGAAGGTGGGCTGGCAGTAGGCCGGGGAGAGGACCATGATCATGGCGAGCACGCAGCCGCCGGCGATGATGAGCATCGGGCCCTCGAGGCCACCGATGCTGAGCACGACCGCGAGCATGCAGGCCATGTACAGCGTGTGGTGACCGGTGAGGAAGATGTAGTGCATGCGCGAGAAGCGGGCAAGCACGATGTTCAGCACCATGCCGACGCACATGATCAGGGCGGAGTCAGAGCCGAACTGGGTGAGGGCCATGGAAACGACGGCCTCGTTGTTCGGCACGACGCCCTGCATGTTGAAGGCGTAGTTGAAGACCTCGCCGAAGGCGAGCAGGGAGCCGGACTGCAGATAGCTAGAACCGGCGGAGAGCACCAGGAAGCCAACGATGGTCTTAATGGTGCCCTGGACGACGTCCTCGACGGGCTTGCCCTGAAGGACGAGGCCGAGGAGCGACAGAAGGCCGACTAGGATAGCCGGGGTGGACAGAATGTTGACGATAAAGTCAATAACAGCCATTTTCCTTCCTTCCTTTCCTTTGCTTACGTTACTTGCCGTGCCTTGTGGCTGCGGACACTCAGCGCGGCGCGATCGCCAAAATCAGCAGTTACTGCTCTGCGGGAGCGGTGAACATGGCATAGACCTCATCGGCGCTCTGGGCCTCGCAGATCTTGCTGATGTTGGCGGGATCACTGAACATGACGGCCAGCTGGCGCATGACGTCGATGTGGGAATCGGCGTCCTCGGCGGCCAGGGTGACGAGGAGGCGGACGTCGGGGCCCTCCTCCTTGAAGCGCACGGGCTCGCGAAGCACGGTGACGGCAAGCTGGCGCTTGATGACGCCCTGCTCGGGACGGGCGTGCAGAAGTGCGAGGTCGGGGCAGATGACGAAGTAGGGACCGAACTCCTTGGCGTTGGAGATGATGCCGTCGATGTAGTCGGTCTTAACAAAGCCCTGGTCAACGAGGGGCTGCACCGCCACGTGGACGGACTCCTCCCAATCGGAGACCTTCTCGACGATCTGCACGTTCTCGCGCTTGAGCATGTCTTCCATGCCTGCCATGTGCTGGCCCCTTTCTAAACTTCACACACAAAACCTTCACGTATTGTAGCCAAGCGCTCCTGTTTGGGCTTCCGTTTTCCTGTTTTTTCCTGTTTTGGCCGTCCTGTTTCCCGTTTACGGTCGAAAATCAGCCGTGAACGGCATCGCTTTTCCACAGGTCATGCCTTTCGTTACACTTTTTTAAAATTTGGACATTTGTTTTGCCCTGCAAACACGCCGTGGCAAGGCATCCATGAGAGAGAAACGGCCTTGTTCCCCAAAGAGCGTCGAAGAGAGATCGTGAGCATCGTGAACTCCACGGGCTTTGCCACCGTGGAGGACCTTGCGAAGCGCTTCGGCGTCAGCGTGGACAGCATCCGCAAGGACCTCAAGGTCCTCCAGAACGAAGGCGTGATTCGCCGCGAGTACGGCGGGGCCCTCAAGGTGGAGAACGGGCCGAGCGCCCCTGCAACGCGCACCCCCGTGGCCGAGACCGTCGCGCGCTCAAAGCTCTCCGTGGAGGACGGCAGGAGAAACGTCGCCCTAAGGGCCTATATGGAAATCAACGAGGGCGACGCCATCTTCTTGGGCGTCTCACGGACCAACCTGTATCTGGCCGACCTCATCGCGGCGGGCGACAAGCGCCTCATCGTCACCACCAACATGATTGACGTGCTCACCCACCTCGCCGGAAACCCCAAGGTGACGGCTCTTGCCACGGGCGGCTACCTCAACGTGCTTCTCAACGGGTTCACCGGCCCCGCCACCATCAGCCTGCTCGAGCCCCTGCTGTTCTCCAAGGCCTTCGTGGGCACCTCCGGCATCGACCTCGAAAGCAGCGGCGTCCTCGCCACCTCGGTTGACGACGGGCGCGTGAACGAGCAGGTCCTCAAGAACGCCTCGTACTGCTTCCTGCTGGCCGATGACGAGAAGTTCCGCGCCAAGAAGGGCAAGGGCTACCGCTACGCCTCCCTCTCTGACTTTGCGGCCGTCATCACCGACACGACCGACCGAGACGTGCTGAGGAAGGTCGCCGCCACGGGAACCCCGGTGCTCTGCTAAGGCGCCCAGACCGCAGAGCAGGGGAAATCCCGCTCGGAAAGGCGGCTTGACCCCAAGCCATCGGAGGTAGCCCGGGCCACGCCTCAAGAAGAAGCGCGCCCGCCTCGGGCATGGCCACGCGAGCCTCAGGCCCACGGACGCGCCCGTGCATCATGGCTGGTGCCGCGGACAAACAAACGCGTCCGCACGTTATGGCCGGACCCGCGAGTCCGGCTAATAGCCCATTGCCTGGAGCACGAACATCACCACGGTGAGGATGGCCACCACCACGACGATGAACCAGGTGAGGGCCGTCCAGAGGCGGCTGTTGGCGTAGGCGCCCATGACGTGGCGGTCGGCGGCGATGCGCACCATGAAGACGAGCAGCACCGGCAGCAGCACGCCGTTGATGACCTGGGCCACCATCATGATGCCGAAGAGGTCCACGTTGGGCAGCACCACCACGGCGGCAGAGAGCAGCGTGATGGCCGTGACCATGCCGCGGTAGGCGGGCGCCTCGGCCCAGCTCTTGTCCTGGCCGCGCTCCCAGCCAAAGGCCTCGCACACGGCGCTCGAGGTGATGCCCGGCAGCACGCAGGCGGCCAGGAAGCTCGCACCCACGAGGCCCGCGCCAAAGAGCACCTCTGCGTAGGGGCCGGCCAAGGGCGCCAGCGCGCGGGCGGCGGCTTCGGCCGAATCGACCTCGATGCCGGCCGGGTGCAGCACGCTGCCGGTGCAGACCACGATGAAGAAGGCGATGAGCTGGGCCACGACGGCGCCGCTCACGGTGTCGATGCGCTGGTAGGGCAAGTCGTCCACGTCGCAGTTCTTCTCCACCACGTTGCCCTGGCCCATAAAGATCATATAGGGCGAGATGGTGGTGCCGATGTTGGCAACGAGCAGGCTCACATAGGCCGGCGTGACGTTCACGCTGGGCAAGAAGGTGCTCTTGATGACCTCGCCCCAGTCGGGGCCGACCAGAAAGCTCGCGGCCACGTAGGTCACGAAGACGCAGGCGATGGCCAGCAAGATCTTCTCGATGCGCTTGTAGGAGCCGCTCATGCCGAGCAGCCACACGGCAATGGCGGCGATGGGCACGCTCACGATGGTGGGGACGCCAAAGAGCTGCATGCCCGAGGCGATGCCTGCGAACTCGGAGAGCGTGACGGTGGTGTTGCTCACGATGAGGGCGAGCATGGCGAAGGCCGAGAGGCGCACGCCGAACTGCTCGCGGATGAGGGCGGCGAAGCCCTTGCCTGTGACGCAGCCCATTCGGGCGGCCGTCTCCTGCACCACGATGAGCAAAAAACACATCACCGGGATGGACCATAGCTGCTGGTAGCCAAAGACGGCGCCGGCGTTGGAGAAGGTCGCCACGCCGCCGGCGTCCATGCCGGCAAGCGCGGTAAGCAGGCCGGGGCCGAGCGCGCCCATCACGAGCGCGAACTTGAGCGGCTCATGCTTGCGCGGGGCCAGCTCCTCGCCCGCCTCGGCGCCCACGGAGCGCACGCCGCGCAGGTTCTTCCAGGTCTTGAAGCTCCTCATCGGGCATCACCGCCCGCGTATGTCATGCGGCTCCCCAAGGCTATCCCAGCCACGGGGTCACGAGCAGGCAGCTGGCCGCCACAAAGACCACGAGGGCCAGCACAAGGGCGCTCACCTGCAGGGCAACGCCGCTCGTCTCGGCACCCTGCTCCTCGCGCTTGCGAAGGAGGGCGAGGTAGACGGGCGCGCACAGGAAGCTGACGACGACGGCTGCGACCGAGGCCTCAAAGCCGCGGACGAGCTGAAACACCACGGTGCCCAACCCCTCGCCGCCGGCGTTGACGATGCCGTTGGCACCGGCGGCCACGAGCATCACCACGGCAGACCACACCACGCCGAGCGAGAGGCCCTTCACGGCAAAGCCGCCCATGGAGGGGGCGTCCTCGTCGTCGGCGTCGTACTCCAAGAAGAAGCCGGTGACGTAGTGGACCATCTCGCCGGCGGCCACGAAGGCCACGGGCGCGGCGAAGGCGACGGAGACGCCGGTCTCCGGGCCAAGGACGATGGCGAGCACCACCGCGGCGGCGATCCAGAAGAAGAACCACATCTGGTGACGCAGGAAGCGCAGCAGCTCGCCGGAGCCCTCGCCGGAGTCGGCGGCGTCGGTGGGGCCACCCGCGATGCGCAGGTCCTCCTCGTGCTCCTCCTCCAGGACGTCGAGGGCGTCGTCGACCGTGACGATGCCGAGGACCTTGCCGGTGTTCTCGTCCACGACGGGCATGGCGAGCAGGTTGTACTTGGCGATGTTCTCGGCCACGTCCTCCTGGTCGTCGTCGGGCTTGGCGGTGAGCACGTCGTCGTCACCGGCGAGCTTGCCCAGGGTGTCGTCAGGCTCGGAGACGAACAGGCGGCGCACGGAGACCACGCCGGCAAGCTTGCCCTCGTCGTCGGTGACGTAGACGTAGTTGACCGGCTCGAAGTCCTCGGGAAGCTCGCGCATGCGCTCCATCACGTCGGCGACGGCGGCCTCGCGCGGCATGGCCACGAACTCCGAAGTCATGATGCGGCCGGCGGTGTCGTCCTTGTAGCCGAGCAGCTGGCGGATGGCGCGCTGCTCCTTGATGCCCATGAGGTGCAGGAGCTTCTCGGCGCGCTCGTAGTCGAGCTCGCCCACGAGCTCGGCGGCGTCGTCGGGGTCCATCTCGGACAGCATGCGCGACGCGTCGGCGTCTTCCATGTCGTCCATGATCTTGGCGGCCATCTCGTCGTCGTCGAGCTCGGCCATGGCCTCGGCGGCCTGGGCGTCATCGAGCTGGGCAAAGACCTGGCCACGCAGGCGCGGGTCAAGCTGCTCGATGATGTCGGCGACGTCTGCGGGGTGCAGGTCGTCGAGCGTCTGGTGGGAGACCGAGAGCTTCACGTTGGAGAGGTCCCGGTCGATGAGGTCCATGTAGTTCCAGGCGATGATCTTCTCTGGGATGTCCTTGCCCAGGGCATGGGCCGCGCGCAGGACGATCTTCTCGAGGGCCGGGGAGAGGGCGCGCAGGATGCCGCGGGCGCCCACCTCGGCGCCGAGCAGGCGCAGCTGGCTGGAGCTGGTGTCGGAGAGCTTGAGGTCGTTCACGCGCACGACGCGCATGCCGCGCGTGTCCACGATCTGCTTGTTGAGCAGGTCGCGCGCGATGAGCACCTCGTCGGGCTGCAGGTAGGAGAAGCGAATCTCGGTGGCGGGGACCGCCAGGCGGACCTCGTCCTCATTGAAGGTCTCAACGTACTTGCGCCAAGAGATCATGAAGGGCGTCTTGCCGGGCCCACGGAAGGCCAGGGAGGTGACGCGGGGAAAGACCTCGCGCGTCGCGATGCCAAGGTCGTTGACGACGCCGATCTTCTCGCCGTTGGCGTCATAGACGGGATTTCCCAGAAGCTGGGAGAGATAAATCATACGTACTCCTTCGTGCTTGCGTCGCATCCGCGGCGCACAGCCTTAGTCTTTCGCAGACGGCAGCTCCGTGCCGCCCGCGAAGGCTCGGACACCCCATGCGGCGTGTCCGTTTAGAGCACGTCACACGGGGTCATCGACTCACAGGTCGGGGTTTCATCAATGACCCTTCTCTTTGGACGAGGCGCGGTGTGTGGGCCGCGCAACCGCCGGCATAGCGCGGCGGCGCCGAGGCATCGGGCCTCGAGCGCAGCCATTTTACACTCAAAACGTCAGGTGCGGGTAAGGGATGCCGGGTTTTTGCAGACGCCGTGGTTTGAGCGCAGGGCAGGCAAGACGCGGCGCCCGGCGAACGATAGCGAACATGCAGGGCGGTTGCCAGGGCAACTCGACAAAGCGCTTGGTCGAAAGGCGCCGCTCCGTCGGCCCCGCCAAGCATTCCGCCACTCTGGCACGCGGGCCAATCCGGCCAAGGGGCGCAGGCTATGCCGAGGTCGTGGCCTGCGAGCTGGAGCTGTCCTCGGAGCTGCTCTTGTCGTCGTCGCTCTTGATCTCCGTGGGCCAGACGCTGCCCTCGGGCAGCTTGGAAGAGCAGGAGGCGACGTCTTCGGGAATGGAGCTGTCGCTCTTCATGAGCTCGGAGACGGTCACGAACTCATAGCCCTCGGCCTGCAGCTTCTCGATGATCTGCGGCAGGGCCTCCACGTCTTGGTCGCGGTTTCCGCCGCCGTCGTGCATGAGGATGATGGAGCCCGAGCTGATGTACTTGAGGCAGTTCTCCACGATGGCGTCGGCACCGGGGAGCTTCCAGTCGAGCGAATCCTGGTTCCACAGCACGCTCACGCTCGCCAGGCCGCCCGAGTTGAGCCAGGCCTTCTCGTTGAAGTCTCCGTAGGGCGGGCGGAAGGCCGTGGTGGTCACGCCGGCGTTCTCCTCGATGTCGGAGAAGGCGTTGGAGAACTCGCTCTGCAGCGCCTCGGCATCGAGCGTGGTGAGCTGCTGGTGCTGGTAGGTATGGGACTGGATTTCACTGCCCTGCTCGACGATCTTCTTGCAGAGGTCGGGGTAGGCCTCGACGTTCTGGCCGAGGTTGTAGAACGTGGCGTGGATGCCGTACTTGGTAAGAATCTCGAGGTAGGCCTCGGTGTACTTCTCGGCCGGGCCATCGTCGAAGGTGAGGGCCACGAGCTTTCTGCCGTCGTCCGGGCTGATCTGGTGCACGGTGACGACGGCGTTCTTGGTCTCGGTGAGGGTGTCGCCGCGGGCCGTCTCGCCGCTCTGCTTGCCGGTGCGCATCTCGTACTGGCCGGCGCTGGGCCACTGGGACACGTAGGAGATGTTGCCCATGGAGTCGCCGCCCATCTCGAGCTTGGGCTGCTCGTCCATTACCTGGACGTCGTACTCCTCCATGCGGTCACCTCCGTCGGAGATGTCGAGCGTGTCGCCGTCGCCCACGCGGTACTGCTCGGCATCGTCGTTGCTGAGCTCGTTGCCGGACAGCGTGGCCGTGTAGGCGTAGCCCGCGCCCTCCTCGAGGGTCTTACCGCTCACCGAGACGAGGTTGCCGGCCGCAGGCTCGAGCTCGGCGGCAGAGATCACCTGCTCGCAGGTGCTGCCGATGCGAATGCTGAACTCATCGCCGTTAAGCGTGATGCTCACCTTGCGGTTTGACCACAGCAAGATGGCGACGATGGCGCAGACCGCCACGCACAGCACGCCGATGATGGCGGGGCGCGCGCCCGCGAAGTCTATCCTGCGCCTGGGCGAGCGCGTATAGGCGCCGGGGCGCACGTGGTCGTTGCGACGGCGTCCCCCAAAGAAGGGCAACGCAAAAAGAAGGCCAGCCACCTTGGGAGCGGCCCCCGTGCGTCCGCGCGGATTCGAGCGGTTGCGGGCGGCCGCCGAGTAGCGCGGCGCCGAGCCATAGCGGGAATAGGAGCGTTCCCTGCGTTCGTGCCCAGCGAGCTGCGGAACCTCTTGGCGCTCATCGCGCGGACGGCCACGGCCCGCGGCGCCTCGGTGCTGGCGCGCCACGTCCGTCGCGTAGCCGCGGGGGACACCGCCGCGGCCAGACCCATGCGATGACCCGCGAGGGTCAGGGCGCCCATGGCCGTCGCCATAGCCACCACGACGGGAGCGCTCGTATTCGTAGCTGCCGCGCGAGCCCTCTCGGCCATAGCCCCGCCCATAGCCTTGGGAGGAGTGGGCGCGCCCGTCTAAGCCAGAGCGCGGACGCTGCGAAGCGGAGGGCCGGCCATAGCCGGAGCGGTTCCCGTATTCGCCATAGCTGCCGTAGCCACCACGGGAGCCGGCTTGCGGGCGCTGCCCGCGGGAGTCATATCTTTGCTGGTAGGAGCCGCCAGACGAAGAGCTGCCGGAGCGCTGCGAATACCCGTCCCCACCGCGGCGGGCGCGGTGGTCGTCTCCGTAGGGGTCATAGGGGTTTTCGTAGCTCATGGTCGTCCGATCGAAGAGTGCCCGGCAAAACGGCGCTACTTGCTCGCGTCCTTAAACTCGCGCATGAAGCCGGAGAACATGCCCTTGGTCTTGCCAAGCTGCTCGCCCACCACACGCGCGGCCTTTTGTCCATTATCTGCAGACTTGCCCTTTGCCGCCACCCCGGCCCCGGCATTTGCGGCCCGGCCCGAAGCGAAGGAACCGCCTTCCGTAGCGGAGGCCTCCTGGAACTCCGCTACGGTCTGCGCGACGCCGGCCTTTGCGTGGCCGATCATCTTGCCTAGGCCGTGGCTGCCCTTGTCCACCGCGACCGAGGCGGCGGCGCCGGCCTTGGTCGCGGCCTGCTTGGCGGCATCGGTGGCCGCGGCGGTGGCCTCGCCGGCCTTGGCGGCCAAGCCACCAGAAAGCTCGAGGTTGGCGGCTTGGTCGCGCACGATCATGCGGCCCTTGTCATAGCCCAGGACCCAGGCCGAGGGAATGTCGAAGGTGCCCACGAGCGAGCTTGCGGTAGTTCCCTCCTGCGCGCTGAAGCAATCGACCGCGCCGCTGGCCATGTCAAAGCTCGCGTCGAGCACGTAGCCCAGGAACTTGCCGGACTCGCAGATGACGTCGGCGCCGCCCCAGATGATGCAGGAGTCGAGGTCGAGGCCAAGCCGCTTGGCCGCGGCGTCGTCGAGGTCTTCCTTGCCGCCGCGGCAGGCCAGGCCGCCCTCGAAGGGACGAATCGCGTCGAGCGGGACAAAGACGTCGTCCTGCTTCACCATGCCGGCGATGTCGGGGCGCTTCACCATGATGCCCACGACCTTGCGACTGTTGGTGGAAAACACCAGGTTATGAACCTTACCCAACTTCTTTGGGCTGGCGGTCTTTCCCTGTTTGTCGAGCTTTTTGGTCTGCTTGCCCGGAACGTAGACGCGCAGCTTGGCGAACTCGGACATCGTCTGCTTGGCCATCGCAACCCCTCTGAGGCGACTTACATGCAAACGGGGCGCCGGCGGATGTGCTGGCGCCCCGTAACTCAATCTTTGTAACGAGAGCTACTCCTGCGTCTCGTCCTCGACGGGAACCTCCACGGGCACGGAGACAGTCTCCTCGACGTGGACGTCCTCGGCCTCGGCGGCGGGAGCCTGGACGGCAACGGCGCCGACCTTCTCGGCCACGCCGGAGACGGTGTCGCTCACGGCATCGGCGGCAACGGAGACGTTGTCGGAGATGGTGGAGCGAAGCTGGTCCATGCGCTCGCGGGCGAGGTCGATCTTGGCGCGGAGCTCGTCGGTGGTGGCATCAACCGTGGGACGCAGGGTGTTGAGGCGCTCGTTGACGGCGGAGCCGCCCTTCTCGTAGGCGTCGGCCGCGGCATCCCAGGCGTCGTTCATGGCATCGGCGGCCATGGCACGGCTCTCTGCGCCGGAGCGCGGGGCCAGAAGCATGCCGGCCGCGACGCCAGCCGCAGCTCCGCAGACGCTACCAAGGACAAATCCAGCTGCACCCTTGCTCATTGTTGCCTCCTTTAGGCGCCTCGCAGTGCGGGCGCTTGGTCGTCAGTTCGAACGTTAAGCGCGATTATACCCACGCGGGCAGTTACGATTCGCTCGTCTCGGCAGACGCTGCCCCATCATCGTTGACCTCGATGTTCTCGGCGCCCTCCCCATCGGAGGCGGACTCGCCTGCCACGGCCGCGTCCCGCTCGGCGGCAATCTGCTCGGCGTTTTGCACCAGGTCGCATATGCCGGCGACGATGGCCTCGACGTCGGGCTTGGGGTCCTGGCCGCCGGAGTAGGCCCACTGCAAGATCCAGGCCGCGCTGGACAGGGCCGAGGCCACCAGCACGTCATCGGGGCAGCTAAGCTGCACGTCATAGGTGCTGGGCTCGCCCGTGACCTCCCAGGTGCGGCCGCAGGAGACGTCGCCGGCGAGGCCGGTGCGCGCGATGAGCTCGATGGTGACGTGCTCGAGCAGGTGGGCGAGCTCGGTGGCACCCATGGCGTCCTTGAAGGTCTCCCCCTCGTCGCCCAGGCAGGCATGGTCGACAATCTCGGGCAGCAGGTTGTAGACGTGGGTGGTGCCCACGAGGTCCTGGTCGGTGGTGACGGGGCCGCCCGGCGCAATGGTGATGCGGGCGGTGAAGTTACGAGGCGCAACGGCGACGCGCCTGATGTCGATGAGCTGGGCCATGGATGTTCCCTTTCGTTTGCCACGCCGCGCGGGCGCGCACTGATAGTGCCATGGTAGCCGATACGAGCCCGTTCATCTCGCAGAAGGGACAGCGCGTCAGCCGTGCCGGGCGAGCGGGCGCGGCGGGCGCCTGGCGGGCGGGAACGCTGCGCGCCAGCGGCGGACGCGGGAGAAGCGTGCCGCCGGCGCCACGATGCACGAAAAGCCGTGGCGCCAGCGGCACGCCCGGTCAAGCCGGCGCCACGCCGGCCAAGACGAACGGTTCGCTGCTCGCGGGCGGCCATCGCCAAGCGCGGGCCAGTCGCAGCCACCCGAACAAAAAACGCGGGCGCAAGGACAATGCCTCGCGCCCGCGCGCCCTACTCTTGTTCCTCAGTCTGCTCTTCGTCGGGCTCGTCCTGCGGCTCGGGCGCCGTCACGCGCAGAAGCGCAATGCGGCGGCCACGCATGGACTGCACCACAAAACGGTAGCCCTCCTCCTCGTAGGACTCGCCGGGCTCCGGCACCGAATCGGCGAGCTCGAGCACGAAGCCGGCCACGGTCTCGTACTCGCCGGAATCCGGGATGGGCCAGCCCAGCTCGCGGGCGTCGTCGATGGAGAAGCGGCCGTCCACCAGCCACTCGCGCTCGGAGAGGCGCGTGAGGTACTTGTTGTCGGGGTCGAACTCGTCCTCGATCTCGCCCACGACCTCCTCCACGATGTCCTCGATGGAGATGAGGCCGGCCGTGCCGCCATACTCGTCCACCACGATGGCGATCTGGTCATGGCTGCTCTGCATCTCGGAGAGCAGCGGGATGATGTCCTTGGTGTCGGGCACGAAGATCGGGTCACGCACAAAGCCGGCGATGGCGCGGTCCGTGGCGTCATCGTCCACGATGGGGCCGAGGATGTCCTTGATGTGGGCGATGCCCACGATGCGGTCCACGTCCTCGTGGTAGACCGGGATGCGCGAGTAGCCCGTTCGGCGCATGAGGGCCAGCACCTCGCCCAGGGTGGCGTCGTCCTCCACGGCGGTGAGGTCCACGCGCGGGACCATGACCTCGCGGGCGATGGTGTCGCCCAGGTCAAAGATCTCGTGGATCATGGACTTTTCCTTGTCGGTGAGCTCCTCGGCGTCGCTCACCATGTAGCGTATCTCCTCCTCGGAGACCTCCTGGCGGTCGTCGGCGCTCTTGATGCCGAGCAGGCGCGAGAGGCCGTCGGAAGACTTGGCGGTGAGCCACACGAGCGGGGCCACGGCCTTGGAGAAGCCGCTGAGGAAGGGGGCCACGCTCTTTGAGACGGCCTCGGCGTTTGCCAGGGCGATGCGCTTGGGGATGAGCTCGCCGAGCACCACCGAGACGTAGGACACGATGACGGTGATGACGATGGGCGCGAGCGCGGTGCAGGCGCCGGCCGGGGCGCCCAGCGAGATGAGCCAGGCCGCGAACGGGTCGGACAGGGTGGTGGAGGCAACCATCGCCGAGAAGAACCCGACGAGGGTGATGGCCACCTGGATGGCGGCAAGGAACTGGCTGGAGTCGCCCGAAAGATCGAGCGCGATCTTGGCCTTCTTGTCGCCCTCCTCGGCGTCGTGCTCGAGCACGGCACGCTTGGCCGCGACGAGAGCGGCCTCTGACATGGAGAAATAGCCGTTGGCCAGGGTAAGCAGGAAGGTGAGAACGATGCTCGCGGCTACGCCCATGACGCCACCCCCTCACTCGTGCGAACGGCTGCCCAGGCGGCCTTGGTGATAGCGGGGCTGGCAGACGCGGCTAGGCGCGTCTTGGTGGCGGAACTGCAACTGTGACAGTCGCCGTTGTCACTCTTGGCGTTCATGTTCTCCTCGATCTTGGCGCCGGACGCCTCCGGCAGGCACCGGGTCCTTCCCGGCACATATGCCGGCGCACCGGCACAGTCCTCTCAGTATACCCACCCTCACCCATGTCCTGCATGTAAGGGACGGATAAGCAGGGACCACGCGCCTGCAGGCAGCGGCAAGGCCCGTCTGGCACGCCCGGGCAAGCAGGGCGAGGGGGTCTCAAAGGATATGGATAAGACTGACAAAAGCTCAGGTAACCAGCCATGGGGAATGCAGACCCCTTGTCACAGAGCGCACAAAACGAGGAGCGGCACCAACCCGGGTCGGCGCCGCTCCTGCGGTCTAGCTATCTGCCGGCGCTCCGCCGCTCAGGTCCGGCCGCATAATGCAGCCCCACGCAGGCACGGCGGTCGCGAACCTACCTACCGGACGCGCGGCGGGCTTGGTACTCCTCGGCGAGCTTGGCCTGGACGTCGCGGGGAACCTGCTCGTAGCCCTCAATCTCGAGCGTGTACTCGCCCGTGCCGCGCGAGAGCGAGCGCAGGCGGGTGGCATAGTCCACGACCTCGGCGTAGGGCACGCGTGCCTGGATGACGGTGGTGCCGCGCTCGCCGGCCTCCATGCCCTCCACGCGGCCGCGGCTGGCGCTGACGTCGCCCATGATGGAGCCGGCGTAGTCCTCGGGCACGGTGACCATGAGCTTGGCCATGGGCTCGAGCACCACGGGCTCAGCCTGCTCGGCGGCCTTCTGGAAGCCGATGCGGGCAGCCGTCTTGAAGGCCATCTCGTTGGAATCGACCGAGTGGTAGCTGCCGTCGTAGCAGGCCACGCGCACGTCGATGAGCGGGTAGCCCGCCACGACGCCCTCGCGCATGGTCTCCTGCACGCCCTTGTCCACGGCCGGGATCAGCCCCTTGGGGATGCGCCCGCCCACGACCTCGTCAACGAACTCGTAGCCACCGCCGGGGTTGGGCTCCAGGCGCAGCCAGCAGTCGCCGTACTGGCCGGCGCCGCCGGTCTGCTTCTTGTGGCGGCCCTGGGCGCTGGCCGTGCGGCGGATGGTCTCGCGGTAGGGCACGCGCATGGGCACGATGTGGGCCGTGACGCCGGCACGGGCGGCCATGCGGTCCAGCAACACGGAGACCTGGGCCTCGCCTATGGCGCTGATGATGGTCTGGCCGGTGTCCTCGTTGCGCGTGACCTGCATGGTCGGGTCTGCGTCGCAGCTCTTCTCGAGGAAGCCGTAGAGCTTGTCCTCGGTACCGCGCTTGTCGGGCTCGATGGCCACCTGGTAGAGCGAGTTGGGGAAGCGGAATGCCGCGGCCTCCACCTTGCCCGTGACCGAGAGGGTGTCGCCGGCCATGGCGGCGAGCTTGGGCACCACCACGATGTCGCCGGCGACGGCGCTCGTGACCTCGCTCATGTCGCGGCCGACCATGTGGTAGAGGTGCGTGAGCCGCTCGGGCTTGCGGGTGCGGGCGCAGGTGAGCTCGAGGCCGGGCGTGAGGGTGCCGGCGAGGACCTTGATGAGCGAGAGGCGTCCGTTCTGCGGGTCATTGAGGACCTTGAAGACAAAGCCCACCGGGCGATCGTCTCCCTCGTCGATGTCGAGGTAGTCGCCGTTGACCAGCGGCACCGAACCGAAGTCGGCCGCGCTGGGGAAGTAGGTCTCGATGTCGTCCATGAGGCTCGTAACGCCCTCTTCCTGGGTGCAGGAGCCGGCAAAGACGGGCACGAAGATGCGCTCGGCGATGGCCTTGGCAAGCAGGCCCTCGAGCTCTTCTTGGGTGAGCTGCTCGTCGCCTTCGAGGTACTTGAGCATGAGCTCGTCGTCGGCCTCGACCACAAGCTCGCAGAGGTGGGAGCGCGCCTCGTCGGCGGCGGCGGCCATGTCGGCCGGGATGTCCTGCTCCACCGGCTTGCCGTCCGGCCCGAGGTGGCGGGCCTTCATGCGGATGATGTCGATGATGCCCTTAAAGTCCTCGCCCACGCCCCAGGGCAGGGTGACGGCGCCCAGGCGCTGGCCAAAGCGCTCCTGCAGGGCGGCGAGCGTGGCGTCGTACTGGGCCTCGGAGCGGTCGATGCGGTTCACGAAGACGGCGCGGGCAAGGGAGAGGTCCTCGGCCGCGTACCACAGGCGCGTGGTGACCGCACCCGGGTCACCGGCGGCGTCGACCACGAAGATGGCCGTCTCCACCGCAGACATGGCGGCGTAGGCGTCGCCGATGAAGTCCGGGTAGCAGGGGGCGTCGATGACGTTGAGGCGGGCGCCGTTCCAGGGGATGGGGGCGACGGCGAGCTTGATGGAGAAGGAGCGCTTCTCCTCCTCGGGGTCGTAGTCAAGCGTGGGCTTGGTGCCCTTGTGGCCACCCAGGCGGTTGGTGACGCCCGAGAGGTGCAGCATGGCCTCGGCGAGCATGGTCTTGCCCACGCCACCTTGGCCCACGAGGGCAACGTTCCTGATCTTCTCGCTCATGGTGACTCCCTCCGTTGAGGTCCACGTGGCAGGCCAGGGAGGGAAAATCGCCGCATGCGACCAACCCAACCGCTGGTTGGGTGGGCGTTGGAGTGCCCACTCGCACGCCACGGCATTCGTTGGAATGACCGTACCCAATCGGGCGGACACAAAATGCCCGCCCGCCCTTCCGTTCGGGCGAGCGGGGCATGGGGCTAGTCAAACGGTGGAGGCGGCAAGCAGCCGCGGGCCTCAGGCCACGCACAAAGGAAGCCCGGAAGGCGCAGGGCTTTCCGGGCTTCTCAGACGAGGCTATGCAGGTCGCGAGGCTACAGGCCGGTGGGGACGAAGGTGGACGGGTCGTCGCTGGCGGCCTTCAAGCGGCTCTCGGACTCCCACCAACCGCCAAGCTTGGCGATGTTGGAGCGGATGTGCTCGCAGCTGGCGTGGAAGGCCTCCTGCTCGCGTTCGTTCAGCGGCAGCTCGAAGGTCTCCTCGACGCCGTTTGCGCCCACCACGCAGGGGATGGAGGCAAAGATGCCCTCCTCGCCGTGCTCGCCGGTGAGCAGCGTGGAGCAGCAGGTGACGTAGTGCTCGTTGCCGAGAATCGCCTGCACCAGGCGCACGGCGGCATTGGCCACGGCGTACTCGGTGCAGCGCTTGCCGGCGTAGGTGACGTAGCCGCCGCGGCGGGCCTTCTCCTCCACGGCCAGCACGTCAAAGCCAAAGCGCTCGGGCTGCTCGGCGGCCAGGTCGGCGAGCGTCTTGCAGCCAAAGCTCACGCAGGACATGGCGCCGAACTGGGAGGCACCGTGCTCGCCGAGCATGTAGGCGTTGATGGAGTGCTGGTCCAGGCCGACCTCGGCCGAGATGGCGTTGCGCAGGCGCGCGGAGTCCAGCGCGGTGCCCGAGCCCACGATGCGCTTGGGGTCGCAGCCGGAGAGGCGCCAGATCTCGGTGCAGATGACGTCGCAGGGGTTGGAGATGGAGACCCACACGCCCTCGAAGCCGGCGTCGGCGATGCGGGCCGGGAAGGTGCGGGCGATGTCGGTGGTGACGAACAGCTCGCCGTCGCGGTCCTTGGCAGAGGCCGAGACGTCGCCGGCGGCGTTGACGATGACGTCGCAGCAGGCGAGCTTCTCGTACTCGGCGCCCACGCCCACGATCTTGCAGTTGTGCGGATAGAACGAGAGGGCGTCGTTGAAGTCCTGGACCTCGCTCGTGAGCTTCTGCTCGTTGGTGTCGCACAGGTAGAGCTCGTCGACGAGCCCCTGGGCGAGCAGCGAGTTTGCGACGTGGGCGCCGACGTGGCCCTGGCCGACGATGCCAACCTTGCGGATGTATGCCATAGAAATCCCCTTCGCCGGGCACAACGCTCGGACTTTGCCCTGCCGGCGAGACCGTCGGCGCACTCATGATGTCCAAACGGTAGCACCCCAATGTGGACAAAGATGGCAGAATGGAAAGGATTGACCCGCGATTTGCTTTGCAAGGCGAAGTCTTGCGACAGACGAGGGCGAGAGCGCGGTCATGCGCGGACGCGTCACGTACGGGCAAGCGTTGCAACGCATGCGCCAGATGATGGCAGCGGCCTTCTCGGCCAAGCTACACGCGCCCGCAACGCACGGACGCGGCGCGCATGCGCGAGGCCTGCCAACAAAACCTACGACGGCGAAAGGGAGCCGGATGGGATTCAAGACATATACCTGCCCCGTCGCCAAGAGCTGCGGCGGCTGCGAGTGGCTGGCGGTGCCCTACCCCATCCAGCTTCGCCGCAAGCGCCAGGCCGTGCTCGACCTGTTCGAGGACGTGCTGCCGGCCGCAGGCAGCGCCTCCGAACGCGAGGGCCGCGTGCCCATCCACGGCATGGACGCAGAGGGCATGGAACCCGCGGGCTACCGCCACAAGGCGGCCACGCCCTTCGCCCCCGGCAAGGGCGGCTCGGTGCGCTCGGGCTTCTACGCGCGCGGGAGCCATCGCATCGTGCCCTGCACGGGTTGCCTGGTGGAGGCCCCCGGCGCCCGTCAGGCCCTGAACGCCGTGGCCCGCGCGGCCGAGGACCTTCGCATCCCCGCCTACGACGAGGACCGTGGGCGCGGCCTGCTTCGCCATGCCGTCGTTCGCATGGGCTACGCCACCGACGAGTGCCTGCTCACGCTGGTCACCAACGGCCGCGGCATCGGCCGCGAGCGCGAGCTCGTCGCCGGCATCCGCAAGCGCGCGCCCTTCGTGACCGCCATCGCCCAGAACGTGAACCAGCGCCGCACCAATGCCATCCTCGGCCACGAGACCAGGGCCCTCTTTGGCGGCGGTCGCATGGTGGACGAGCTGCTCGGCTGCGAGTTCGAGATTGGCCCAACCTCCTTCTACCAGACCAACCCCGCCCAGACCGAGGTACTCTACACCTTGGCCATCGAGGGCGCCCAGCTCCAAAGCGGCATGCGCGTGCTCGACGCCTACTGCGGCATCGGCACCATCGGCCTGTGCGCCGCCAAGCAGGTGGAGGGCCTTGAGGTCGTGGGCGTGGAGCAGGTGGACGGCGCCGTGGGCGACGCGCGAAAGAACGCCCGACGCAACGACCTCTCCGACCGCTGCCGCTTCGTCTGCGCCGACGCCACCGCCTACATGAAGGACGTGGCCAAGGGAGACCGCGAGCGCTTTGACGTGGTGCTCATGGACCCGCCGCGCGCCGGCTCCACCCCCACCTTCATCAACGGCGTGCTGGGCCTTGCCCCCAAGCGCGTGGTCTACGTGAGCTGCAACCCCACCACGCAGCGCCGCGACGTGGAGTTGTTCCTCGCCGGGGGCTACGCCATCGAGAGCCTCGAGGTGGTCGACATGTTCCCCCACACCAAGCACGCGGAGTCCGTCATGGTGCTGCGCCGCAGGTAGGCGCCTCGCAGCAGCTTTTGGACGAGGTTTTGCCAGCGGGCACGGGCGGGCTGGCCTGTGGGCGCCGCCACTGTAGCCTCGTCCGCCGTCGCCCGCCCGTCTCGTCGCGCCGCAGCCCCGCTCGCCATCGTCCACCCCATCCGCGAACGACACCGCCCGGCGCGAGCGGCCCGGAAAAGTTACCTGATAGTTGCATCTTTGTGTTGTCTGGCCCATGTTCCCGCCGCTGGGCCCCATGCGGAGTAAGCTCGCACCAATCAAGTAACCAATAGGTTTGGCGAAGGCTGCCGCCCGCGTGGGCTGGTGGCTTTTCTGCGGTTGTCGATGGAAGTGGCGCATGAAGAAGCAGCACGTTTGCCGGTTTGTCATCTACCTCTTGGGAATGGCGTTCATCGCCCTGGGCATCATGCTCAACACCAAGGCGGGCCTGGGCGCCTCGGCCATCATCTCGGTGCCCTACACCGTGGCCCAAGGCACCGGCCTGGACTTCGCCAACCTCACGCTCATCACCTACATCGTCCTCGTCGTGCTGCAGTTCTTCGTCAAGGGCAAGGACCGTCAGTGGATTGACGTGCTGCAGGTTGTGGTGAGCATCCTGTTCACCCGCTTCATGGCCCTCATCGAGTGGGTCATCCCCTACCAGAGTGGCTACCTGCCCACCGACATCCTCATGCTCGCCTTTGGCATCTTCTTCACCGGCATCGGCGCCGCCATGGCCGTCGACATGCAGCTCATCCCCAACCCCGGCGACGGCATCGTGAGCAGCATCGCCGGCCGCACCGAGAAGGAGCTCGGCCTGTGCAAGAACTGCGTGGACTTCACCTGCGTGGCGCTCTCGCTCGTCGTCGGCGTCTGCATGGGCAACTTGTGGCTCGGCGTTGGACTGGGCACCCTCATCTCCATGGTGGGCGTGGGGCGCGTCATCTATGCCTTCAACCACTTCGCACTGCCGAGCCTGCAGAAGGCCGCCGGACTTAGCTGCTAGTCCCCTACTTCGCGTACTTGGAGATGGCCTCCAGCAACTTCTCCTCGTCCATGGGCTTGACGAGGTAGCCGTTCATGCCGGCGTTGCGGGCAGCGGCCACGTCGTCTTGGAAGGCGTTGGCTGACATGCCGATGATGGGCACGGCCTTGGCGTCGGCGCGCTCGAGGGCGCGAATCTCGCGGGTGGCCGCCAGGCCGTCCATCACGGGCATCATCACGTCCATGAGGACGACGTCGAAGGCGCCCGGCTCGCTCTTGCCAAAGGCCTCCACCGCCAACTCGCCGTTGCGGGCGCCCGTCACGAGGGCGCCGCTCGTCTCGAGCATGTACTGGGCAATCTCGAAGTTGAGGTCGTTGTCCTCCACGAGCAACACGCGCAGGCCTTCGACGGTCACGTCCTTGTCGTCATGGCCGGAGCCCTTCGCGACGTCGGCATCGGCGGCGAGGGCGCGCTCGATCTCGGCATGCTCGTCGAGCAGCAGGGGCAGCGTGACCACGAAGGTGGTGCCGCGGCCGAGCTTCGTGGCCATATCGACGCTACCGCCCATCTGGTCGGCGATGGCCTTCACGATGGAAAGGCCCAGGCCCGTGCCCTGGTAGGTGCTGCGGCCGTCGCTGCGCTCCTGGGAGAACGGCTCAAAGACGTGGGCGGCAAACTCCTCGCTCATGCCGATGCCCGTGTCGGAGACGGTGAACTCAAAGACCACGCGGCTCTCGTCGCAGAAAGTTTCATGCACGGAGAAGGAGACGCGGCCACCAGGGTTGGTGTACTTGATGGCGTTGCCGGCGATGTTCACCAGCACCGAGCGCACGTGCTTGGGGCTGCCCACCACCTTGCGGTGAACGATGTCGTCCGTGCCGTGGTCGATGAGCTCGATGCCCTTCTCGGTGGCGAGGACCTGGTGCAACGACGAGACGCTATCGAGCAGGTCGACGATGTCGAAGGGCT
The DNA here is from genome assembly GCA_963653485.1 of Prevotella sp. CAG:279. Lineage (GTDB taxonomy): Bacteria > Actinomycetota > Coriobacteriia > Coriobacteriales > Atopobiaceae > Parolsenella. The sequence goes on from CAVJWS010000003.1 coordinate 35,259, forward strand.
CCTCGTTGAGGTTGATGCCGGCCGACTCGAGCTTGGTGATGTCGAGCACGTCGTTGACGATGGAGAGCAGGGTGTCGGCCGCGCCGTCAATCTTGGCGAGGCAGGAGCGCACGCACTCCGAGTCGTCCACGTTGTCTCGCGCAATCTCGATCATGCCCATGATGCCGTTGATGGGCGTGCGGATGTCGTGGCTCATGCGGCTGAGGAAGTCACTCTTGGCGCGGCTCGCGGCCTCGGCCTCGTTGATGCGCTTCTGCATGAGGCGCTGCTGGTTGCTCATGTAGATGACGAGCAGCGTCACGGTGATTGACATGTTGGAGGCGGGAATCTCAGTGAAGAAGTACTGGGAGAAGCTGCCGACGATGAGCGGCACGATGTAGGTGGAGCACTCCACAAAGACTGCGCGCCGCTCGGCCGTCTTGTCGCACAGGTAGCGGATGAGAGACATGAACACGCCGGCGATGGTGTAGCCGTTGGCCAGCACAAAGACGAAGAGCCAGAACAGCGGGCCACGGACGTACTCGCCGGAGGGCGTGACGCTGAACACGAGGCCGGTCCACGGCGTGGTGATGGTCATGGCGACCAACAGGCAGAAGGGCAGCCACTTCACGACGTTCCAAGGCCAGTTGTTGACTTCCTCGAGTTCGCAGCGCTTGGCGCATAGCTGGAAGAACAGAAGGCCGATGGCACCGGTGGAGAGGATGAAGCCCATGTTGAAGAGGGTGTTGCCGAGCTGGCCGGCCCCGGCCCCGACGCCAATGCAGAGGGCGTCGGAGACGGCGCAGATGATGGACGCCACCAGCAGGCGAACGATCCAGGCCTCCTCGTTGCCAAAGCCGGGCGTGCGGCTCAGCCTCACCACGAGCAAGATGTCGATGATCATCGAGTAGAGCACGACGACGACGTAGTTCACCGTGAGGATGTCGGCGACCATCGGGCTCCCTTCGCGTCATCGAACTTCGTAGCATCTAACGTATGAAGTCTAGCTGAACGAGGGCGCGAGACGCTCGCGCTTACGGCAGAAGGGACGCCAAGCTCGGGAATGGGCGGAGGCGGCGTTTGCGCTTGGACGTGCGCCCTATGGAGCTACGGCCGCGGCGCCGCATCCCGCCGCGCCACCCAGCCGCCACGTTAGTGCTGCGTTCGCACTTGGCGTCACGCCCGCCGGCCGCCGCCAAAAAAAGCGCGCCGCACGAGTGTTCCCGCAGCGGCGCGCTCTGGTTACGCAGCTCGATTACGTGGCCTGCCTACTCGGCCGGGTCGACGGCCACCGTGAGGTCTGGGCGCACGTGCACGCGCCCGGCGGCCAGCCAGGCGATGACCTCGGGGTAGAGCTCGTGCTCGATCTCGTGGATGTGGGCCTCGAGCTCGTCTGCCGTCCAACCCTCCTCCACCGGCAGGGCGCGCTGTGCGATGATGGGGCCCTTGTCGTACTCCTCGTTGGCAAAGTGCACCGTGACGCCGGTGACCTTCACGCCGCGCTCGTAGGCGTCGGCGATGGCATGGGCGCCGCGGAAGCTCGGCAGCAGGGCCGGGTGCAGGTTCACGACGCGGTTGGGGAAGGCCTCCAGAAGCGGCGCGTGGACCATGCGCATGTAGCCGGCCATGATGACGTACTCGCAGCCATGGGCCTTGAGCTCGGCGGCGATGAGCTCGTCAGCCTTCTCGGGCTCGGCGTAGGTCTCCTTGGAAAGTGCCAGCGTCTGCAAGCCGGCCTGCTCGGCGCGCACGAGGCCGTAGGCGCCAGGACGGCTCGAGACCACCAGCTCGATGCTGGCGTTGAGCTTGCCCCCAGCAATGCGGTCGATGATGGCCTGCAGGTTGGTGCCGCTGCCAGAGAGCAGCACGCCGATCTTCAGAGGCTCGGTGGTAGCCATGCCAGCCCCCTACTGCTCGTCGCGGTAGACGACGTTGCCGCTGCCGGCAACGCACTCGCCCATGACGAAGGACTCGAGGCCCTCGGCGGCGAGCATCTCGCCCACCTTCTCGGCGTCTTCGGGCGCGCAGATGACGCTCATGCCCACGCCCATGTTGAAGGTCTTGTAGGCCTCCCCCAGCGTAAGGCCGGCAAGGCGGCTCACGTAGGTGATGACCGGCGGGATCTTCCAGGCAGGGCCCGCCTCGCCGCCGCGGTAGACCAGCGCGTCAACGTCGGCCGGCATGGCGCGGTTGAGGTTCTCGGTGATGCCGCCGCCAGTGATGTGGGCCATGGCGTGGATGGGGGCGCCGGCGCGCAGCACGCGCACGAGCTGTCCCGCGTAGATGGCGGTGGGGCGCATGACGGCGTCGGCCACCGACTCGCCCAGCTCCTCGTTATACTCCTCGAGCTCGGCCACGGTCTTGCCCTCGATGGCCACCTTGCGCACGAGCGAGTAGCCGTTGGAATGGATGCCCGAGCTGGGGATGCCGAGGATGACGTCGCCAACCTTGACCTTCTCCGGGCCGATCATCTTGGGGCGGTCCACCACGCCCACCACGAAGCCGGCGAGGTCGTAGTCATCGGGGTTCATGACGCCGGGGTGCTCGGCCATCTCGCCGCCCACCAGGGCGCAGCCGCTCTTCTTGCAGCCGTTGGCGATGCCGGACACAATCTCGGCCACGTGCTCGGCGCGCAGCTTGCCAATGGCCACGTAGTCCAGGAAGAACAGGGGCTCGGCGCCGATGGGCACCACGTCGTCGACGCACATGGCCACGAGGTCCTCGCCCACCGTGTCATGGCGGCCGAGCAGCTGGGCGATGGCGAGCTTGGTGCCCACGCCGTCAGTGCCCGAGACCATCACCGGGTCCTCCATGTCCTTGAAGGCCGCTGCCGAGAAGCAGCCGCCAAAGCCGCCCAGGCCGCCGATGACCTCGGGGCGGTTGGTCTGCTTCACCGCGGCCTTGATGGCGTCAACGGCACGGGCGCCCTCGGCGGTGCTGACGCCGGCGTCCTCGTAGCTCACGTGCTTCTGCTCGCTCATGCTCGTCCTTTCTGGACCTCGTTTGCCGTGGCGCCAAGGCGCCCGGGTCGTTCGTTTCGTTCGACCGCGCGAGGCGGCTTTCGCCCCTGCGCGCGGGGCAACTTGCACCGGCCGCGCGATGCGGCCACGCACTTCTCGGACGGTGGCTCGCCCAGCCGCTCGGAAGCGCTTCTCAGCTGGTGGCCGCGCCACCACGGCCGCAGGCGGCGCGCCCACCGACAGCGCTAGATCTCGGTCTTGGCGACCTCTTCGATGTTCATCTGGGAGGCCTCGCTCGCGTGGCTGAGGTTGCGCGGCTTGTAGCCCTCCAGGAACTTGCCCGCGCTGAAGCTCGGAGGAATCTCAACCGGGTACTCGCCGGTGAAGCACGCCTCGCAGTAGCCCTTGCGGCCGCAGGCGCCGGAGCAGCCCGGCACCTCGGGCACGCAGGAGCGCAGCCCCTCGATGGAGAGGAAGCCCAGCGAGTCGGCGCCTATGTACTCGCAAATCTCCTCCACGGTCTTGCTGGCGGAGATGAGCTGGTCTTGGGTGTCGGTGTCGATGCCGTAGAAGCACGGCCAGGTGACCTCGGGCGAGTTGATGCGCATGTGGACCTCGGTGGCGCCGGCGTCCTTGAGCATGCGCACGATCTGCTTGGAGGTGGTGCCGCGCACGATGGAGTCGTCAATCACCACGAGGCGCTTGCCGGCCACGTTGTCCACCAGGGCGTTGAGCTTGAGCCTCACGCCCATCTCGCGCAGCTCCTGCGTGGGCTGGATGAAGGTGCGGGCCACGTAGCGGTTCTTGATGAGGCCCTCGCCAAAGGGAAGCCCAAGCTCGTGGGCAAAGCCCTCGGCGGGCGGCATGCCGGAATCGGGCACGCCGATGACGAGGTCGACGTCGGCCGGGCACTCGCGGGCAAGCTGGGCGCCCATGGCATAGCGCATGGAGTAGACGCTCCTGCCGTGGAAGCGCGAGTCCGGGCGGGCAAAGTAGACGTGCTCGAAGATGCACTCGGCGGCGGGCTCGGGCTCGAGCACCTGCTCGCAGGAGATGCCGTCGTCGGAGACGCGGATGATCTCTCCGGGACGCACGTCGCGCACGTACTCGGCGCCCACGATGTCCAGCGCACAGGTCTCGCTCGCCACGACCCAGCCCTGCTCGTCGGCGAGCTTGCCCAGGCACAGGGGGCGGATGCCGCGCGGGTCGCGGAAGGCATAGAGGGCGTTCTCGCGCACGAGGGCCATGGCGTAGCCGCCCTCCATCATGGCCATGGCGTGGGCGATGCCGCTGCGCAGGCGGTGCTTCTTCTCGGTGAAGAAGCCGATGAGGCGGGCGGCCACCTCGGAGTCGGTGTGGGTGCGGAAGGGCACGCCCATGTTGATGAGCTCCACGCGCAGCTGGTCAAAGTTCACCAGCGTGCCGTTGTGGGCCAGGGCGATGATGACGTCGTTGATGGCCGAGAGGTGCGGCTGGGCGCTCTCCCAGCCCTTGGAGCCGGCCGTGCCGTAGCGCACGTGGCCCACGGCCACCTTGCCAGAGAGGGCCGAGAGGTCCGAGTCGGAGAAGACCTGGGTCACAAGGCCCAGGTCCTTGCGCACGAAGACGCTCTTGCCGTCACCCACGGCGATGCCCGCGCTCTCCTGGCCGCGGTGCTGCAGGGCGTGCAGGGCAAAGTAGGTCATGCGGGCCACGTCGCGGCCGGGAGCCCAGATGCCAAAGACGCCGCACTCGTCATGCAGGGCGTCGTCGGTGTGGGCGTCCACAAGACCGGCGGGTGCCGGGGCCGTGGCGTCGGCCACGTGGGTTGCCTCGCAGACGTCAATCATGGAACAGCGTGACATGCGCTTCCCTTCGCTAGATGGACTGGGTGTCGTCAGTTCCGTCGGCTGTGGCGTCGGCCTGGTCGGCGGCGGTGGCGTCGTCTGCCGAGCTGGTGTCCGCGGAGGTGTCGGCCGTCCCCTCGATCTCGCTCTTGAGGGCGCAGACGAGCAGGCCGCGGCCGTTGCTCTTGCCAAAGTCGTTCTCGTAATCGCAGGTGCACAGGCTGAGCACCTTGGAGATGGAGTCGATCTTTGCGACGGCCGCGTCGCTCTTGGCCGTGGCCTGCCCAACGATGCCGGACAGGAAGCTGTGGAAGTCCTCGTCGGAGGCCCAGGTGACCGTACGGGCCTCGGCGTTGGTGGCCGGCGTCTTGTAGAAGCACAGCGGCTCGAGCTCGTAGGTGGCCGTCTCGGTGAGGTACCAGATGGTTTGGAGCGACTCCAGGCCGTTCTGGTTGGCAAACTCGTCTATCTGGGCAAACATCGCGCCGTTGTTGAGGTGGTGACCGTAGAGGATGGTCTGGCGGTCGACCAGGCCGGGGCGGGCGTTCTCGTAGTCCATGAAGATCTGGCCGCCGACGGAGTACTCGCCGGTGGCGGAGGTGCGCAGGTAGGTCTCGTTGGTCTCGCCCTGGTAGACGGGGAAGTTCACGTTGGTGCCGGGAATGTAGACCCAACCCACGACGTCGTCGTTGACGGCCTTGAGGCTCTCCCAGTCAACCGTGATGGGGCAGCCGTCGTCCGTTGCGGCGTCGTCGCTGATGGTGGCGTAGGCCGCAAGCTTCTCGTTGTTGGCGTCGGTGGCGGCGTAGTCGAGCTGGGCATGGATGAACAGGCCGCCGGCCACGAGCAGCAGGGCCACGCCGACGACGATGAGGATGGTGGAGAGGATCCTGCCATTGCGCTTGGGCTTGCCCGGCTTGTCCGCGCGGCCTCCCTTGGCGCGGCGTCCGTTGTCTGCGGCCGCGGCCCCCGCATGGCGCCCGTGGCGGGCGTCGGTGGCCGGGGCCATGCCCACGGGCGCGGAGTGACGGGCGCCCTGGGCCTGCGCGGCGCCGGCCGCGTGGGCGCCCGCGCCTGCGGAGGCACGGGGCAGGGTGGGAACGGGAGACTGAATCCTTACGGTCTGCCCGTTGCCCGCGCCGGAGCCGGCCTGCGGCACCGCGGCATGAGAGCCGGCGCCAGGACGCATGACGGGAACGGAAGGTTGGACCTGCGCCGCGCCCCGCTGAGCGGAGCCGGCGGCCTGGGCCTGCCTTGGGGCGGCGGCGTTGGCCTGCCCCTCCACCGAAGGCACGCTCTGGGCAATGCGCGCGCGGTTGGGCGCGGTCACGTGCGCGGCGGTGCTGGGCGGCTTTGGAGAGCCGGTGGCCGCATGCCGGCCCGCAGCCCCAGGCTGAGCGGGGGCCTGCTGCTGGGCGGCAAAGTGGCCGCCCCGGTTGGTCGGCTGATTGGGCTCAGAAGCCCCGCCGAAGTGCTTGCCGTTGGTGGTATCGGCCATTTGAGCCTCCTAGGCCTCGGCCATGGCGCGCTTGAACTCGACCATCTTCTCGCGATACTCGGGCATGGTGGCGCCGAGGATCTGCGCGGCATAGATGGCGGCGTTCTTGGCACCGTTGATGGCGACGCAGGCCACGGGCACGCCCGAAGGCATCTGCACCATGGAGAGCAGCGAGTCCATGCCGCCCAGGTCGCTCGTCTTCATGGGCACGCCGATGATGGGCAGCGGCGTGAAGGCGGCAACGACGCCGCCGAGGTGGGCCGCCTTGCCGGCGGCCGCGATGATGACCTTGAGGCCGCGGTCGGAGGCGGAGCCCGCCCACTCGTGGACCTTGTCGGGGTTGCGGTGAGCGCTTGCGATCACGAGCTCGTAGGGAACGCCCAGCTCATCGAGCTGCTGGGTGCACGCCTCCATAACGGGCATATCCGACTTCGAACCCATGATGATGCCAACTAGCGGCTGGTCTGCCATCTTCGCTCCTCTGCGATTGCGTCCGTTCGCATATCTTTTCAGTATAGCCGCCGAGGAACGCCGTGCGCCCACCGTAACCCCCACGACAAGAAAGCCCTGCGTAGCTGAATGGCCATAGGGCAGGCGCCGCACGCGCGGCCGCCGGCCACAAGCGCCGCCAGGTAACCGCCGCAACCATCGGCAGGCTTGCCCCGCATACGGCGCGCGAACCTGCAGCGCTCGATGCGACGAAGGGCTATGCTGTAGCGCACGTGCCCCTAACGGCCCAGTCCCTTTTGAAAGGAATCGCCATGTCTGTTGCAAGCGAGCGCACGCTCTTCACCCGCGAGGGCGGCAAGCTGCCGCGCGTCGCCGCCGTCCATGACCTGTGCGGGTACGGCAAGTGCTCGCTCGGCGTGGCCATCCCCGTGCTCTCCTGCGCCGGCATCGACGTGTGCCCCGTGCCCACCTCGCTGTTCAGCGCCCACACCAAGTTCCCCGAGTTCTATATGCACGACACCACCTCCATGCTCGAGGACTACCTCAACGCCTGGAACCACGAGGGCATCGAGCTCGAGGGCGTCTACTCCGGCTTCCTCGGTTCGGCCGAGCAGGTTGCCGTCATCCAGCGCCTCTACCGCGAGCACCCGGCGGCGCTGCGCATCGTCGACCCGGTGATGGGCGACGGCGGCCAGAAGTACCCCACCTACACCGACGAGATGTGCGAGGCCACGCGTGGCCTGGTGGCCGGCGCCGACGTGCTCACGCCCAACCTCACCGAAGCCTCCATCCTCACGGGCATCGCCTACGAGGGCCAGGACGTGAGCGGCGAGTACGTCCAGCGCGTCACCGACGCCCTGCTGAAGATGGGCGCCAAGTGCGTGGTGCTCAAGGGCGTGGTGCACGAGGGCGAGAGCGTCATCCGCAACTACGTGGCCTGCGAGGCCGGCGAGGTGGAGGAGGTCTGCGGCGAGCTGCTCCCCTACATGATCCACGGCACCGGCGACCTGTTTGCCAGCGGCCTCACCGCGGCCGTCTTCGCCGGCAAGACCCTCATCGAGTCCGTTGGCTTTGCCAGCACGCTCGTGCGCGACGCCATGAAGATCACCCCCGCCCAGCCCGACTGGGAGATGCGCGGCGTGAGCTTCGAGTCCATCCTCGGCGAAGTCACCGCCCTGCTGGGGTAATTGCCGTTGGGCGAGCTGCCCTCCTTGAGCTGACTAGCGTCTAGCGCTGGCAAATAGAAAACGAGAGCCGCCTGGAAAATCTCCCGGGCGGCTCTTTTCTGTCTCTCGATTACATGTGGTGAGCTACGTTTGCGCACTCCGTAGGTTGCCGCAGCATCACGATGCCCGCTGCTGCCTACGTTTGTGCGCTGCGTAGGCTGTTTCGGCATCACGATGCCCGCTGCGACCTACATCCGCGCATTGCGTAGCTCCTCGTAGGGTCGCATCGCCCACGACGGCCTCCGTCTGTGCACTCAGTAGCTCACCGTAGGGTCAGAATTTCAAGTTGAATCGATAGCACTTACAAAAGTGCTGGTAGATAACTTGTAAATTCACAACTGAACTCATGTGAAACCCAATGAACCCAGCAGCCAGCTACGCATGTCACATTCGTAACTTCTTGCGGTGCCGTGAACCCAGCAGCTGGTTACTTTTGAGTTGGCCGTATCCGCTTGCAGTGTCACGTAACCAGCAGCTGGCTACGCTTGCGCCATTCGTAGCCCGTCGCGGGCAAGCCACTAGTTGGAGGCAGCCTCAGTCTCGCCGTCGGCCGTATCGGTGGCGTTCTCGGTGGCTGTGGCTTCGTCGCCGCCGTCGCCTTCGGCCGCGGTGTCGCCCTCGGCTGTGTCGCCCTCGGCGGAGTCGGTCGCGGCCGCGTCGGTCGTTGCGGCATCGGTGGTGGCGGCGGTGCCGAGCACGGCGTCGAGCAGGTTGCCCTGGACGGTCACCTTGTCGCGCAGGTTCTCGGCGGCCGTCTCGTCCAGGCCGGTGATCATGCAGTTGAAGTTGAAGCCGCCGTTGTTGGAGCTACTCTTGGTCCAGATGAAGGTGGCGAAGCGCTTCATGCCGCCCTTGGGCTTGAAGAAGCCAAAGAACTCGGACTGCATGAACTTGCCGTCCTCGTCCACGTGCACGTCGACGTGGTAGACCACCTGCGTGATCTTGGGGTTGAGCAGGGCGTTCACGGAAAGCGCGGCGGCCTGGATCTGCGAGCCGGCCAGGCACTCGAGCTCGTCGGCGCTGGAGGTGTCCACAACGGTGACCTCAATGCGGCCGCTCTCCTCGTTGGCCTCGAGCACGGTGTAGTCCTCGGGGAACTGGGTGAAGCCGTCGCCCCACTCAACGCCGTTGCGCAGCGCCGAGCTCACGGAGGCGTTGTCCACGTGGTTGGCGAGCTGCGCGGTGCCGGCGCGTCGAATCACGCCGCAGGAGACCTGAGCGATGATGATGACGGCCAAGAGCAGGCCCACGACGACGATGGCGGCGCGCGTCATCGTCTTTCCCACGTTGGAGCCGCTGGGATCGTCGCCCGAAAGCGGGTCTACGTCTACGCCGGCC
>CAVJWS010000004.1:0-43531 GCA_963653485.1 Prevotella sp. CAG:279
TCGGTGGAGGACGCCGACAGCATCATCGTGATGGACGGCGGCCACATCGCCGACATGGGCACGCACGCCGAGCTCATGGCCCGCTGCTCCATCTACCGCGAGACCTACACCTCGCAGAACAGCATGAACACCGACGAGGGCGCCGCGGCCACGCCCGTCGCGACCGAGAAGGGAGGCGAGGGCCTTGAGTAACAACGCACCCAAGAAAGCCCAGATCAACCCCGCCACCGCGGCAAGGCTCATCAAGTCGCTCTTCTCCTTCTATCCGCGCCTGCTGCCGCTGGTCATCGTCTGCCTGCTGGTCTCGGCCATCACGAGCTGCTTCGGCGCCGTGTTCCTCCAGGCGGCCCTTGCCATCATCACCGAGTTCCGCACCACCGGTGACTGGGCCGCAGCGCAGCCCCAGGTGCTGAAGACGGTCGCCACGCTCGCGCTCGTCTACCTCACCGGCCTTGCGGCCTCCACCATCTGGAACCGCTCCATGGCCACCATCACGCAGGGCTCGCTCGAGCAGCTGCGCGAGAAGGTCTTCAACCGCATGCAGGACCTTCCCATCCGCTACTTCGACACGCACCAGCGCGGCGACATCATGAGCCACTACACCAACGACATCGACGCCCTGCGCCAGATGATCTCCCAGTCGCTGCCCAACCTGTTCCAGACCGCCATCGTGCTGACCACGGTGTTCATCATCATGCTGTACTACTCGGTGTGGATGTGCATCGTCATCGTGGCCGGCGTGGCCTTCATGGCCTTCCTCACCAAGCTCGTCGGCGGCATGTCGGCCAAGTACTTCGTGGCCCAGCAAAAGGAGCTCGGCGCCGTCGAGGGCAACATCGAGGAGATCATGAACGGCCAGAAGGTCGTCAAGGCCTTCTGCCACGAGGAAGCCGCCAAGGAGGACTTCGACAAGATCAACGAGCACCTCTACGAGGTGGCCCAGCAGGCCAACATGTACGGCAACATCCTCGGCCCCATCCTGCAGAACCTCGGCAACCTCATCTACGTCATCGTGGCGCTCACCGGCGGCGTCCTGCTTGCCTCCGGCACGCCCAACCTCAGCCTCTCGGGCATGGCGCTCTCCATCTCCGTGGTGGTGCCGTTCCTCAACATGACCAAGCAGTTCTGCGGCCAGATCAGCCAGATCTCCATGCAGATCAACTCCGTGGTCATGGGCCTTGCCGGCGCCGAGCGCATCTTTGCCCTCATCGACGAGGAGCCCGAGGAAGACGAGGGCTACGTCACACTCGTGAACCTCGGCGTGGAGAGAGGCGAGCTGGTCGAGAGCGAGAAGCGCACCGGCCTGTGGGGCTGGAAGCACCCCCACCACGACGGCACCGTCACCTACACCCCGCTTCGCGGCGACGTCCGCATGGAGCACGTGGACTTTGGCTACACCGAGAAGAAGCAGGTGCTCCACAACGTGAGCGTCTACGCAAAGCCCGGCCAGAAGGTGGCCTTCGTGGGCGCCACCGGTGCCGGCAAGACCACCATCACCAACCTCATCAACCGCTTCTACGACATCGCCGACGGCAAGATCCGCTACGACGGCATCAACGTCAACAAGATCTGCAAGTCCGACCTGCGCCGCTCGCTCGGCATCGTCTTGCAGGACGTGAACCTGTTCACCGGCACCGTGATGGACAACATCCGCTACGGCAAGCTCGACGCCACCGACGAGGAGTGCGTCGCCGCCGCCAAGCTCGCCGGCGCAGACGACTTCATCGGCCGCCTGCCCGACGGCTACCAGACCATGCTTTCCGGCAACGGCTCGCAGCTCTCCCAGGGCCAGCGCCAGCTCATCTCCATCGCCCGCGCCGCCGTGGCCGACCCGCCCGCGATGATCCTGGACGAGGCCACGAGCTCCATCGACACGCGCACCGAGGCCATCGTGCAGAAGGGCATGGACGCGCTCATGCAGGGCCGCACCACCTTCGTCATCGCGCACCGCCTCTCCACCGTGCGCAACTCCGACGTCATCATCTGCCTCGAACACGGCCGCGTGATCGAGCGCGGCAACCACGAGGAGCTCATCGCCAAGAAGGGCTACTACTACCAGCTCTACACCGGCGCCTTCGAGCTGGAGTAGGCGGCTCCCAGACATAGGCATCACAACGAGGCCCCGCAGGCTCATCAGCTTGCGGGGCCTTTTGCCGCCGTCTCGAATCACGGCTGACACGGTGCGTTAGCCCAGCTATAACGCGGTGGTAACAGTGTTTCGAAAAGGCTGCGAAAGCGTAAAAGGAATGTCTGCTCATCGGCACTGACAAGTGTCTGAAACAAACGGCCAGTATCGTCTCCCGCGTCATTAATCAAGGCCGCGCCCGGGCAAGGAGCGGCCCTACGAACAAAGGGGAACCATATGTCCGCATCGCTCTCTCGTCGTCAGTTCATCGGCCTCATGGGCTCCGCCGCCAGCGTCCTCGGTCTCGGCCTGGTTGGCTGCGGCGGCTCCTCGTCCTCCTCTGCCAGCACCACCGAGGCCGCTTCCTCCGCCGCCGCCAGCGACTCCAAGACCTACATCATCGCCATGGACACGGTCTTCGCCCCGTTCGAGTACACCGACGAGAACGGCGACTTCGTGGGCATCGACGTCGACCTGCTCGACGCCATCGCTGAAGACCAGGGCCTCTCCATCGAGAAGCAGTCCCTCGGCTTCGACGCCGCGCTGGCCGCCCTGCAGTCCGGCCAGGCCGACGGCGTCATGGCCGGCATGGGCATCAACGAGGAGCGCAAGAAGAAGTACGACTTCTCCGAGAAGTACTTCGAGTCTTCCTCCTGCATCGCCTGCAAGGCCGGCGTGGGCCTCAAGGACCTCGACTCCATCAAGGGCAAGAAGGCCGCCGTCAAGACCGGCTCCCAGGGCGCCGAGTGGGCCGAGAGCCTCAAGGACGAGTACGAGCTCACGCTGACCTACTTTGATACCTCCGACCTCATGTACCAGGACGTCCTCACCGGCAACTCCGACCTGTGCTTCGAGTACTACCCCGTCATCGACTACGGCTGCAAGCACGACAACGGCCTCGAGGTCGTCTACAAGAACCCCGAGAACACCAACAACTGCGGCTTCGCCGTCAAGAAGGGCGAGAACTCCGAGCTGCTCGAGAAGTTCGACGCCGGCCTCGCCAACCTGCGCGCCAGCGGCAAGTACGACGAGATCATCGCCAAGTACATCGACTAGCGGCAGGTTCGGCGGGCGCCCAAGCCCGCTATCCAACAGGCCCGCCAGCTCGTAACAACGGCTAGCCCAGCGCCTTTGCCAGGTGCTCAGACTCGCAAGCGTTCCCACAAGAACGCCAAGGCCGCCCGCAACCACGCGGGCGGCCTTCTTGTGCAGAGCCTAATTACCGGTGCCCTGTCGTCCCAGACGAGACCTTGTGTGTTTCTTCCCGTGTTATGTAAAGCGATGGGAGTAGAATGCCCTCCGGAAGAGACTCGAGACCGGAGGCGGCATGTATTCGTTCACCAGCCATGTGAGGTATAGCGAGATAGGCGAGTCGATGCGGATGAGCATCCCGAGCATCATCGACTACCTGCAGGACTGCGCCACCTTCCAGTCCGAGTCGATGGGGATTGGCCCTTCGCACGTGGCCGAGTGCGGCCTTGCCTGGCTGCTCTCCGACTGGCGTATCGAGATTCGCGAACTGCCGCGCTTCAACGACCAGATTCGCGTGAGCACCTGGGCCACGGGCTTCAAGTCCCTGCGCGCGAGCCGTAACTTCACCGTCTGCGACGCCGCCGACGAGAGGGCCGACAACCCGCTCGTGCGCGCCGATTCGCTTTGGTTCATGTTCGATTCCAACGCAGGCCGCGTAACGAGGGCGCCGCAGGACGAGTGCCAGCCCTATATCGATGACGCGGCCGACGACGCCCCGCTTGCCATGGAGCCCGTGAGCCGCAAGCTTCCCGTCTCCGACGAGGGCCAGGCCTGCGCGCCCATCACGGTCACGGCCGCCCACATCGACACCAACCACCATGTCAACAACGCCCAGTACGTGAGCATGGCGCTCGGCGTGCTGGAGCCCGGCAGCGTTGCCTGCCCGCTTACGCTCGAGGTTCACTACAGCTACGCCGCCAAGCTCGGTGACACCGTCTACCCGCACATCCACCACGAGCTGGTTGGGGAGAAGCCCGCGACCGTCGTCACCCTCGACACCGAGGAGGGCCGCCCCTACGCCACGGTTCGCATCAGCTAGGCGAACCTATTCCTCAAAAACGAAAATTTTTCAATTTTGAGGAATAGCGGCCGCGTTACAGACTCCTTGGAAACCTACAGGTCAAGGAGCTCGAGCGCCCGCCTTGGCGTAATGCAGGCCTCGGGAACCCGCTTCAGGAAGACCCTGTCCTGGGTCACGATGTAGCTGGCTTCTGAGGTCTCGGCGGCGGCAAGGATAAGATTGTCCTCGAAATCGGCGTATTGCTTTCCCAACATCCGCGCCAATTCGCATTCGGGAAAAGACAGTGGCGCGGCGGTGGCCATTTCCATCATGCGCCTCAAGCATGCCCACGCTGCCGGAGCATAAGAGACTCCGTCATCGCCACCGCGCATCCTCAGGCGCCTAGGAATGGTGTAGAAGAGGTCCTTGGCCGTCGTAGGCGCATAGAGCAGCGTAAGCGAGGTGGACTGCGCACGGGCCACAAGCTGACAAATCTCGTCTAACTGCAAGCCTTCGCCCATGAAGTAATCGAGCCAGACGTTTGTGTCCAGCAAAAGCGAACTGACCTTTGTTATCGGCATCGTTCGTCCATCCTGGCCAGGAGCTCGCCGTACATCGCATCGCGCTCCTCGCGCGCGCTCTCGATGCAAGCGGGGACGCCCTTGTCAACAAAGCCGCACTCACGCTTTGCAACGGCAACGGCTAGCCCAGCACCCAGGTCTTCCGGAGCTTGCGATTCCTTCTCTTTGACAAGGAAGGACGGGACGGACTGCGTCTCGACGGCATAAAGCCAAACGCCGCGAACGACGTCGCTTGCGCTCAGGCCGGCCCGTGCAAAGACGGCGTCCCCTCCCCTCTTGAGGTCGGCTGGGACCCTTGTGTTGAGTTGGCTCATTGCAACGCTCATATGACGCACCCCCTTCTTGCTAGCAGTATAGCAAGAAGGGCCCCGCGTGGACGGGGCCCTTTGCTGGGCAACGGTTGTGGACGGCGCGCTACATGAGGTCGCAGACGCGCTGGGCGAACTCTACGGGGTCCTCGGGCAGGATGCCCTCAACGATCAGGGCCTGGTCGTAGAGTAGGCCGGCGTAGGTCGCGAGCTTGTCGGTGTCATCGGCCTCCTGGGCGGCCTTGAGCTTGCCGAACACGGGGTGCTTGGCGTTGAGCTCGAGCACGCGCTGGGCCTTGGGGGCGTCGGCGCCGCCGTCGGGGCCGGCCGCGAGCACCTTCTCCATCTCGAGCGAGAGGTTGCCCTCGGAGGTGATGGCGGCAGGCGCGTCGGTGAGGCGGGCGGAGACGGCGACCTTGGTGACCTTCTCGCCCAGGGCATCCTTGATGGCGCCGAAGAGGTCCTCGTTCTCCTTGGTGGCCTCCTCGGCCTCCTTCTTCTCGTCGGCCGTGGCAAAGTCCACGTCGCCGCCGGCCACGTTCTTCAGCTCCAGCGAACGGTCCTCGAGCTCGGGCTCGGCGCCGTCGGCCACGGCCTTCTCGGCGGCCTCGCGGGCGGCGTCGTCCTCGTAGGTCTTGGGCAGGCCCTTGGCCTCGTAGGCGCGCATGGCCTGGAAGGTGAACTCGTCCACGTCGGCCGTGCAGAGCAGCACGTCAAAGCCGTGGTCGAGCGCGCCCTTCACCACCGGCATCTTGGCCAGGCGCTCGCGCGAGTCGCCGGCGGCGTAGTAGATGGCCTTCTGGCCGGCCGGCATGGCGGCGGCGTACTCGGCCAGCGTCACCATCTTGTTCTCGCGCACGCTCCAGAACAGCAGCAGGTCGGCGAGCTCGGAGGCCTTCATGCCGTAGCTGGAGTAGATGCCGAACTTGAGGCCGCGGCCGAAGTTCTCGAAGAACTTCTCGTAGGCCTCGCGGTCGTCGTCGCGCATGGCGCACAGCTCGCTGGTGACCTTCTTCTCGATGCGGTTGGCGATGGCCTTGAGCTGGCGGTTCTGCTGCAGGGTCTCACGCGAGATGTTGAGCGTGACGTCGGGCGAGTCCACGATGCCGCGCACGAAGTTGTAGTAGTCGGGCAGAAGGTCGGCGCACTTCTCCATGATGAGGACGTTGGAGCTGTAGAGGGAAAGACCCTTCTCGTAGTCCTTGCTGTAGAGGTCCATGGGCGCACGGCTGGGGATGAACAGCAGGGCGTCGTACTCGAGCGCGCCCTCGGCGTGGAAGCTCACGGTGCGGGCCGGGTCCTCCCAGTCGTGGAAGTTGGACTTGTAGAACTCGTTGTAGTCCGACTCCTCCACATCGCCGCGCTTCTTCCAGATGGGTGTCATGGAGTTGATGGTCTCGAGCTCCTCGTAGCTCTCCCACTCGGGCTTGTAGTCGTCGCCCGCGTCCTCGGGCTTGGGCTTCTGGCGGCTCTTGGTGACCATCATCTGGATGGGGTGGCGCACGTAGTTGCTGTACTGGCGGACGAGCTCCTTGAGCGTCCACTCCTCCAGGTAGCGGCCGTAGTGCTCGCCCTCGGTCTCGCCCGTGCCCTCGACGTCGTCCTTGAGGGTGAGGATGATGTCGGTGCCGCAGTGGTCACGCTCGGCATCCTTGATGGTGTAGCCCTCGAGGCCGTCGGAGACCCACTCGTGGGCCACGTCCTCCGAGGCGCTGCGCGTCACCACGCGGACCTCCTTGGCCACCATGAAGGCGGAGTAGAAGCCCACGCCAAACTGGCCGATGATGTCCACGTCGGAGCCCTGGTGCTCGGCGTTCTCCTCCTTGAACTCCTCCGAGCCGGAGTGGGCGATGGTGCCGAGGTTGCGCTCGAGCTCGTCGGCCGTCATGCCCAGGCCCATGTCGGAGATGGTGAGGGTGCGCTCGTCTCTGTTGGGCGTGATGCGGATGGCCAGGCTATCCTCGTCAAGGGCGATGGAGCTGTCCGTCAGGCTCTTGAGGTAGAGCTTGTCCTCGGCGTCCGAGGCGTTGGAGATGAGCTCGCGGAGGAAGATCTCCTTGTTGGTGTAGATCGAGTTGATCATGAGGTCGAGGAGCTTCTTGCTCTCTGTCTTGAACTTGCGCATCTAAGCCTCCAAAGCACGCGCGGACTCGTGCCTGATACCGTGACCAGGCGCAAATCTGCTACTAGTTGACTTAGGTTTTATATCCCAAATTCGCGCAAGTATTCAAGAGGCACGAGAGATGCGCCGTAGACGCCGCGCCTTGCGCCCGACGCGCCCCGCCGGGCCCACGCCCCACCCCAGGTCAGGCCTCGTTTCAGCCCATGCTTCGTCTCTGGCCACGCCCGACCCCAGGCCGGGCATTGTCCCAAGAGGCGCGAGACGCGCAAGTATTCAAGAGGCAAAGGGAGGCACAAAAAATGCGGCCGAACGCATATCGCGTTCGGCCGCCTTCGTTTTGGGGCTATGTCGTGCCCTGTCAGGCTTGCCTAGAACAGGCCGAGGAAGCCGCGGACGAAGAGGGCGGAGAGGGCGGCGCCCACAAAGGGGGCGATGCCGGGGACGAGCAGGCCGTACTTCCAGTTGTTGTCAGCCTTGTTGGCGATGGGCAGCAGCTGGTAGGCCATGCGCGGGCCGAGGTCACGGGCCTGGTTCATGGCAAAGCCGGTGATGCCGCCCATGCCCATGCCCACGGCCCAGACGATGAGGCCAACGCCCACGGCGAGCGTGAGCACGTTCTCGCCGGCACGGCTGGCGGTGGCGAGGATGGCGGTGATGAAGACAAAGGTGCAGATGGCCTCGCAGAAGAAGTCACGGGCGAGGTTCATGGACTCCTTGGTGGGGTTGGTGGAGAAGATGTTGCGCTGGGCAACCGGGTCGATGACGCCCTCGGAGGCCTTGAAGTCGTCGGCGTACATGAACCAGGCAATCACGGCGCCCACGAAGGCACCGAGCATCTGGGCGATGACGTAGGGCACGAAGTTGCCCCAGCCGATAAGGCCGATTATGCACTGGGCAAGCGTCATGGCGGGGTTCATGCAGACCGAGCCGCCAAAGATGAACAGGCAGACCGTGATGCCGAACGACCAGGTGGTGATGGCGAACATGTGGCCCGAACCCTGGTACTTGGTCCCCTTGAGGACGGTGTCGCAGTGGACGCCGACGCCAAAGATGATCATGAGGGCCGTGCTCAGGAACTCGGCAATGACGTTGTAGGGCACTTTCGCTCCTTCTCGCGTATCGATTCTTACCGTTCGCGGCGATTCTGCTACCGCTCACGGGTTCAGCAGTATACGCGCCGGGCATCAAGAAAACGCCCGCAGTGCGAGATTTCATCGTAAGGTTGCAAGAAAAACCCAGCTAGAAGCCCCAAATGACCACCATAGGGTGACAAGTTGGCTTTACTTCTTGCGGGGGCGGTACTTCCTGCGCGTGGCGTGGGCGCTGCCCTTGCGGGCGCCGGCCTTGAGGCGGGCCATGACCTCGTCCTCGGTGGTGCCCTCTACCTTGGTGCGCAGCTCAACGAGCTGGTCTCGCAGCTCGGCGGCGCGCTCGAAGTCCATGGCCTCGCTGGCGGCGTTCATGTCGGCCTCGAGCGCCTCCATGATGCGCGCGAGCTCCTCGTGCGGCAGCTTCTTGGCAAGCTCGGCGGCCACGGACTTGGCCGTGGCCTCGCTGCGGGCACGCGAGCTCTCCTCCACCGCGGCCAGGCTCTCGAAGGCGCCGTGGCTGCCCGTGCCGTGGCGGTCGCGCGTCTTGTCGCCCACCGTCTCCTCGGCCTCGGAGATGAAGCTCGAGATGTCGGCGATGGACTTCTTCACCGTCTTGGGCACGATGCCGTGCTCGGCGTTGAAGGCCTCCTGCGCCGCACGGCGACGGCGCGTCTCGTCGATGGCGACGCGCATGGAGTCGGTGATGACGTCGGCGTACATGATGACCTGGCCGTGGGCGTTTCTCGCCGCGCGGCCCATCGTCTGGATGAGCGAGCGGCGGTTGCGCAGAAAGCCCTCCTTGTCGGCGTCCAGGATGGCCACGAGCGACACCTCGGGGATGTCGAGGCCCTCGCGCAAAAGGTTGATACCCACGAGCACGTCGATCTTGCCCACGCGCAGGTCTCGGATGATGTCAACGCGGTCAAGCGTGGCGGTGTCGGAGTGCATGTAGTTCACCTTGAGGCCCTCGTCCAAAAGGTGGTCCGTGAGGTCCTCGGCCATGCGCTTGGTGAGCGTGGTCACCAGCACGCGCTCCTTCTTGGCCACGCGCTCGCGAATCTCCTCGGTGAGGTCGTCGATCTGGCCGCGCACGGGGCGCACGTCAATCATCGGGTCCAACAGGCCCGTGGGGCGGATGATCTGCTCCACCGTCTGCCGGCTCACCTGCTCCTCGTAGTCTCCCGGGGTGGCCGAGACGTAGACGAACTGCGGGATGCGGCTCTCGAACTCGTCAAAGCGCAAGGGGCGGTTGTCCAGCGCGCTCGGCAGGCGAAATCCATGCTCCACCAGCGTGATCTTGCGCGAGCGGTCCCCCTCGTGCATGCCGCGGATCTGCGGCACCGTGACGTGGCTCTCGTCGATGATGCAGAGCATGTCCTTGGGGAAGTAGTCGATGAGGGTGTAGGGCGGCTCGCCGGGGGCGCGGCCGTCAAGGTGGCGCGAGTAGTTCTCGATGCCGTTGCAAAAGCCCATGTTCTCGAGCATCTCGAGGTCGTAGGCCGTGCGCTCGCGCAGGCGCTGTGCCTCGAGCAGCTTGTCAGAGGCCTTGAGCTGCTCCAGGCGCTCCGTGAGCTCGGCGTTGATGGTGTCGAGCGCCTTGTTGATCTTGGGACGCTCGGTGACGTAGTGGCTTGCCGGCCAGATGGGCACGGCGTCGAACTCGCGCAAAATCTCGCCGGTGACCTGGTCAATCTCTGCGATGAGCTCCACCTCGTCGCCAAAGAACTCCAGGCGCAGGGGGTGCTCGGCGTAGGGCGGGAAGACGTCCACGCGCTCGCCGCGCACGCGGAAGCACCCACGCGCGAGGTCAACGTCATTGCGGTCATATTGGATGTCGATGAGCTCGTGGATGAGGTCGTCGCGCTCGAGCGGGACGTCCTTGGAGACGTTGGGCGCGAGGCCGGCGTAGTCCTCCGGGCTGCCGATGCCGTAGATGCAGCTCACCGAGGCCACGCAGATGACGTCGCGGCGGCTAAGCAGGCTCGAGGTGGCCTGATGGCGCAGCTTCTCCACCTCTTCGTTTACGCTGGAGTCCTTCTCGATGTAGGTGTCGCTCTGCGGGACGTAGGCCTCGGGCTGGTAGTAGTCGTAGTAGCTCACGAAGTAGACCACGGCGTTGTTGGGGAACAGCTCGCGCATCTCGCTGGCCACCTGGGCGGCGAGCGTCTTGTTGGGCTCCATGATGAGCGTGGGCTTGTTCACGGCCTCGATGGTCTTGGCCATGGTGTAGGTCTTGCCCGAGCCGGTGACGCCCAAAAGCGTCTGGTAGCGCAGTCCCTCCTCCACGCCCTGGGCGAGTTTGGCGATGGCCGCCGGCTGGTCTCCGGCGGGTTCGAAGGGCGAGACCACCGTAAGCGGCGTGCCGGCCCCCTCGACGCCAAAGCGCCGCAGCTCGGCGCCAACGTGCCCGCTCACGCGCGACGCCGCGCCCGTCCCTGCATCGGCTGCCGTCATCCTAGCCTCCCAAGCGTACAGCTGTTCGTACTTCCGCCATTATACACGCCGCCCGCAAGAAACCGCGCAGCGGCTTTTGTCGACACGGGATGCGGCTCCAGACCAGGGATGCGGGCGCCTCAAGCAACAGCCCGGCCAATAGGGGTCTTGCACGGGGCAATTCCCCGACCTTGGGGCATAGGCAACGGCAGCTCTATGCCCTAGTCCCCTTTGGTGGCAACTTGCCCCGCCCACCAGGCATCCACCTGGGCGCGCAGCCCGTCCTCGTCGCCGGAGTTATCGAACACATGGGTGGCGTGCCCCAGCAGGTAGGCCTCGCTCGGCTGCTTGGAGACGCGGGCGTCAAAGTCGTCCCCCGCCATGCCGCGGCCGATGGCGCGCGCACGGCGCAGCTCCATGGGGGCCACAACCACCAGGATGTCATCAGCCAAGCCAAAGAGGTCCTCCACGCGGTCCAGCAGGGGCACCTCGACCAGGGTGAGGGCCGGCAGCGTGGCCGCGCAGCAAGAGGGCGTGAGCGCCTGCACCAGGCGCTCACGGATGGCCGGCAGCTCAATCCGCTCGAGCCGCTCGGTGGCCTCGGGCGTCGCAAAGGCGCGCTCGGCCAGCAGGGCCCGGCTGAGCTCGCCGGAGCTGGCGTCTATGACGTCACTCCCAAACTCAGCCGCAATCTCTTCCAAAAGGGGCTCGCCGGGCGCCAGCACCTCGCGCGAGACCTGGTCTAGGTCAAGCACCCAGGCGCCCCTCTCGCGAAGGAGGCGGGAGACGGTGGACTTGCCGGAGGCGATGCCGCCGGCCAGAAACGCCGTGCGCATGGCCCTAGGCCTTGCCGTCAAAGCGCGCGTGGCACTTGGGGCAGGTGATGCGCACCTTGCCCTTGCCGCGCGGGATGCGCACGCGCTGGCCGCAGGAGGGGCAGCGCAGGTGCACGAAGGAGCGCGTCTCCCTCAGCATGGCCGCGGGGTTGGAGAGAAACGAAATCACGGGGCCAGCCGCGCGCAGGGCGGCCGAGTTCTCGCGGCCGCGGGCCGTCACGTTCTTTGAGGTGATGCGGAACAGCGCGTAGGCAAGCAAGGCGAGCGCCACGGCCGAGAGCCACGTGGTATGGGCGAATAGGTCGATGACCACGAAGATGACGGCGAGCGTGGTGCAGGAGCCAGAGAGCTCGTCGGCGCCGTTGCGGCCGCGCGCCCACGCTACCGCCTTACGCCAAGCCTCGTCCTTGCTGCCATTGAAGTCACGCCTTGCCATCAAAGTTCACTCTCCCTCGTAAGTTCGAGTGACTATTCTACCCGCCCTCGCGGACACTAACGCAACGCCCGTCAAAGCGTCACATGAGGGCAACTTTGATGAGCCGCGCAGCCCCTACGCCTGCATCATGGCCTGGGCGATGGCCTCACGCACGCGCTTCTCGTCGACGGGCTTGCTTACGTGGGCGTTCATGCCGGCCTTGAGGCTCTTGTGGACGTCGCTTAGGAAGGCATTGGCCGTCATGGCAAGGATTATCACGCTCGTCGCGTCCGGGCGCTCGAGAGCGCGAATCGCAGACGTGGCCGTAAGGCCGTCCATGACGGGCATCATCACGTCCATGAAGATGAGGTCATAGTAGCCAAGCTCGGAGTCCTCAAAGCGCTCGAGCGCCTCCAGGCCGTTGGCGGCAGTCTCCACCTCAAGCCCCATGTCCTCGAGCATGAGCTGGGCAATCTCGAGGTTGAGCGCGTTGTCCTCAACCAGCAGCGCGCGCTTGCCGTCAAGGTTCACGTCATGGACGACCCACTCGTGACCGACGGGCGAGAGGTCGAGCTTGAAGGGGATGGTGAGGGTGAAGGTGGAGCCCTCGTCAATCTTGCTCGCAAGCTCCACGGTGCCGCCCATGAGCTCCACCATCTGCTTGACGATGGAAAGGCCCAGGCCCGTGCCCGAGAAGGTGGCGATGTCTCCCCTGCCCTCGCGCGCAAACGGCTCGAAGGCGTGCTTCTGGAACTCCTCGCTCATACCGCGCCCGTTGTCCTTGCAGACAAAGCGATAGGTGGCCGTCTGGCCGTCGCAGGCGACCTCGGTGGCGCAGACGCGCACCCAGCCGCCGTCCCGGTTGTACTTGATGGCGTTGGTGGCCAGGTTCATGAGCACTCGGTTGAGGTGCGTGGGACTGCCGATGAGCCTGCGGTGCTCGAGCCTGGGGTGGTCTCCCTCCACGATGAAGCTCACGCCCACGTCTGCGGCGCGCAGCTCGGCCACGGCGTTGCTCTCTTCGAGAATCTCCCCGAGGTCAAACGGCCTGTTGTCAAGAATGACGCCGCCCGTCTCAAGCCTACTCACGTCCAGGATGTCATTCACGAGCGAAAGCAGGTAGCGCGAGGCGCTGAGTTCCTTGGCGCGGCAGTCCTTGAGGCGCTCGTAGTCATAGGGATGCCGCTCGGCAATCTCGAGCATGCCGATGATGCCGTTCAGGGGTGTGCGGATGTCATGGCTCATGTGGCGCAGGAAGTCCGTCTTGGAGGCGTTGGCGCGGCGCACCTGCTCCATGGCGGCATCGAGCTTGCGCTCCCGCTCGTCGCGCTCGGAAACAAGAGAGGTTACGTCACCAATAAAGCCCTGGTAGACGGCATGCCCGTCAATCTCCACCCTTTGGGTTGAGTCGATGACCCAATGCCAGCCGTCGCGGCCCAGCATGCGGTAGAAGCTGTCGCTCCAACCACCATCCTCAGCTGCAGCTTTATCAATCTTGGCAACATAGTCAACCATGCCCGGAAGGTCCTCGGGATGCACGAGGGCGGCAAAGCTGTTGGAGAATCGCCGCTCGATCTCGGCCTTGCTCCAGCCAAGGATGTCGCAGAAGCGCTGGCTCATATAGAGGAAGGGGAAGCCCTCCTCGTCCGAGCAACGGTGGTAGCCACCGGGGAGGTTGTCGAGCATGGCGGAGCTGACCTGATGCTTGTGCTCGAGCTCGCGCTCGCGCCTCACCATCGTGCTCATGTCGTTGCACATGCTGATGATGGCCAGGCGGCCGTCGGAGGCGCGTATCACGCGACCGCGGTCGACCGTCCAAAAGTAGGTGCCGTCGGCGCGCAGCATGCGGTAGGTGCTCTCGTAGACGCGCCCCTCAACGAGCTCGCCAAGGTCTTCGGAGACGTTGGGCATGTCATCGGGATGAATCGTGTTGGCCACAAGGCCTCCGATGCCAGCCTCAAGGGCGCCCACGGAGCCATAGCCAAGCATCTCGGCCATGCGCTGGTTGGCATAGAAGAAGGGGAAGCCGTCTTCGCAGTAGCCGCCGATAACGCCGCCGGCCCCCATGAAATCACGGCGAATCTCATCAGAAAGGACGGGCTCCAAGGGGCCTGGCGGCACCGCAGAGGCACCCGGAACGTCAGTGGAACCAGAAGTATCCTGCATGCGAAGCTCCCCCTCGGTCTTACACCCCCCCCGCAACATGCGCGGGAGCATATAACACCCAGACGGCACCAAAGGGCGCCGGTCCCCTCGCGATGGCAACGGCACGCGAGGTATGCACTATTTAAACATATATGGGCTGGTTGCAGGCCTGCCTAAAGTTAACGTTCAGGGTCAAAGAGCCCGATGCGCAAGCGAACGGCGGCGCGACGCGAGCCGCAGCGCAGGCAAACCGCAATGCAAGCGAACGGCGGCAACGCGTACAAACGTCAGCGCAAACGAGCGGCGGCGACGCGAGCCGCAGCGCAGGCGAGCGACAGCAATGCCAACGCAACGCAAGCGGGCGGCAACGCAGGCAAGAGGCAGTGCAGGCAAACGGCAGCGCGCAGGCAAGAGGCAGCACAGGCAAACGACAGCACAGGCAAACGGCAGCGCGCAGGCAAACCGCGCCGCCCCCAAACAAGAGCGGGGCCGCCCCCAAACGGAAGCGGCCCCGCATGACGTGCCATGTGCCTAACGGCGAGCCTTACTCGGCGTCGGTGGCCTCAGTCTCGGCAACCTCGGCCTCAACAGCGGCCTCGTCCTCGGGCTTCTCCATGGGCTCGACCTCAACCTCAAAACCGAGGGTCTCGGCGGCGGCCTTCATGGACAGGGAGATGCGACGACGGTCGAGGTCGATCTCCATGACCTTCACCTGGACCTTGTCGCCGACCTTGCAGACCTGCGCGGGGGCGTCGACGTGCTGCTTGGCCATCTCGGAGATGTGGACCAGGCCCTCGATGCCGTCGCCGAGGTCGACGAAGGCGCCGAACGGAACGAGCTTGGTGACGGCGCCCTCAACGATGGCGTCGACCGGGTACTTCTTGACGAGCGTGCGCCACGGATCCTCGGTGGTCTGCTTGAGGCCGAGGGAGATGCGCTCGCGGTTGAGATCGACGTCGAGAACCTGGACCTCGACCTCCTGGCCGACCTTGACGACCTCGGAGGGGTGGTTGACGTGGTTCCAGGAGAGCTCGGAGATGTGGATCAGGCCGTCGATGCCGCCAAGGTCCACGAAGGCGCCGAAGTCCACGATGGAGGAAACGGTGCCCTTGAGGCGCATGCCAGGCTGGAGCTTCGAGAGGATCTCGGAGCGCTCGGCCTTGCGGGCCTCCTCGAGCACGACGCGACGGGAGAGGACGACGTTGTTGCGGTTGCGGTCCATCTCGATGACGCGGGCCTCGATGCGGGTGCCCATGTAGGCGGTGAGGTCCTTGACGCGACGGAGGTCGACGAGGGAGGCGGGCAGGAAGCCGCGCAGGCCGATGTCGAGGATCAGGCCGCCCTTGACGACCTCGATGACCTCGCCCTCGACGTTCTCGCCGGCGTTGAACTTCTCCTCGATGCGGTTCCAAGCACGCTCGTACTCGGCACGCTTCTTGGACAGGACGAGACGGCCGTCCTTGTCCTCCTTCTGGAGAACGAGGGCCTCGATGCCGTCGCCCAGGGCGACGATGTCGGCGGGGTTGGCGTCCTTGCGGATGGACAGCTCGCGGACGGGGATAACGCCCTCGGACTTGAAGCCGATGTCAAGCAGGACCTCATCGCGCTCGATCTTGACGACGGTGCCCGTGACAAGATCGCCCTCGTCGAAATCGGTAATGGTACCGTCGATGAGGTTGTTCATCTCCTCGGTGGACACGTCATCCAGCGAGAAAACGGACGAGTTCTGAATCTCACTCAAAGGTGGACCCCTTTCAAGAAACGGGGCCCCGATGCTCATGCGCATCGCCTGCAGCAGCTCCGGGCCAGATGCTCGCCCACAGCCACCGGCTTGGATTTACATCGCTCGGGGGCCGACAGATATGGTGCGTGGGCGTCCGACCCACACAGATAGATAGGATACCTGTCTGCCATAGCACTTTTCAAGGAAAATGCGGCCATCTCGATGGAATTTTCGTTGCATGCACATTACAGGCGTGCAACGAGGCGCCCCGCTCCCCGCACGGCGCGGGAAGCGGGGCGAAATGGCCAGCGTATGGCAGGCATTTGCATCCGGAGCTAGCGCTCGCAAGAGAGCGGCGCGCTCCGCTTGTAAGACGGCGTTCGCAATTGGGCCGTCTCAGGGCGCTTGTGACAAGGCGTCCGCGCGCATCGGCTGCATAGCGACCGTCCGCGTGGGGATGGCGGCTGCCGGCCCTCCCCATGGCGTCAGGTGAGGTCTCCCCCGCCGCAAGCCCGCGCGGCGCTCCCTACTGCACGAGGCCGTTGGGACCCATGCTGCCGGGCGCGGTGTCGGCGCCATAGCCGTAGGCCGGCTGGGCGCTGATCTCCTGGATGCGCGTGGCCTCGGCGATGACCTCGTCGGCGGCCACCGAGTCGTAGCGGTGGCATGCGCAGTAGTGGCCCGGCATGACCTCGCGCAGCTCGGGCGCGGAGACGTCGCAGCCGCCGACCTTGGCAAAGCAACGGCTGCAGAAGCGGCATCCCGGCGGCGGGTCGATGGGGCTGGGCACGTCGCCCTCCAGGATGATGCGGCGACGGCGCATCTTCGGGTCAACCGAGGGGATGGCCGAGAGCAGCGCCTGGGTGTAGGGGCACAGCGGGTTGTGGTAGAGCTCGTTCTTCTCGGTGATCTCCATGAGGCGGCCGAGGTACATCACGCCCACGCGGTCGCTCACGTGCTTCACGACGTTCAGGCCGTGCGCGATGAACAGGTAGGTGAGGCCCATCTTCTGCTTGAGCTCGTCAAGCAGGTTGAGGACCTGTGCCTGCACGGAGACGTCGAGCGCCGAGACGGGCTCGTCGCAGACGATGAGCTTGGGGTTCACCGCGAGCGCTCGGGCGATGCCCACGCGCTGGCGCTGGCCGCCGGAGAACTCGTGCGGGTAGCGGTTGCGCATGGTGGCGGGCAGGCCCACGAGCTCAAGCAGCTCGTCCACGCGGGCGTCGACCTGGTCGGCCGGCAAGATCTTGTTGGTGATGATGGGCTCGGCGATGATCGAGCCCACGGTCATGCGCGGGTTCAGGCTCGCGTAGGGGTCCTGGAAGATGAGCTGGATGTCGGTGCACAGGCCCCGGCGCTCCTTGGCGGACATCTTGGTGAGGTCCTTGCCCTCAAAGACGATGGAGCCGGAGGTCGGCTGGAGCAGGCCCACGAGCATCTTGCCGATGGTGGTCTTGCCGCAGCCGCTCTCGCCCACCAGGCCAAAGGCCTCGCCGCGGCGGATCTGGAACGAGACGTC
This sequence comes from Prevotella sp. CAG:279, assembly GCA_963653485.1. GTDB lineage: Bacteria > Actinomycetota > Coriobacteriia > Coriobacteriales > Atopobiaceae > Parolsenella. The sequence goes on from CAVJWS010000004.1 coordinate 17,331, forward strand.
GTCCACGGCCTGGACGAAGGAGGTCGGCTTGCCAAAGAAGTTGGCCTCGGCGACGAAGCTCTTCGTGAGGTGCTGGACGTCGAGCAGGATCTCGTCGTTACTCATTGGCCTTCCCCTCCTCGTCATACAGGAAGCAACGGACGGAGCGGCCCGGCTGGCCGGCCACCTCGCGAAGCTCCGGAAGCTCCTTCTTGCAACGCTCCATGCAGCGGTCGCAGCGGTCGGAGAACGGGCAGCCCGCGGGGCGGTCGAGGTTGGCCGGAATCTGGCCGCGGATGGTGTAGAGCGGGCCGGACTCCTCGTCCTCGAGGCGCGGGATGGAGTTGAGCAGGCCCAGCGTGTAGGGGTGCATGGGCTTCTCGAACAGGGAATCCACGTCGGCGGTCTCCACCACCTGGCCGAGGTACATGACCACCACGCGGTCGGCCACCTCGGAGACAACGCCCAGGTCGTGGGTGATGAGCAGAACGCCCATGCCAAAGTCCTGGCGCAGCTTGTAGATGAGGTCGAGGATCTGGGCCTGGATGGTCACGTCGAGGGCCGTGGTGGGCTCGTCGGCGATGAGGAGCTTGGGGTTGCACGAGAGGGCCATGGCGATCATGACGCGCTGGCGCATGCCGCCCGACATCTGGTGCGGGTAGTCGCGGGCGCGGTCCTCGGGGCTGGGGATGCCCACCAGGCGCAGCATCTCCACGGCGCGGGTCCAGGCGGCCTTCTTGTCCAGGTCGGTGTGCAGACGTATTGCCTCCACGATCTGGTCGCCCACGCGGTAGACGGGGTTGAGCGAGGTCATGGGCTCCTGGAAGATCATCGAGATCTGGCCGCCGCGCACCTGCTGCATCTCCTTCTCGGAGAGGGCGAGCAGGTCCTGGCCGTCAAAGGTGATGGAACCCGCGGCCACGTGGCCGGGGCTCTGGAGCAGGCGCATGATGGAGAGCGACGTCACGCTCTTGCCCGAGCCGGACTCGCCCACGACGGCCACGGTCTCGCCGGCGTCGACGGAAAACGAGACGTCCTCGACGGCGTGAACGACGCCGCGGCGCGTGGGGAACTCGGTGCGAAGGTCCTTCACTTCAAGCAGCATGTCGTCACCTACCTCTTCCTAGACTTCGGGTCGAGCGCGTCGCGCACGCCGTCGCCCAGCAGGTTGAAGGCGAGCACCGTGAGGGTGATCATCATGCCGGGGAACAGCATCGCGTGCGGCGCCGAGAAAATGTAGTTGCGGCCACGGCCCAGCATGTCGCCCCACTCGGCCGCCGGCGGCTGGACGCCCAGGCCAAGGAAGCCAAGGGCCGCGCAGTCGAGGATGGCGCTCGAGATGCCCAGCGTGGCGCGCACGATGATGGAGGGCATGACGTTGGGCAGGATGTGGCGGAAGATGATCTTGGCGTCGGAGTCGCCGATGACGCGGGCGGCGGCCACGTAGTCGCTCTCCTTCACGGCCAGGATCTGGCTGCGCACGATGCGGGCGTACTCGGGGATGGAGACCAGGCCGATGGCCACGACGGCCTTGTCGATGCCCTTGCCGAGCGCGGCCATGAAGGTGATGGCGAGCAGGATGGAGGGCACGGCGAGCATGACGTCCATGCAGCGCATGATGAAGGTGTCAACCGCGCCGCCCTTGTAGCCGGCCACGGCGCCGAGCGCCACGCCCACGGTGAGCGAGATGGCGACGGACAGCAGGCCCACGGCGAGCGTGATCTGCGTGCCCACCAGGATGCGGCTGAACATGTCGCGGCCCTGCTGGTCGCAGCCGAAGATGTGGGCCGCGCTGGGCTCGGCGAAGGACTGCGAGAGGTCCTGCGAGTACGGGTCATACGGCAGGATGGACGGGAACAGGGCCGTCACGATGGCGACCACGGCGAGCAGCAAAATGAAGGCCAGGCTCACCATGGCGGCCTTGTTGTGGGAAAGCGAGTACCAGACGTCCTTCCAGAGGGACTCCTTCTTGTCTGCCTCCGTCTTGACGGCCTCGACGCTAGCGGTAGCTTCTGCCATGGCTATCACCCCTCTCCCTGCGTGTACTTGATGCGGGGGTCGAGGAAGGCGTAGATGATGTCGACCACCAGGTTGATCAGGACGAAGATGACGCCGATGAGCAGCACGACGCCCTGGACCACCGGGAAGTCGGACTTGAGGATGCACTCGACCACGTACTTGCCGATGCCGGGCCAGGCAAAGACGGTCTCGGTGAGCAGCGCGCCGCCCAGAAGGCTGCCGAGCTGCAGGCCGATGACGGTGGAGACGGGAAGCATGGCGTTGCGCAGGGCGTGGTGCTTGGTGACCTTGCCCTCGGGCAGGCCCTTGGCGCGGGCCGTGCGCACGTAGTCCTCGTTCAGGGTGTCGAGCATGCTCGAGCGGGTCATGCGCGTGATGATGGCCATGGAGTACATGGACAGCGCGCAGGCCGGCATGATCATGTGCACGCAGGCGTTGCCGAAGGCCTCGAAGTCACCCGAGAAGAGGGTGTCGATGAGGAAGAGGCCCGTGCCGCCGACCGGCTGCATGATGGGGTCGATGCGGCCGCCGGAGGGCAGGATGTGCAGCACGCCGGTGAAGAAGATGATGAACAGGATGCCGAGCCAGAAGATGGGCATCGAGACGCCGATGAGCGCCAGGAAGGTGGAGAAGGCGTCGACGAACTTGCCCTTGTTCACGGAAGAGACGACGCCAAGCGCGATGCCCACGATGGAGGCGATGATGATGGCGACGATGGCGAGCTCGATCGTAGCGGGGAAGCGGCTCATGATCTCGGTGGTGACGGCGGTGTGCGTGTAGTACGAGGTGCCGAGGTCACCGTGGAGCGCGCCGACGACGAAGTCGAGGTACTGCTTCCAGATGGGGTCGTTGAGGCCCATGGAGTCACGCCAGGCGTCCATGGCCTCGCGCGTGGCGTGCTCGCCGAGCACTACCGGCGCCGGGTCGGCCGAGAACACGCGCATGATGAGAAACACCACCACGGACAGCGCGATGAGCACCGGGATTGCCTGCAGCACGCGCTTGACGATGTACTTGACCATGGTCTCCCCTCCTTTCGGTAGTTGTTGAACGGAATTTGAAAATAGTCCCCGAATAAACTCTGCGGGAGCCCAGGTCCGCTCGTGGCCCGGGCTCCCGCGGGAGCGACTATCCGGCTAGCCAGTCCGAGTGGGACTTAGGCCTCCTTGACGGCGTCGTAGAGGAAGGTGACGGCCGTGGGGTGGAAGTGGAAGTCGGAGACCTTGGGGCTGTAGCCAAGGATGTTCTTGGAGTGGGAGATGAGCAGCCACGGCTGCTCCTCGGCGACCATTTCCTCGCACTGCAGGTAGATGGCGTCACGGTCGGAGCCGGCCGGGGTCTGCAGGCCCTTGGCGATGAGCGCGTTGTACTCGTCGTTCTGGTAGCGGGCGACGTTCATGGTCTTGCTCGGGTCGGAGAGCAGGTTCATGAAGTTGTCGGGGTCGCCGTTGTCGCCGTTCCAGCCGTAGAAGCAGATGTCGTAGGCCTCGGTCTCGACCTTGGTCTTGTAGGTCGTCCAGTCGTAGGTGTCGATGGTGACCTCGACGCCGACCTCCTTGAGGTAGCCCTGGATCGCCTCGGCGAGCACCTGGCCGCCCTTGCCGTTATAGGGGCGCGGGTTGGAGTAGGTGATGCACTTGACGGTAGTGATGCCGAGGTCGGCGAGCTCCTTCTTGGCGGCGTCGGCGTCGTACTCGGTCTGCTTGACGTCCTCGTCATAGGAGGCCATCCACGTGGGCATCACGGAGTTGGCGACGGAGGCGTAGCCGTTGTACAGGGAGTCGACGAGCTCCTGGACGTTGACGGCCTTGGCGAAGGCCTTGCGGGCGGCCTTGTCCTTGAAGATCTCGGACTCGGTGTTGAAGGCCATGTAGTTGATGTTCATGCCGTCCATGGTGAAGATCTTGGAACCGCCCTGCTCGACGGTGTCCACCACGGCCTCGTCGATGCCGTCGATGATGTCGGCCTCGCCGTTGTTGAGGGCGGTGACGCGCGAGGCGGCCTCGGCGATGAAGGTGAAGATGATGTTCTCGGTCTTGCCGGCCTTGTCGGCGTTCCAGTAGTCCTCGTTGCGCTTGAGGACGATGTTGGAGTTCTTGGTCCAGCTCACGAACTTGTACTGGCCGGTGCCGACGGGGTTCTCCATGGCCGTCTCGAAGGCGCTCGGGGCCACGATGGGCGAGGACATGCACATGGCGAGGTTGGCGAGGAACGGCGTGGAGGCCGCGCGCAGCTTGAAGACGAGCGTGGAGGAATCGGTGGCCTCGACGGAGGCGACGCCGGTGCCGGACTCCTCGGAACCGAAGTTGAAGGAGGCGTAGGGCATGTCGTCGGTGCGGTTGGGCTCGAGCTGGCGCTGGATGTTCTTGGCGATGGCCTCGGCGTCGCAGTCGGTGCCGTCGTGGAACTTGATGCCGTCCTTGACCTTGAAGGTGTAGGTCAGGCCGTCATCGGAGACCTCGGGAAGCTCGCAGAGGCCCTCGACGACGTCGCAGGTGTCGGTGTCGTACTGGAGGATGTTCTCGTAGATCTGGACCATGACCTTGCCGGACTCGCCGTCGTCGACGAACGCCGGGTCGAGGCCGCGGGGCTCGGAGCCCTGGGAGAAGGTGATGGTGTCAGCGTAGGTGGCCTCACCGGTGCTGGCGGCCGAAGAATCGCCGGCCCTCTTGGAGCCGCAGGCGGCCAGGGCGCTGGTGGCGCCGGCGGCTGCGACGAGCTTGAGGAAGTTCTTCCTGGAAATCTCGTTCATGTTCATGCTCATGCTCGCTCCCTTTTCTGTACGCGTTGCTGTTGCTACGAGACGCGTGCGCGCCGCGCAAGGAGGTCGCCTACGCCTTTCCGGCTCCCAAGCGAGCGACTCGGGGCAGGCGGCAAGAAGCCGCAAAAAGGAGGGGGCGTCCATCCGTGGGAGGTAATGTACGTGTTGGATGTTGCGAGCGATGCGCGAAGCCCAAAGAGGGCCGTTTTCTTTTCTTTCAGGCAACTTTAGCGTAATAAAGTGGAAATAACATAAGCTGGGACGCCGTTTTGATGCATAAGTCCGGCCGGAAGGCTCGCAGCCCCTCCCTACCGTTGCGCACGGCGTAATTTGCCTGTCTGCGCCAAACGCACGCTTGATTTGGCCTGAACGGTTAACCATTGCCGCTTGGGCCGTTTGACTGAAAATGCGCAAGCGCCATACGCCACGACACGAAGCCGTCCCGGCACAAAGATTGCAGCTAGACGAAAAAAACGGTCCCCGGGCATGCCGGGGACCGTCGGGTCCAGCTCTATGTAGCGGCGGACGCCTTAGGCCTCGAGGCCGTCGTTCAGGGTCTTGGCAATCTCGGCGGCGTCGTCAGAGCCGCGAAGGGTGGCCTTGAACTCGTCGTTCATGAGAAGGACGGCGGCCTTGGAGAGCAGGCGCAGGTGGGTGGTGCCGGCCTCCCCGTCGGGGATGAGCAGGGCCATGGCGATGTCCACCGGCTTGTCGTCGAGGCTCGGCCACTCGAGCGGGGTCTCGTTCTTGTAGATGAAGACAGCGGCCTGCTTCACGGCGTCGGACTTGCAGTGGGGAACGGCGAAGCCGTCAACCATGCCGGTCTTGTCGATGTCCTCGCGGGCGAGGAAGGCGTCGTAGACCTTGTCGGCGGAGTCGGTGAGGCCAAGGCTGGCGGCGTGGTCGGCGATGGTGCGCAGCGCCTCCTCCTTGGTAGCGGCGTTCTGGTGGAGCAAGACGTTGTTCTCGTTAACGAAACCCATGTGCCTGTCCCTTTCTGCACGTTCTTAGGTCGAATGAACCACGCGCCCAACCCGAATCCGGGCCTCCCATGCAGGGCCGCGTGGACTTTGTCGCAGTAAATGTAACGCAACCGCGACGGTTTCGCATCATAGCAGCCGCCCAGGCCGCTCCATGCGAAAACCCGCGGCGGGTGCCCTAGCTTCTCACGGTTGTAACCAGGGCTTTTGTCGATGACTTTCTGTTGTACACGGAGGGCTGGACAAATTGGCCCGCCATGCGCGCGGCGTCGCCGGCGCCAGGCGTCCGCGGCGGACAAGGTGGCGGCGGCAGCGCCAAGCGTCCGTGGCGAGCACGGCGCCGATAGAGCCAAGCGGTCATCGCGGCGGCGAAGCCGTCGGCGCCAGCGATGCGGCCGGCGTCGACGCTCCGCCTCAAGCAAGAGGGCGCCAAAACCGAGGAGCGCCCCGCAGGCCCAATGCCCACGGGGCGCTCCCCTTTCGCGAAGCTAGGACTTACTTGGTCTCGAGCTTCGGCTTCATGGCGACGAGGATGGCGGCGCCCACGAGCGCACCGACCACGATGTCGAGGCAGAACATCGGGACGTTGTTGGTCGCGAGGGCGACGATGAAGCCGCCGTGCGGGACGTAGCAGTCGATGCCCTGGAAGGCGGCCAGCGCGGCGCCCACGGCGGAGCCGATGCAGATGCCGGGCAGGGTGTGGCCGAGGTCCTTGACCGCGAACGGGATGGCGCCCTCGGTGATGCCGATGCAGCCCATGAAGATGGCGGAGATGCCCATCTGGCGGTCGGCGTCATCGAACTTGTTCTTGGCGACGAGGGAGGCGATGCCGCAGGCCAGCGGCGGGACGGCGACGGCGACGCGGAACATGCCGTTGGGGCCGTAGACGCTGGAGGCCATGAGGGCCATGGTGAAGGTGGAGGCCGTCTTGTTGATGGGGCCACCCATGTCGAAGGCGGTCATGACGCCGATGACGAGGCCGAGCACGACGGCGGAGCCGCCCTGCAGGCTACCAAGGGCGCTGGTGAGCCAATCCATCACGAAGCCGAGCGGGGTGGCCAGGATGTAGATGTAGGCCATGCCGAGCACGAGCGAGGTCAGGATCGGGATGATCAGGATGGGCATGATGGTCTGGACGGTCTCGTTGACCTTCCAGGTCTTCATCCAGCGGACGAAGTAGCCGCAGAGCACGGCCATGATCATGGCGCCGAGGAAGCCGGTGGAGACCGACGCGCCGCTCGGGGTGGTCACCGCGTTGTTAACCAGGTAACCAAGCACGAAGCCAGGGGCGAGGGCGGGCTTGCCGGCCATGGAGTAGGCGATGTAGGCGGCCAGCACCGGGATCATGGTGGAGATACCAGCCATGCCGATGGTGTTGAGGCTCACCATGACGGGGTTGGTGACCTCCATGCCGGAGTCGCCGGCGGTGCCGGAGGCCAGCGAGAAGGCCAGGAACACGCCGCCGATGACGACGATGGGGATGAAGTAGCTCACGCCGGTGTTGAAGGCGTTGAGCAGGGTCTGGCCGGGGTTGGCGAAGATGGACTCCTTGGAGGCCACCTTGGCGCCGCCGGGGGCGGCGCTGGCCTTGGCCGGCTCGGCGGCAGGAGCTGCGGCCGCGACGGCGGAGGCGTCGATGCCGGCCTGCTTGAGGGCGCCGTCGATGACCGCGGCGGCGTCGGAGATGGCGTCGGCGGTGCCGACCTTGTAGAAGCGGTTGGCGGCCTTCTTGGCCTCGAAGCGGTCCTCGCCCTCGATGCCCACGTCGGTCGTCAGGATCACGAGGTCAGCGGAGTCAACGTCCTCCTGGCTGAGCTCGTCGTCGATGCCCATACCACCCTGGGCCTCGACCTTGCACTCGTACCCGCGCTTCTTGCACTCGTCCTCGATGGCCGACTTGGCCATGTAGGTGTGGGCGATGCCCACGGTGCAGGCACTAACTGCAACGATCTTCATTTCTCCTCCTTCTTCCTTTTCTTGCTTACCTTGCCCTTTTCGTCCTCTGGAAAAGGCAGACCGACGCGCCCCATGCACGCCGGTTCATTGCTTACCGAAAGGGCTCTTCCGGCTGAGGTGATTTGTACCCCGCGCATGGGCGGAGACACAACATCAATTCGGCAAACGCGCAGGTAGAAGGTTTAGTTTTGCGTGCAAGTTAACTGCTTAACCAACGCATAGACCGGGGAGAATTCGAAGAAACTTGATTGTCAAGCACAATTTGAATTTTCCGGTAAGTGCACATTGAACAACAGATACGTACGAGCGTTCATATCAGTGAAAACGGCCTGTTAGTGACAAAACGAGGCCGCACGGAATGCCATCCGCGCGGCCTCGCTCATGCCGTTCGTATGCAAATGCGAGCCTTGCTAGAGCTTCCTCTTGGCGTCCATGGCCACGTAGAGCCTGGGGGCGAAGGTGAAGAAGAGGCCGTCGAACCTGCGCTTGACCTCGCGGCGGGTCTTGGGCGCAAAGCGAGCCTGCGAGGCGAAGCAGCCGGCCTTCAGCTTGAGGAAGCGCTCGTCGGAGATGCTGTCGGGGTTGGTCTCGAGGCACTGTACGAGAGAGCCGCGCGCCTCGCACAGGGCAGAGAAGGCAAGGTCCGTCCAGCCACGCTCCTCAAAGTAGACGCTGCGCGCGAGGAACCCCTCGGCCGCGTCCAGGAAGGGGCCGGGCTTGGGCGTGTGCATGATGGAGCCCGTGGTCTGGACGTAGCGGTAGCCGGAGGTGTTGGCGAAGGCCACCTTGCCGGCGCGGGCCACGAGGCGGTGGATGATGAGCTCGTCCTCATGGAGCTTGCCGACGTCGAAGCGCTCGTGGTCGAAGATGGAGCGGTCGTAGAGCTTATTCCAGCTGACGATGTACTCCACGTACTCCTCGCCCTGGTGGTCGGCCTCGAAGGAGTCCCAGTAGCCACGCTCGTCCACCACCTTGGGCTCGACGAGGACGCGCTGCAGCTCCTTGCCGGCCTCGTCCACCTCAACCAGGCCGCCGACGGCCATGGCCGCGCCGGTGCCCACCATGGCGCCGCGAAGGACCTCGAGGCAGTCGGGGTCGATGTAGTCGTCGGAATCCAGGAAGTAGAGCAGGCTGCCGCGGGCGGACTCGATGCCGACGTTACGGGCCGCGGAGAGGCCGCCGTTCTTCTGGTGGATGACCCGCACGCGGGGATCGCGGCGGGCGATGGCGTCTGCCAGGGCGCCGGCGTTGTCGGGCGAGCCGTCGTCCACGACGATGACCTCGAGGTCCGTAAGGGTCTGCGCCAGCACCGACTCCACGCAACGCTCGATCCAGCGCTCCACGTTGTACGCCGGCACGATCACGGAGACCAAAGGCTTCTCAGACATCGAACCCTCGCTTTCTACTTACGCCCGCCATATGGCAAGTCGCTTCGCACGTAATGAGCGGACAATCTCCCACCCACAGCATACCGCGTCTCCGTGTGGCGCCGCCCACCACTTCCACTAGCGGTCGCGCCGGCTTCAAGCCCGCCACACGACAGCACGCTTCGCATTCACGACTACAGCGCAGCGGGCCACTTAGTATTCAAGTCCAGGTACAGCAAGCCGCTTAGCATTCGGACCAAGGCGCAGCAAGCCACTTAGCATTCGAACCAAGGCGCAGCTAGCCGCTTCGTATTCGAACCCAATCACAGCTAGCCGCTCTGTCCGTAATGAGCGGACAACCGCCTAGTCATGGCATACCGCGAGTCCGCGCTCCGCCACTCTCCCGCTTCTACTAGAGGTCGTACATCCCTCGCAAATCGCAAGGCGAGACCCGGTTCATCCTGCAACGAAACCCGCCAGTCGAATACGCTCGCGCCGTCCGTAGGCCAAAGCAAAGTCGAGAACCCATCTTTCAAATACGCATGCGCATCCCGTAGCCGAGCATCCAGCGACTGACCCACGAACGCCTACGTCTGCGCAGGCCGTAGGCGCTCGTGGGGACAGAATGCCAACGAGCGACTACTTCCGTGCACTCCGTAGCTCATTGCAGGGTCATGTTCGCAAGGCAATTCTATTCCACAGATAAAAGTGCTGGTAGATGGCCTACGAATTCAAATCGACAGCTAAATGGAGTCCCACGGACCCAACAGCCGGATACGTTTGAGTCACCGGTAGGTAATCGGGGCCGAGTGAAGCCGCCGACGGGCTACACATGCGTCAAGCGTAGGTCTATGGATACCACTGCGACCCAACGTGGACTACGGCAACCCAATCCGTGGCTATTCGCATGCTTCAAGGCCAATCCGTAGCCACCCGCATATCCCTACATAATCCTGCGCACGCCCGGAATCTTCCTGAGCAGCCACATCATGGCGACGGAGCCGAAGAAGGCGAAGGACCACATGCCGACCTCAAAGATCACGGGCGGCATAGACCACGGCCCGAGACCGAGGGTCTTGTAGGCGACATTGAGGAACAGCGGGTGCAGCACGTAGATGCCGAGGCTGTAGGACAAGAGCAGCGCGACGACGCCGTTCGGCTTGTAGGGACGGTCGAGCCAGCGTTTGAACGAGAGGAAGACGAGCAGGGAGAGCGCCGTGACAAACGGCGATGCCGGTCCACGGACCCACGCGCCATAGGAGCCGCCGAGCACATACGACACCTGGACCACGCAACCGGCAATGGTCAGGGCAGCGCAAATCACGGCAAGTCGGGCATCGAGAGAGATCCAACGGAACGCGTAGTGGCCAAGCAGGAAATAGAAGACGTAGCACGGTAGCCAAACGAAGGTCTTGAGCTCAGTGCCGAAAATCTCGTTAACGGAGGAAACGAGAACGGTGAAGACAAACAGAACGATGAGGAACGTTCGCTGGTCTTCCCTGGTTGCGCCGACCACGTACGACCTGAAGACGGGAAGCAGCAGGTATATGCCCATCAGCGCGTAGAGGTACCACAGGTGGCTCCAGCTCTTCCCCGAAAGCAGGTTGAGAAGGGACTCGCCAAAGAGCCGCGGGCCAACGCGGCGAATCGCGACGTACTCTTCCATGAGGCAGAAGAGATAACCAAAGGTGATGAGCACGAGAATCATGCGACGCTCATAGCGCCACACGTCTTTCCAAGTGACCCTCTTAGAGGGCTCCAGTAGCAGCACCCCGGAAATCATGAGGAAGACGGGTACCGCCCAGCGGGTCAGCACCAGTTGCAACGCCGGCCAAACAACGACGCGACCCCCCCGACCACTTCTATGGGGTAGTTGTCCATGATTCCCGTCATCACATGGATGAACACGACCATAGCGGCGGCGATCCCCCTCGCCCACTCAAAGCAGTAAATCTTGTGCTTGGGCGCAGATGCGCCCGGCGCGACCTCGGCCGTCTTCGCGCTTCCTTGCATGTCCACCGTCTCACTCCCATCAACTCGCCGGCCGCCCGCGCGGCCGCTATCAACACTCGTATGACTGTAATGGAGTCCACGCCGCAAACTCAAGACGGAAGAGACGCCTAGCCATCGACGCCGAATCCGGCAGTCGAGTTTCTACGCATCGCCCCGACACCGAAGAGTGCTAGCAGCAATGCCCAGTTGGCGCGTCTGTCCCATGTCCGCCAGACCGAGGGCGAATGGCTTAAGCCGCAGAGTTGATTCGTTGCCGTTCATGGCCAATGCGACTTGCTGCGTTCAGAGGACGCACGGAAAAGTATGAATGCCCGAACTTCTAGGCAACTCCCTGCTGAACCACCATTGACATTGAGTCCGCCGGCTCCGAAGCTTTGCCTAGCGTGCCCATGTATCATCCCCTCTGCCGTTTCGGCCTGACGCGGGCAACCCGCCGGATGCGCAGGGCAATAACTGTCAATGGTGAGCTAACAGAGAGCTAGGCAATCAGAGATCCGGCCAAACGAGCATTGTTGCCTGACACAAATCTGACAGGATTGACGGCCGTTTGTCCAATTTGACTCGCGTGAGTCTCCGGATGGGGCGTGGATAGAGGAACAGCGAGCCGCTCAAGGCGGCAACTCTCACGCTCGCCGAGCCGCCTTCTCTACGAAGCGCGCAAAACGAGCTCATCTACCTGGGGTGTCAGGTCTCCGTTAGAACGAAAACAGGTTTTGTTAGATGGCTTGGCCCCTATCCTTGTTCCTCTAGGAAAGGGGCCAGCATGGGAACAGGGACATGCCCAGAGGGAATAACGCTCTCGCATGAAAGCGCGCTCGAGTTCCATCGAAAGCGCAGGGTGACCGCCGCCCTCGGCAAGCCCTACCCCGAGCTTTCCGAGATTCCAAGGACGCCGAGCGGCGGGGTTGCGGTAAAGGAGCTTGCTCGTGAGCTCGGCTTGCCAACGCCGTTGCAACTGACCATCTCCGATGGTTGCGCGCGAATTAGCTCCCCATACGCCAGATGCCTCGTCCCGCGCTACGAAACTTGCGCGGAAAGAATATGCACAGGCCTCAGCGTCGCCACCCCCGAAGACGCCCTCTTCCAGATTTGTGAGGGCAGCGCGCCCCTGCGCCAGCTTCTTCTCGCGTACGAACTTTGTGGCACCTTCGCTATTTGTTCAGACGAGGAAGACGGGTTCGTCACCGATGTCGAACCTCTTGCCACGCCGCAGAGCATCCTTGCGAACGCGGACACGAAGGACGGCAACCGCGACTCGCCCAGGTTCCGCATTTTGCGCAGAGTGGCAGGTTCGCTGGCAGCCGGTGCAGCCTCGCCCGCCGAGGCAAAGCTATGCCTGGCCATAGTCGCCCCGCGCATTATGGGAGGACAAGGGCTGCCAAAGCCTGAACTCAATGCCGAGCTTCCAGTACGCGGAACCGGCTGCACGCTCACGCAAAGGCAGGTCATTAGACCGGACGAGCTTTGGAGTGGCAACAAGCTCATTCTCGAATACATGGGCTCGCATCACGCCGAAGCCGAGCGGATGGGAGAAGACGCATCCCGCGACAATACCCTCAACGCCATGGGCTACAAAGTCATCCACGTAACAAAGCACCAGGTCCAAGACCCAGCGCTTTACAGCGGACTGATGGAACTCCTTCGCAGGGAGCTTGGGGTGAGAAAGTACATGCCATCGCAGCAAATCCTCAAGAAGCAAGAGGCCTTGAGGGCCATCCTCTTCGGAACCAGGCACAGCGACTGGTAGGCCGCGAACAACCGGATACGCTTGGATCTTCCTCAAATGTGCGGAGAGAGCGGAGGACCCCACCGCTAGCCGTTTGCCATCCGTAGCCATATGGAGCGCCCAAGGCCCCATATGGCTACGTTTGTGCCGCTCGTAGCCACATGGAGAAATCCGGAGGCCACAGCTGGCTACCGACGTGACATTTGTAGTCATGCAGATAGTCTGGTGGCCTGCGAAGGTCTACGTTTGCGCCAAACGTAGACGCTCGTAGGGTCAGAAAGCCGACGAGCGGCTACTCGCGCGCACTCCGTAGCCCATTGCGGAGTCGCATTCGCAAGACGAATCAACGCCATCGATAAAAGTGCTGGTAGATGACGCGCGGATTCAGAATATCACCCGCATGGGGCTCAGCGAACCCAGCAGATAAATACGTATGCTCCAGCCGTAAGCGTATGGGGGCATGGAAAGCCGCGACAAGCTACGCGTGCGACAAGCGTAACCGCACAAAGAACGACGGGTCTGCGACCGGTTACCGATGCGCCATTCGTAGACATATAGGCATAACGCAGCCCTTCCAGAAACTACGGCTGGCCCGTTCGTAGCCTCTTACGGCCACCAAAGACGTCCGAGCGACTACACCTGTGCACCACGTAGCTCGCTGCGGGGTCACACTCGCGGGGTGATTCGCCAACATAGACAAAACCGCAGCTAGAAGCCTTGCGGATTCGCGTCGACAATCAAGTGAATCCAAATGAAGGCAGCAGTTGAATACGTATGCACCTTACGTAGGCGTGCGAAGGCAAAACAAACTACTGGCGAGCTACGTTTGGGTCATCCGTAGTCGTATGTGAGCTTGCCAATCCTCGCAGAAAGCTACGTTTGGGTCATCCGTAGGTGTTTGAGAGCGCAATTGGCGTCAGGCGGCCAGTCGAAGGCGCGCGGCGTCCGGCCGCTCGCCGCTCGCCGCTCCGCGCACCCCCCGCTTCCGCAGGCGGTTCGCGGCGTCCTACCACTCGCCGCTCGCCGCTCGCCGCTCGATGCTCACGCGTGGCGCCCGACCACTCGCCGGCCGCTCGCCGCTCGGCACTCGCTCGCCGCCCTCCGCTCGCCGCCCGGCTACACCTGCTGGCGGGCAACCAGTTCGGCGAAGACGCCGTTTTTGGCTATGAGCTCCTCGTAGGTGCCGTCCTCGGCGATGACGCCACCGTCGATGACCACGATGCGGTCGCAGTGACGGATGGTGGAGAGGCGGTGCGCGATGACGAGACGCGTGCACTTGAGCTCGTCGAGCGACTCGCTCACGATGCGCTGGGTGACGTTGTCGAGCGCGCTCGTGGCCTCGTCGAACATGAGGATCTTCGGCTTGCCGGCGATGGCGCGGGCGATCATGAGGCGCTGGCGCTGGCCGCCCGAGACGCCGCCACCGCCCTCGGAAATCATGGTCTGCATCCCCATCGGCATGGCGCGGATGTCGTCGGCCACGCCCGCGAGCTCGGCGGCGTGCCAGGCATCGTCCAGCGAAAGGCCCGGCGCCGAGATGGAGATGTTGTCATAGATGCTGCCCTGGAAGAGCTTGCCGTCCTGCAGCACCACGCCGATGTTCCTTCTCATGCTGCGAAGGTCGAGCATCGACAGGTCGCGGCCGTCGTAGTAGATGGCGCCCTTCTGCGGCTTGTCAAAGCCGAGCAGCAGCCTCAGCATCGTGGACTTGCCGCAGCCGGTCTTGCCCACCACGGCCACGTAGCTCCCCGCGCGCACCTTGAGCGAGATGCCGTTGAGCACGTTGGGCAGGCCCTCTTCATAGGTGAAATAGACGTTGTCGAGCTCAAAGCCCCCCGAGACGGCCGTGACGATCTGCTTGCCCTCGGCGCTCTCGGGCGCGGTCTCGAGCAGGGGCTTGGCAATCTCGTAGTGCGGCTTGATGCGGGCCACCTGCAGGGCTGCCGTGGCAAGCGAGGTGAAGGCGCCCGACACCATGCCAAAGGCGGCCGTGAAGGCCATGTACTCGGACACGCTCACGCCGCCAGCCACCGCAAAGAAGTAGATGAGCACGGTGGAGGCGAGCGAGATGCCCGTCTGCAGCGTGCCGGAGACCCTCACGATGGCAGGGCCGTTGTAGGTGAGCTTGGCGACCGCGGCGTAGTCGCTGGCCCACACGGCAAACGCGCGCTTCTCGGCACCGGCGAGCTTGATCTTCTGGATGCCGTTGATGATGCCGTACTCACGGTCTGAGGTGCGGTTCTCCAGGTCGATGAGCTTGGCGGTCACCCGCTGCTGGACGAGCGTCACCACGATGGTGAGCGCAGTGCTCGCGACGACCGAAAGCAGCGCCGGAACCACCAGAGACGGGGCCAGGGCCCAGATCTGGCCAAGGTAGGCCAATGAGAACACGGAGCTCAGGAAGGTCGTGAACACGGTGCTCTGCAGAATGGAGCAGACCGTGGTGACGGCCGTGATCTTTGAGGTGAGCTCTGCGGTGGTGACGGTCGTGAAGAAGGACGCCGGCAGCGACAGCACGCGCATCATGATGGCCGCCTGCAGGGGCAGCCCGATCTTGGTGGAGATGCGGTTCATCGTGACCGAGCGGACCAGCGAGATGAGGATGGTGGAGAAGCTCACGCCGATAAGCAGGCTCACGACGGGCATCACGAGCGACAGCGAGCCGCTGGAGATAACGGGGCCGAAGATGAGCTGGTTCACCAGGGGCGAGACCAAGCCGATGAGCGTGGCCGCGGCCGTGGTGCCGAGGACGGTGAGGTAGTCATTGGGCTCGAGCGAGCGCAGCATGAAGGTGAGCAGGTCCACCACGTTGAGCTTGCGCTGCGGCAGGGGCCTGTAGAAGCAGTAGCCCACGCGCTTGAGCTCGACGCTCCCCTGTCCCACGCCGACGTTCTGGCCGGTCTTGGGGTCTCGGTAGAAATAGCCCCCGCGCGGGCGCGGCAGCAGCGCCAACGGCATGCCGTCCTCGGTAAACCCGAGCATGGCGCCCGCGGCGTCTGCCTGCCAGCCCGCAGGCAGGCTGACCGAGCGGGCCATGACCCCCGTGCCGCGCAGGCGCTTCTCGATAAGCTCCTCGATATCGGGCGCGACCTCGGAGGAGGAATCGCGATGCAGCTCGACGGCGGGCGTGTCATCCTCGACGGCGGCGCCGTAGTAGCGAAGGATGGCCGTGATGGCGGAGTTTGCCTGGGCGGCGGCGTCTATGGACGAGATGGCCTCCCGGCCCGTCACGGCGTCACGCAGGGCGGCAAGCGACTCGGCGATCATGCGGTCGTCGGCGCCGCGCCTCTCCTCGATCTGGCTCTCGAACCAACCCATGGCAACCTACTCCCGGCTGACGAGGTTGGCGTAGACCCCGTCGGCTTCATACAGCTCTTGATGCGTACCGCGCTCCACGACCTCGCCCTTCTCAAAGACGATGATCTCGTCGGCGTCGCGGACGGTGGACAGGCGGTGCGCGATGAGGATGAGCGTGATGCCGCGCTTGCGAACCGCGTTCATGACCTTCGCCTCGGTCTGGGCGTCGAGGGCGCTCGTCGCCTCGTCCATCACGAGCACTGTGGGGTCCATCGCAAGGGCGCGGGCAATCTCGAGGCGCTGGCGCTGGCCGCCGGAGAGGTCACGTCCGCCCTCGGTGAGCACGTGCTTGTAGCCGTCGGGCTTGCTCATCACGACTTCGTGCACGCAGGCGTCTCGCGCGGCCAGGATCACCTCGTAGTCCTCGATGGAGGAGTCCCACAGGCGGATGTTGTTGGCGATGGTGTCATGGAACAGGACGATCTCCTGGTCAATGACGGCAATGGAGCCGGTGCGGACCGAGCGCGGCACCTCGGAAAGCGGCCTGCCGTCCATGAGGACCTCGCCCTCCCAGGGCATATACAGGCCGCTCACGAGCTTGGCGATGGTGGATTTGCCGCAGCCGGAGGCGCCCACGAGCGCCACGCAGCCGCCCGGGCGCACGTGCAGCGAGAAGTCCTTCACCACGGGGTCGGCCAGGCGTGAGTAGCCAAAGCTCACGTGCCGCAGCTCCACGTCGCCACGCAGCTTTTCGAGGCCGGGGTCGGCAGAGAGCTTTGCCAGCAGCGCGTCCACGGGGTCGTCGGCCTTTTCTGCGGCGGCAGGGACCGAGTCCTTGGCGGCGACGTCCGCGACCTCCTTGGCGGCATGGCTCCCGGCCGCCTCGTCCCCCTCGGCCGGAAGCTCCACGCCGTCGGGCAGGGCCAGCGGGTCATAGGGGTAGTCCATGACGTCCTTGATACGCTCCATGTCGGTGCGCAGCTCCTGGAAGGTCTGCATCACCCCGATGAGACTCTGGGCGGGGGCGCTGAACTGCGCAATGAGCGACTGCATGGATAGAAGCGCGCCCGAGGTGAACTGGCCCTCGATGATGAGCCACACGCCGATGCCGAGCACCGTTGCGTCACAGGCCGTGCTCACAAGGGAGGGCACGACGCCAAGCGCCCTGGTCTCGCGCTCCATCTTGTTGGTCTGCGTGTTGACGCTCGCCTGGAAGCCCGACCAACGACGGAAGAAGCCGGGCTCCACGCCCTGGGCCTTGAGGGTGTCGATCATGGAGATGCCGGCCATGGTGGCGCTGGCGAGGTTGGCGCTGTCCCTCATGGACACTCGCGTGGCGTTGACGCGCTTGCCCGAGATGGCGCGCGCGCAAACCAGCTGGATGGCGACGCTGGCGATGCCGACCGAGGCCAGAAGCGGCGAGTAGGCAACCATGAGCACGAGGTAGACCACGAGCATCACGAGGTTTACGAGCAGCGGGGCAAGCTGGCCCACGAGCGTCTGGGCGATGGTGGCGTTGGTGCCCATGCGCTGCATGATGTCGCCGCTCATGCGCTGCGAGAAGAAGTCCATCGGCATGTGCAAGATCTTCCACAAAAAGCTCGCGTTGGAGGTGGCCGACATCTTGCCCTGCACGCGCAACAGGTAGACGGCGTTGAGGGCGCTGAGGACCACCTGCACCACGCCGAACGCGATGAGCAGCGCCATGAAGGGGGCGAACCACTCCGGGTTCTGCTTGGTGAGCAGGCGGTCGAGGAAGACCTGCGACATGAGCGGGCTTACCGTGCCCATGAAGGCCGTGATGGCGCTCGTGATGGCGACGAAGAGCATGGCCGCGCTCGCCCCGCGCAGGCGCTCGAGGGCAAAGTCCCGGATGGAGGCGGGCTTGCCGCCCGGCTCGAACTCCTCGGTGGGCTCAAACTGCAACGCCACGCCGGTGAAGGTGCGGTCAAACTCCTCGAGCGGCATCTTGAGTTCTCCGCGCGCTGGGTCATTTACCAGGACTTTATTGCCCTTAAAGCCGCGCACGACAATAAAGTGCGAGAAGCCCACGTGGCAGATGCAGGGAAAGCAGCCCTTGGAGCTGAGCTCATCGGGCTCGTAGCGAAAGCCGCGCGCGTCAAAGCCGTAGCTGCGGGCGGCCTTGACCACGTTGAGGGCGCTCGAGCCGTCACGGGAGACGCCGCAGTCGGAACGGACCTTCTCGAGCGGGATCCACTTGCCCCAGTAGGCGCAGATCATAGCCAGGCAGGCGGCGCCGCACTCCAGCGCCTCCATCTGCATGATCTGCGGGACCTTTCCTGCCGCCTTGCCGGCGGGGTTCGGCTGAATGCGCGAAGCCATGCGCTACGCCCAACCAAAGAGCATCGTCAGCGGGGAGATGCCGTCGATGGAGCCAAAGACGCACCAGATGCCCACACCGGCCAAAAAGGCCACGATGGCAGCCAGGATGAGCCAGACGCTCGAGCGGGAGACGTTGATGTAGTCATCCAGGTGGTCGGGGTTGGTGATGTTCTCCAGTGACTTTTTGCGGAAGATGTCTGCCATGGCAAAACCAGGTCTACTCGAAGCTCAAACGAAAGGTGCCAAGAGCCCGCGGGCGCGGTGCAAGCCAGGAGCCACGGGCATGAATCCGCGCGCCGCAGGCAAGGCGCCCGGGCGACGCAAGCGGCCGTCCGGGCCAAAGATGCGAAAAAACGCGCCTCTACTCGATGGTAAGCGCGTCGATGAGGCCGGTAATCTCGAAGACCTCGCGCACGCTCTCCTGCGGGTGGCAGATGACGAGCGAGCCGCCCTTGGCGTCGAGGCTCTTGTGGGCCGAAAGCAGCACGCGCAGGCCCGCCGAGGAAATGTACTCCAGGTCGGCGAGGTCAATCACGACCTGCTCGGAGGCCTCGATGACGGGCGCAAGGGCCTCCTCGAGCTTACCGGCCGTGGCGGTGTTGAGATGCCCCACGACGGCCACGGTTGCCTGCGTACCCTGGTTGGTGACCTTGATGTCCATAATCCCCCTATCAAAGCGCCGGTTTGGCGCCATCAGATACGAGCAGCGGCCACTGCGGCCGCACCGGTCTCAATTATAAGGCTATGTACCCCTGCGGCCACCGGAGCAGACCGTCGCGAAACCGCATCAAAACCTAACGGTTCTTTTCGGCGCTGTTCGAGCACAAACGTCCTCGCCCGACGTTGCCGCAAACCGCGTGCGCGACGCGCCGCACGCAAGCGTCCTCGCTCGCCCCTCCCCGTTATGGAGCCCCGCCTGCGCGCCATGCCCGAACGCAAGCGTCATCGCTCATCTGTGCTAGAGGGCCTCGTTCCATGGGCCGCTGCGGAATGTTTGCTTTTCGGGCATGGCGCTCCGGCGGCTTACGGTCCTGCGAGGCTTGCCTACTCCGCCGCTCCCCCACCCACCGTGCGCGAGCGGAGATATCCGACGATGAGGCCGAGAACGGCGGGGAGAATCCAGTCGAGGCCGAGGCTCGCCAGGGGCAGGGCGTCGAAGGGCAGCCAGAGGGACGGGGCGACGGCGTCGCGCAGGGCGTCGCCCACGCTCACGAGGGCGGTGGCGCCGATGGCCCAGGGCCACGTCTGCGGGTGGGCGTCGCAGAACTTGTGGGAGACGCCCATGAGCACGAGCATGATGGCCATGGGATAGAGGGCGCCCAGCAGCGGCACCGAGAACAGCAGGATGGCGTCGAGGCCCACGTTGGAGAGCACGCAGGAGAAGGCCGCGAAGGCCAGGGCCCAGTAGCGGTAGGGCACGCCGGCGAAGGGGCCGTGCGCACCCGCGGCATCTGCGCCGTAGGTCTCGCAGAAGTAGGTTCCGCAGCAGGTCACGAGGCTGATGCAGACGTTGAGGCAGGCAAGCAGGAAGATGAGGGCCACCACCACGGTGCCGGCCGTGCCGAAGTGCAGCGTGGCCGAGGTGGTGAGCACGGCGGCGCCGTTGGCGACCTCGGGAATGACGCTGCCCAGGCTCGCGCCCACCCAGGCCATGCCGCAGTAGATGAGCGCCATGAGGGCGCCGGCCACCTCGCCCGCGCGGCGAATCTCGCGCACGAGGCCGCGGTCGTCGGTCACGCCAAGCTCGCGGATGTTCTCCGAGATGACGAGGCCAAAGCTGAGCGCGGCCAGCACGTCCATGGACTGGTAGCCGTTGAGGGCGCCCGTCACGAGAGCGTTTGCCTGGTAGGCCTCCTGCGGGCCCGACACGGCACCGCTCGGAGCCACCACGGCGGCGCCCACCACGGCCACGATGAGCGCAATGAGCGCAGGGCCGGTGATGCGGCCGAGCAGGCCCGTGACCTTGCCGGGGTGCATGGCCAGGCCGTAGGAAACCGCAAAGAAGACCACCGAGAAGACGAGGCGCGCCGCGCCCACCGGCGCCCCCTCGGGCAGGAGCGGCGCCAGCATCTCGAAGGCGGTGGAGCTGGTGCGCGGGATGGCCAGGCAGGGACCGATTGCGAGGTAGACCGCCGCGACGAAGATGCGCGAGAAGCGCGGGTGCACGCGCGCGGCGAGCTCGCGGGCGGTGCCGGCCAGCCCCACCGCCACGATGCCCACGATCGGCAAACCGATGGCCGTGATGAGAAATCCCGCCATGGCGGCCGGCGTGGAAGTGCCGGCCTGCAGGCCCAGAAGCGGCGGCAGGATGAGGTTGCCCGCACCGAAGAACATCGAGAACAGCGCCACGCCCACCGTAAGCGACTGCCCACGGGTGAGGCCCGCCGCGTCCTTGCCGTTTTCGCCCATGCACGCTCCTATCGAGAAGACGGATAAGGCTTCACATCATACGCGAGGACGCGACGTCGGCTCCGTAAGCCGCCGGAGCGCCGCGCCCGAAAAGCAAACATTCCGCAGCGGCCACACGCCTGAAGCCCTCCGGTGCTGGCGAGCGAGGACGTTTGCGTTCGGACGCAGCGCGCAGACGGCCTCATGGGTAGAAAAAGGGCTGGAAGCGGCGCCTCCAGCCCTCGAACTCGTACGTGTTGCCGCAAAAGCCTAGCCGCGGACCTTGGCCACGACCTCCATGGCGCCCTTGCAGGCCTCGGTGACGGCGGTGAAGTCGCCGTCGGCGAAGAGGGCGGGCTTGACCATCCAGGTGCCGCCGCAGGCGATGATGGACTTGGAGGAGAGGTACTCCTCGACGTTGGCCGTACTCACGCCGCCGGTGGGCATGAAGCGGTGGCCGACGAAGGGCGCGCACAGGGCGTTGATGGTGTTGAGCCCGCCGTACTGCGCGGCCGGGAAGAACTTGGTGACCTCGAGGCCGAGCTTGCGGGCGGCGGTGACCTCGGAAGGGGTCACGGTGCCGGGCAGCACGGGCACGCCGAGCTCGATGCAGCGCTTGACGACGTCGGCGTCGAAGCCCGGGCTCACGATGAACGCGGCGCCCGCGGCCACGGCCTGGTCCACCTGCTCCACGGACAGCACGGTGCCGGCGCCCACGCAGATCTCGGGAACCTCGTCGTGCATGGCCTTGATGCACTCGGCCGCGCAGGCGGTGCGGAAGGTGACCTCGGCGGAGGGCATGCCGCCGGCGACCAGGGCGCGGGCCATGGGGACGGCGTCTTCGACCTTGTCGAGAACGACGACCGGGACGATGGCAAGCTCGTGGAGCTTCTCGTAGAAATCCTCGTACATGTGAAATCCTTTCTCACCTGCGGCGCGGACGGGCCCGCGCGCAGTCCAAAGTTGCGAAATGCCTGGCTCTCCGGAGGCGCGCCCGCCCCGGCGAGAGCCATCGCCAAAGGCCGACCTAGCGGGCGACGCGGGTGGCGCCGCCGGACGCGGCCACGGCAGAAATCTCAGCCTCGGTCACGAAGTTGTAGTCGCCGCGGATGGAGAGCTTGAGCACGCTGGCGGCAATGGCGTAGTCCACCGTCTTCTGCGGGTCGTAGTCGTTGAGCATGGCGTGCAGCAGGGCGGCGTTGAAGGCGTCGCCGGCGGCCACGCCCTCCAGGACGTGGACGTCGTGCACGGGGCTGAACCAGTGCTGGTCGCCCTCGGCGTGGTAGAGCATGCCCATCCACTTGGAGCGGCTGGTGGAGGAGACGTTGCGTACCACGGAGGCCACGACGCCGCAGCCGTACTCGGCGCAGATCTGGCGGGCCATCTCCACGTAGGAGTCGCGCTCCTCGATGCCGCTGGCAAGCGAGCCCGAGACGCAGGTGATGCCCAGGGCGTAGGGGGCGTCCTCGTCGTTGGCGATGCAGACGTCAACGAGGGGCATGAGCCCCTTCAGCACGGACTGCGCCTTCTCCGGGCTCCAGAGCTTGCCGCGGTAGTTGAGGTCGCAGACGGTCTTGATGCCCTTGGCGCGGGCGCAGGTGAGGGCGTCCTTGCAGGCAAGCGCCATCTCGTCGCTCACGGCAGGGGTGACGCCGCTGAAGTAGAAGACGTCGACGCCCTCGAGGATCTTCTCCCAGTCAAAGGCCTCGTGGGAGGCGAGGTTCATGGCCGAGTACTTGCGGTCGTAGACGCAGCCGTTGCCGCGCTGGGAGGCGCCGAGCTCAAAGTAGTAGGAGCCCAGGCGGTCGCCCTCGCGCACCACGCGGGAGGTGTCGACCCCGTAGGAGACGAGGGTGCGAAGCGCGCAGTCGCCGATGCGGTTGGCCGGCACCACCGAGACGTAGGCCGAGCTGTCGCCCTGGTAGGACAGGGAGAAGGCCGTGTTGGCCTCGGCGCCGCCGTAGCGGACGTCAAACTCGGTCGCCTGCTCCAGGCGCAGGTTGTCCTTGGGGGAAAGGCGCATCATGATCTCGCCGAAGCAAAGAACGAGGGGCTTGTCGCTCACGGGGTCCTCCAATTCAATACAATTACCTTTACGGAATCGATTTACGAAATCGATTTCATTACGTCGCGCACATTGTATGCTTGTGCACGTGAGAAATACAATGCTTTTTCGTGTGCGGCACAGATTTGCCCATGGGAGGTCAGGGTGGCTCGCGTCAGGATCAAGGACATCGCGCAGCAGGCGGGCGTGAGCCCCGCCACCGTCTCGCGCTACCTCAACAACACGCCCGGCGCCATGACCGAGCAGACGCGTGAGCGCATCGCCGAGGTGGTGCGCCGCACCGGCTACCAGCCGCTCGCCGCGGCGCGCAGCCTGCGCACCGACCGTTCGCACCTTTTGGGCATCGTCCTCGCAGACATCCTCAACCCCTACTCGTCGGCCATGATCGAGGCGCTCTCCGCCGAGGCGGCCAAGAGCGGCTACACCCTCATGACGGCCGTGAGCTCGAACGACAGCGCAACCGAGGCCTCGGCCACCGAGCGGCTGCGGGCCGCCGGCGCCGACGCCCTCATCGTCAACACCTGCGGCGGCAACGAGGAGCTGCTCGACCAGCTGAACGAGAGCGTGCCGGTGCTGCTGCTCGACCGCGAGGCGCAGGGTTGCGAGCTGGACCTCGTGACCTCAAACAACGCCGAGCTCATGGCCTCGCTCGTGGCCGAGCTTGCGGCCTGCGGCTGCACGCGCCTGGCGCTCTTCACCGAGAAGGACCACACGAGCTCGGTGCGCCGCGAGCGCGAGCGCCTCTTCCTCGCCACAGCCGCCGAGCACGGCCTGGGCGCAAGCGTCGTGGAGCTTGCCCGCGAGGGCGAGACGTGCGCGGAGCAGGTGCGCGAGGCGCTGCTCGCGGGCACCGACGGTCCGGTGGGCATCATCGCGGTCAACGGCCTGGTCTTCTTCCGCCTCATCGAGGCCTTCCAAGACCTGCAGGCCCAGGGGCAGTGGGGCTCGCGCTTCAGCTTTGGCGAGCAGGCCGGCCCCGTGCTCTACGCGGCCACCTTTGACGAGTACGTCTGGAACCGCATGTTCATGGGCGGCGTCACCACGGCCGCCCAGGACGTGGGCGCCATCGCCGCGGCCGTCATGGAGCGCGCCCTCACGCGCATCGAGGGTCCGGCCCTCGAACCCACGCGCGCCCAAATCAGCGGCAACGTCATCAAACGGGCGTCAACGCAGCACGAATAGATCTCGGGCGTCCAGGAACGCTCCAGCATCCAGACATCATCCGGCGCGCGTCCACGCAGCATCAATAGGCTTTGGCGAGCAAGGCGCCCCAAACTTTGGCGAGCAAGGCGCCCCAAAGCCGGGAGCAGGTCAATAGACAGCGCAACGACCACCCGAGCGGGCGCCCCTCGTGAGCATCCGAGCGCCACTCCCCACCAGGCACGGCGGAGGCGGAGGCGGGGGCAATGCCGGCATCGCCAGGTTTGCGTTTGTGCCAAGCCGGCAAGGCAAAGGGCCTTCACCCGATGCTCGAGAAAAGCGAACAGTTCGTGAAGAAACAAGCTGTTGTAGACGTAGGTGAACGTTAACCCTATACTAGGAGCCGTCCCGCCGTCTCCTCTCTCCCATGAGGCGGGCATGCGGTAGAAGCCGGCTGTTTCTCGCGGTGCAACGCCCCCATGAACCTTGTCCCGCCCCATGCACTACTTGCACTCCCCCCCTCCGAGAGACAGCCGGCCTCTCCTTCCGAGGCCGCAGCGAACTGGGCGCCGCCGACGTGAGCTTTCCGCGAACCCGCGCTTCCAAGATTCCAGCGCGATTTTACGCTGCCCGCGAGCCGCACCCCCCCAAGATTCCGGCGCGCTTTCGTGCCGGCCCCCGCCGTCCGCTTCCGAGCTGGCTACCGTCGCCCGCTCCCGAACCCCGATTGACGCGCTGCAGAACCACCGCAGAAAACTGGTTTACAATTTTGGCCGCATCGTCCGTTCGGCCAGGAGAGTCCCATGGCACGCCAGTCGTCACCCGCCAAGAAGCGCATCACCATCACCGAGATCGCGGCGATGGCAAAGACCTCCAAGACGACCGTCTCCTTCTTCCTCAACGGCAAGACGGACCGCATGTCGCAAGAGACCCAGGACCGCATCCGCAAGGTCATCGAGCAGACCGGCTACAAGCCCTCCCCGCTCGCCCGCGGCATGAACGCCAAGCGCAGCTCTCTCATCGGCGTGGTCATCGGCGACATCACCAACGCCTTCGCCAACCAGATCGTCAAGGGCATCGACGAGGTCATCTCCGCCGAGGGCTACCGCATGCTCGTCTGCAACTCCAACTTCGACAAGCAAAACGAGCTGGCCTACATCGACCGTCTGCTCGCGCTGGGCGTGGACGGGTTCATCGTCCAGCCCACCGCTCAGTTCAAGGAGATCACGCGCCAGATCAGCGAGGCGGGCAAACCCCTCGTCTTCATCGACTCAAAGCTCTACGACTACGCCTCGAGCTGGGTCAAGACCGACAACTACGAGGCCTCCTACCAGGCGGTTGAGGCCTGCATTGCAAAGGGCTACGAGCGCTTCCTCGTCATCATGGCCGAACCGGGCCTCATCTCGAGCCGCATCGAGCGCATGAGCGGCTTCGTCGACGCGCTCGAAAGCCACGGCCTGAGCTTTACGCAATACGTCTTTGAGGGAGACCGGGTGGACGAGCGGGACATCTGCGACTTCTTGGAGAAGAACGTGGACGGCGAGACCCCCACGCTGCTCTTTGTCCCCAACTGCTGGGCCCTTCCCGAGATTTACAGGTGCTGCCGCGGCTACTACAGCCTCATGCCCGACAAGCTCGGGCTCCTCGGCTTTGACAACACCGAGTGGGCAAGCGTTGCCTCGCCGGCCGTCTCGGTGGTGGTGCAGCCGGCGCGCGAGGAGGGCGCAGGCGCCGCGCGCATCCTGCTCGACGCGATTGACGAGAGGCACGAGGCCGACCCCCAGCAGGTCCTCGACTGCCAAGTGCAGTGGGGCGACACCACGCTCTAGCGGCTCTCCTAAACTGTTTTACTTCCGTTTTACCAAAGGATTACCTCAGCCGTCATAATTCCGTGTGCCTTTGCCCTGTTATTGCTTGACAAAACCGGTTTTGCAAACCAGACTGACATTGCAATGAAACTAGAGGCTTTCAAACAGATTGGAAGTAGCAATGGCAGAACAGGACGCAAGCACGGGCTTTGGCATGGACTGGTTCCGTCTTGACGGCAAGGTGGCCCTCGTCACCGGCGCCACCTACGGCATCGGCATGGCCATCGCCGAGGCCCTCGGCGCGGCCGGCGCCAAGATCGCCTTCAACGCCCGCCACGCCGACAAGGTCGCCGAGGCCG
>CAVJWS010000005.1:0-39685 GCA_963653485.1 Prevotella sp. CAG:279
TTTCTAAGGTGGGTACGGGCGGCGAACCCCGCAAAGCCAGATGAACCAAGGGTCATAATAAGGCTCAGGCAATATTTGGTAATAATCACTTTACTTTACATAAGATATATTATCACGCTTTTATATGAACCTGCCGAGCGACTATATTGAGGAGTCTGTTTACCAGATACTTATCATGCCAGCAGGTCATTGAATTACGATGGGCACTGAATTGCATTGGACTGCGCAAGGCACCATGAAATGCTGATACCATCGCTGTCAGCATATTGCTTCGCCGGATAAGGAAACCTTCCATGGCCAAACGAGACGAACTTCGCCAAGATCTGATGATGCGTAAGTGGCTAAAGCGCAACCGCAAGCGTTCCATCTTTCCTTATCTTCTTGTGCTCCTGGTAGTCATAGGCTTGCTTTGGGTCATTAAGACATTGGTAACCAACACACACATCGTCGTGTTCTTGTCCAACTAATCAGGCCCTTGCCGCTTCATAGCCTTCACGGAGAATCGCTCTACGTGTCTAAAGATGAGCAAATGGACCGGCAAGAAAAACTGAGGCGATTCTACGCGGCGTTCTGTATGCGTACGCATTAGAGACGCAAGCGCTGATTAGCAGAATCGGAAGACTAGAGGCCCCTGAGGTATTCGGCAGCGGAATGAGCCGCGATGGCGCCGTCAGAAGCAGCGGTTATTACCTGACGAAGCGTCTTATGGCGTACGTCGCCCGCGCAGAAAAGACCTTCGTTATTTGCGGCCATAGCATCATCGGTAAGAACAGAACCGTCAGAGGCAAGATTGACGAAACCCTTTATGAGGCCGACCGCTGGCAGCTGCCCGACGGCAACAAACAGGCCAACTCCTCCTGCGGGGAACTCTAGAACCTCTTCAGTGCCGGTCACGGCATGAGTCAGCGTAACCTCATTGATAAGGGATGAGCCTCGTACGGATTGAATAGTAGTTAGGTACCTAACCTTAATCCCGTCATTCGAGAGAACGCTCTCTTGAAGGGCTCTGTCAGCGCGGAGCCTGTCCTTCCTAACGATAAGCGTAACATCACTCGCAAGGCCAGCCAGGAACAGAGCCTCGTCGCAAGCCGTGTTGCCTCCGCCTATCACAAAGACGCTCTTGTCCTTATAGAACATCCCATCGCAGGTGGCGCAGTACGAGACTCCCCTACCACGAAACTCGTCCTCACCCACAAACCCAGCATGCCGAGGCTCTCCGCCGGCCGCGTAAATCAGCGCTTTGCAGGCAATATCGCCCGAATATGAGTGAAGCAGATAGCCAGAATTGGTCTTCTCAAGGCCGGTTACCTCATCTTGAAGAAACTTAGTCCCCAAAGAAGCCGTATGCGAGCGCATGAGCTCACCAAGCTCCGAACCACCAACCGCCGGAAGACCGGGATAGTTGTCAAGATCGGAGGTCGTTGCTATCTGGCCGCCAAAGACCCCGCGCTCGATAGTAACGGCATCAAGGCCATAGCGAGTGGCGTACAGGGACGCAGAGAGTCCCGCCGGACCACCACCGAGGATGGCGAGGTCGTATGAAAGCTGTTCCTTATACATGGGATTACGCGCCTAGAATCTACTGCACTCCGCTGGAGCCAAACCCGCCCGCTCCGCGATCCGTCACATCGAGCTCATCGACCTCAACGAGGGACACAGCGGGGACCTTTTGAATGACAAGCTGGGCAATGCGCTCGCCACGTTCGATATGAATGCTCTGTTCCGAGTCAAGGTTGACGGCGCAAACCTTAAGTTCGCCACGGTAGTGAGCGTCGATGAGGCCGGGGGTGTTGGCCATGGAGAGTCCCTCGCGAAGCGCAAGGCCGCTCCTAGGCTGGACAAAGCCCGCGTAGCCATCAGGAATGGCAATGGCAAGGCCAGTGGAGATGAGGCGACGCTCAAGCGGCTTAAGAACCAAGTCCTCGTTCGAGCGGAGGTCTAGGCCAGCGTCACCGGCATAGGCATAGCTGGGAAGCTCAATAGAAGGATCAAGGCGCTTAATGGGAAGTTTGATTGAATCACTCACCGGAAAGCCTCCTGAGCTCGTCGGAGAACTCGTCAATGTCCTTGAAGTCACGATAGACGGACGCAAAGCGGACATAGGCAACCTTGTCGATGTCAGCGAGTCGCTTAAGAACCATCTCACCAAGCGAGCTCGACTCCACTTCGGTCACTCCGTTGTCACGAAGGTCGGACTCAATGCCGACGATGATGCCGTCGAGCACATCGACGGGAATGTCACGCTTGACGGTGGCCCTCACGAGGCCACGCATGATTTTCTCGCGGTCGAAAGGCTCCTTGGTGCCGGAATGCTTGAGAACCACAAGCGGCAGTTCCTCACGGCGCTCGTAGGTGGTGAACCTAAAGCCGCACTCTATGCATTCGCGCCTACGACGAATGGAATCATTGCTTTCAGCGGGGCGTGAATCCACAACCTTAGACTCCTCGCATCCACACTTGGGACAGCGCATGGTACCCCCTTCGTTCTCAACAGATAACGAAAAGATATCATAAGCTGGGGATATATGGCCTAGATAAGCCCTTGCGCAAATACGGAGACGAGAAACACGGTGGCGACGCAAGCCAAGGTGCCAAAGATACCGGCAAGCTGCTGTTTGGAATCCAGGACCGGAGAAGAGGCGACCGGCTCGGAAAGTGAGGAAAGGCGTCCCAGAAGACCGGTAAGGCCAAGAAGCATCCCACAGACGACGCCCTCACCCGCACCACAAACAGAGCGAGAGCACGCCGCTTGCACTCCGTAAGAAGAAAGGCGGCGAGTCGTTCGAGCCTGAGGGTAAGCCATCTGGTCATATAAATCAGAACTACCACTATAGAGCGTAAAGCCGCCCTGAGAGCCACTCTTTAGCGCACAAGTGCCATTTGTCTTATAGCCGCTGGTAACATGCATCATTGCAAACCTCCGCCCTATTGCCTTCTGACGTAAATAGGTATAACAACACTAGCGGACATTAAATACCGCTAGAACCTTTGTTCTACGATTAGAATACTCGCACATATGTTCGTGTCAAGTAGAACTAGAACATTTGTTTGAAGAAATAGTCGAACGGTTGTATGATTTGTACAACGATAGAAGGAGGAGCCATGACCGAAGCCAAAATTACCAAGCGTCAGCAGCAGGCCTATGACTACATCTGCAGCTTCACCGCCGCCCACGGCTATCCACCCTCGGTGAGGGAAATCGGAAATGCCATTGGCCTCTCCTCCCCTTCCACGGTGCACTCACACCTACACAAGCTCGAAGACGCCGGCTATATACGCAGGGACCCAAACAAGCCTCGCACTATCGAAATCTGCGGTCCCGGCGCAGAGAAGGCTCACCAGGGCACCGACCTGGCCCTGGTGCAGCAAGACGTAAATAACAACACCATCACCCTGCCGCTTGTTGGCAGAGTTGCGGCCGGTACGCCAATCCTTGCCGAGCAGAACGTCGAGGAAGTCATGACGCTTCCCACCAGCGTCGTTGGGGACCAGAACTCCTTCATCCTCCGTGTGCGTGGCGAGTCGATGATCAACGCTGGCATCTTCGATGGAGACTACATCGTCGTTCGCGAGCAGAGCAGCGCCCACAACGGCGAGATTGTGGTTGCCCTCATCGATGACTCCGCCACCGTGAAGACCTTCTATCGCGAAAAGGACCGCATTCGCCTGCAGCCCGAGAATGACACCATGGAGCCCATCTATGCCGTAAACCCGACCATCCTTGGTCGTGTCACCGGTCTTTTCCGCTCCATGTAGCCACCACCGCATGGATGGAGGCGCAAATATGAAGGCCGCGTCAGCCTCACCTTCCAAGAGGGTCCGTGGCTATGACACGATTCGGGGGTTTTCCGTACTGTCGATGACCGGCTTTCATGCCTGCTATGACCTTGTCTATATCTATGGCATGTCACTTCCGTGGTTTAGGCCGCCGCTTCAAGACATCTGGCGAGCCTCCATCTCTTGGACCTTTCTGGCGCTTGCGGGCATCATGTGCGCCTATTCAAGAAGCAACCCAAAGAGGGCGGCCAAATATCTCCTTGTCGCGTTGGCCATATGGGTCGCCACATCTATCGCATCGCTTGATACGCCCATCAACTTTGGGATTATTTACTGCATGGGCTTCAGCACGCTAAGCTATTGGGCCATAAGCCATCTACCTGGTTTAATCTCCCGAAAGCTGCAGAGCCAAAACGGAAAGGCGCATCCAAGCGCGAGCCGCAAGCCGTCGGGCGTAAAGCGCCTTCTATATACAGCGCTGGCATTATTGGTTGCATTCGTTCTATGCCTAGACGTACCAAACGGAAGATTTGGTCTCTCGGCGTTTGGAGGAGCAAGCCTAGCTATTGCTCGCCAGCCATATGATTGTGGGGCATTGAGCTGGCTAGGGTTTCCGGGACCGGGATTCTCTTCGGGCGACTACTATACGCCCCTCCCCTACGCGCTGCTTTTCCTTGCGGGCGCATGCGTAGGCAACGTCATGAAACTGAAGGGCACGCCCAAGTTTATAAAGGAGCTAAGGCTGGCTCCGCTCGAATGGGTGGGAAGGCATGCCCTAGAGTTCTACGTTCTTCACCAGCCGGTCGTCCTCATGCTCTGCGAGCTCTTTGTACCGCATCAGGCGCCGCTGCCCTAGGGCATCAATCCTCGACCTTATACGGCTCGAGGGTGGAGGCCATACGAGATGACGCCTTAAGGGTTACGAGCAAGCCGCCTTCCTGGTATTGCTCTCGCATGACCTGGCAACGCTCGTGAACCATCTTGACCAGCATTCCCTTCTCATAAGGGACGAGGGCCGTCATGGTGACGTCACCAGCGCTGGCCTCGGTTGCAATCCTATGGAGAAGGCCCGCAAGGTTATAGCCCGTCGTTGCAGAAACGAACTCCGCGTCAGGCCGCTGGGCCCGCAGCTCCGCAAGCTTCTCGGGCTCAAGACGGTCGCACTTGTTAAAGACCAGAATCTTACGAATGGAGCCGGCGTCAATCTGAGCAAGCACGTCCTCAACGGCATTCTTTTTCTTTTCCCAGTTGTCATCGCTCGCATCGACGACCTCAAGCACAAGGTCAGCCGCACGCACCTCGGCAAGCGTGGACTTAAAGCTCTCAACGAGGCTCGTCGGAAGCTTTTGGATGAAGCCAACGGTGTCCGTAAGGGTCACCTTGCGCCCCTCGGCGAGGTCTATGGAGCGCGTAGTGGGGTCAAGCGTGGCAAAAAGCTCGTCCTTTGCATAAACGCCCGAATCGGTCAGGGCATTGAGCAAGGTCGACTTGCCGGCGTTCGTATAGCCAGCAAGGGCAACGCGCCAGACCCCCGAATCCCAACGTGCCTTGCTCTGCGTCGAACGACGGACCTCAAGTCTAGAGAGCTCCTTGCGCAAGGCCGCAATACGGTCACGGACCATGCGCCTATCCACCTCGAGCTGGCTTTCGCCCTGGCCGAAGCGGCTTCCGATACCACCACGCGTCTGCTCGCCCATAAGGTGGCTCCACATGCCGCGAAGACGAGGCAGGAGGTACTGCAGCTGGGCAAGCTGGACCTGCAGCCTACCCTCTCGTGTCTTGGCATGACGGCCAAAGATGTCGAGGATGAGCGCAGTTCGGTCGATCACCTTTGTGGGCTCGCCGAATATCTTCTCGAGGTTTGCCTGCTGGGACGGAGAAAGCTCATCGTCAAAGACGACGACGTCGACATCCATGCGACGCACGGTGTCTGCAATCTCTTGTGCCTTTCCAGAACCAACGAAGGTCTTTGGGGACGGAGAGTCGAGCTTCTGGGTTAGCCTGGCAACGACCTCGCCGTCGGCGGTGGCGACGAGACGTTCGAGCTCGTCGAGAGACTCGTCCATCCCCCACTGGGAGCGACCGGTGTCGACGCCAACAATCAGAGCGCGCTCGGGAACGGGAGCGGTAGACATTTGTTTAAAGCGGCCCATCAGGCATCACGCCCCAACATAAAGACGAACAAGACGGCGCTCACAAGGCGCCCTCACCAGCAGCGAGGTCTTCGAGGATGAGGCTGAGTGCCTCGTCCTGTCCAAGCAAGTCATAATCAAGCCAACGAACGCGACCGTCTCGCCGCAACCAGCTAAGCTGACGCTTTGCATAACGACGGCTCCGGCGTTTTATGAGCTCAACCGCTTCGCCGAGAGAGATACCCCCGCTAAGGTAATCGAGTACTTCCTTATAGCCGATGGCCTGGCGCGCCGTGAGGTCTTTGCCATAACCGCACTCAACAAGACCTTTTACCTCGTCGACAAGGCCTTGCTCGAGCATGAGGTCGACACGCCTGTTTATGCGCTCGTAAAGCCGCTCCCGGTCCATTGTGATGCCCCAAATACGGGCGTCATAGTGGGGCTTGTGGGATTTTAGGCCTTCGTGGTTCTCGGCATAGGAAACGCCCTCATCATGAAGCTCAAGAGCCCGGACGACACGACGGACGTTGTTTGGATGAATCTCGGATGCGCTCTTTGGGTCACGCTCATTAAGGAGGCCCCACAAGAACTCGGGCCCCCGCTCGGCCGCAAGCCGCTCATAGACGGACCTCGTTCCCCCATGGGTTTGCCCGCAGGGAAAGTCCATCTCGTCAATGACTGCGTCCAAGTAAAGACCGGTTCCACCGCAGAGGACAGGCACGGATCCTTGCTGCAACCGGGCGTCAATAAGCTCTCGAGCCTGCACTTGGAACATCGCTACGGAATAGTCCTCGCCAATATCAGCGACATCGACCATCTGGAGCGGAACGGGCCGTATGCCAACAGGAGTTTTGGCAGTCCCGATGTCCATGCCACGATACACCTGCATGGAGTCGACAGAAATAACGTCAGAGCCGAGCTTCAGGGCAAGGGCGTCGGCCAAAGAGCTCTTTCCCGAGGCCGTGGGACCCGCGATGCAAATGACAGGGCCCGCAAGGACGCCAGGCGAGCCAGAGAGATGTGCCGCGGCTAGCGTCAATGGGCCTCCCCCACCATCTCTCCGGACAGGTACCAGGCACCGGCAAAGTCAACCTTGACGTCAACGAGCTTGCCGACGAGCTCGGAGGGCTCAATGCCATCAGGACTGCGGAAGTGGACCGTGCGGTTCTTAGGGCTATGGCCGACAAGTACGCGGTCGTCGCGCTTGGAGGGACCCTCAACCAGAGCCTCGACGGTGTGGCCGAGCTCGGGCTTGTTGGCGGCCTCGGAAAGCTCCTCGACGAGGGCGGCCAGGCGGTCGAAGCGCTCCTGGATGACCTCGCGCGGGGTCGGGTCGTCAATCTTGGCCGCAGGGGTGCCGGGGCGCTTGGAATAGATGAAGGTGAAGGCACCGGCAAAACCCACCTCGCGAACGAGCGAGAGGGTCTGCTCAAAGTCCTCCTCGGTCTCACCGGGGAAGCCCACGATGATGTCGGTGGAAAGCGCGATGCCGGGAACGGCCTTCTTGATGCGCGCAGCGAGGTCGAGGTAGTCCTCTCGGGTATAGTGCCTGTTCATGGCCTTGAGCACGCGGGTGGACCCGCTCTGGACGGCCAGGTGGAGCTGCGGCATCACCGCGGGTGTCTCGGCCATGGCTGTGATGGTCTCGTCGGAGAGGTCCTTGGGGTGCGAGCTCGTGAAGCGAATGCGCTCGATGCCCGTCTCGCCCACGGCGCGGAGCAGCTCGGCAAAGCGCGGCGCCCCATAGCGCTGACGGCCGTAGGAGTTCACGTTCTGGCCAAGCAGGCACACCTCGCGCACGCCGTCGGCACGAAGCTTCTCGACCTCGGCGACGATGTCCTCGAAGGCACGGTCACGCTCGCGGCCGCGGACGTAGGGCACGATGCAGTAGCTGCAGAAGTTGTTGCAGCCGGTCATGATGGGCACCCAGGCGTGCCAGCGGTCCTCACGCCTGCTGGGCAGGTCGGTGGAAAATCCCGGGTCATCCTCGCTCACGTCGGCCTTGACGGACTTGCCGTCGCCGGCGAGCGCCTCGCACAAAAGCTCCGGCAGGCTCGCGATGGCTCGAGTGCCAAAGACGACGTCGACGTTCCTCATGTGCTCGCGGATGTTGCCGCCGTCGCGCTGGGCGATGCAGCCGCCCACGGCAACGAGCCTGCGGCCGCTCGGTGGCTTGGGGGCGCTCACCATGGAGGAAACCTGGCCGTAGAGGTGGGTGTCCGCCTTCTCGCGAACGCAGCAGGTCATGAAGACGACGATGTCGGCTTCCTCGGGCGTGCCGACCTCGATGCAGCCACAGGAACCAAGCACGCCCGAAACGCGCTCGGAATCATGCAGGTTCATCTGGCAGCCAAAGGTCTTGACGATATAGGTAAGGCCCGAAAGAGCGCTCATGGCAGACACTAGGCGCCCACCTTCCCAAAATCAGAGGTCGTACGTGCAGAATCAGTGACCGAAAGCTCGTGGACGTAAATGGCGATACGAATGGCCGTGCGGCTCTGGCCGTCTATCTCAACGTCCGAGAAGCTCGGCGCGCAGGAAATGTCGTAGCCGCAGGGAATGAGGAAGCCCCTTGCGATGGCAACGGCCTTGATGGCCTGGTTCACCGCGCCCGCGCCCACGGACTGAATGTTGACGGGGACGCCGTCCTTGACCATGCCGGCGATGGCGCCTGCCACAGAGGCGGGAGAAGACTTGCTTGAGACCTTCAGGTAGTCCATCAAACTGCTCCTGTCGTGTTCCTTTGCTACTGCGTAATTGTGCGTTTTGGTTATGTTCAAAACAGAAACGAATGCCTTGAGGTTACGAAATCAGTCGCCCTTGTCCAAGTCAAAGGTGACCGTGACCTTATCTCGCTGGACGCTCACGCGCGGCTCGCCAAGCAATCCGAGGTAGTAGCGTTCGGCGAGAAAATCAAAGTCCCTTTCCATGATTCGCCTGAACTGCTCGACGTCATCCTTGGAGACCTTGAGACCGCGACGGTTCCGCTCAAGGTCGACCTCTTTCTCACCCGGAGTTCCCGCATGGTGGGTGAGACGGGACGCTACGCTTCGGAGCGGCTTGATCTGGCCGGCAAGGATTCTATGCGCCGTCCTCTCGGAGATGTCGAGGCCAAGGTCGCAAGCTATGGAGACAAGCTCATGGGCGTCACCGGCAATGGCGGGGCGCTCCAAGACGGCAATCGAGCTTGGGTCGTCAACGAACAAAAGGCGGCTCTTGTTGGGTGCCGCGTCAATGAGGGCCCTCGCCGTCGCAAGCACCTCCGCGGCAGAACCAAGGTAGACCTCGCAGTTTCCGCGCTCCTCGAGGGCAAACTCGCAGCAGGTGCGGATGATGTTCTTGGGGCCCCTCATCTGAGACTGCCCCTCGTCGTCGGTGCCGACGGTCGGCCAGGTGCTCTGGTCCTTACGCTCGGCAAGAACGTCCGCGTTGGTCTGGACGAGGATGGAAGACCCAAGGCCGGGACCCGACGACATCACGCAGGCACGTTCGGCGTTTTCCTTGATGGAAAAGAGCGCCATGCCCCTGCCGTGAACGCCCCAGCGATCCATGTGCACGGAGTCGAGCTTTGACGTAACGCGTGCGTCAAAGATGCGCTCGCGCATGGATTGCGGCACGCCCGAACCGTCATCGAGCATGACGATGGTGCGGCAGTCGCCCTCCCTTGAGGAAGCGACGAGGATCGTCTGGGCCCCAGCATCCCTCGAGTTGCGGAGCATCTCGATAACGACGTCCTCCGCGCAGCGGATGTCGTGCTTGGCCTGGCGGCGTTCCGCCTCGCCGACACGAAGGCGGACAAAGCCGTCTCCGAGCGACTCTTCAACACGGATGGCGGCGTCGCCCGAAACGGAGGCGACGAAATCGGCAAGCGAGGGCGCCGGAGAGGCACCCTCGCCATTGGTGATGTTCTCGAGTTCCGGCATCGCGCTTTGGGAAGTTACTTGGCGACGTCGACGGCGCGGGACTCGCGGATGACCACGACGCGAACCTGGCCGGGGTACTCCATCTCGTCCTCGATCTGCTTAGCGATGTCGTGGGCAAGCACGGTGGCGTCGGAGTCAGAGATCTTCTCCGGCTGGACCATGACGTGGAGCTCGCGGCCGGCCTGCATGGCGTAGGTGCGCTCGACGCCATCGTGGGCGTTGGAGATTTCCTCGAGCTTCTGGAGGCGCTTGATGTAGGTCTCGGCACTCTCGCGACGAGCGCCCGGACGGGCGGCGGAGACAGCGTCGGCAGCCATCACGAGCTGGTCGAGGATGGTGTTGGGCTCGACGTCGGCGTGGTGGGCCTCAATGGCGTGGACGACCTCGGGACGCTCGCCATAGCGGCGGGCAAGGTCGGCGCCGATGACGGCGTGCGGGCCCTCGACCTCGTGGTCGATGGCCTTGCCAAGGTCATGCAGAAGGCCGGCGCGCTTGAAGATGGTGGGGTCGAGGCCAAGCTCGGAGGCCATGATGCCGCAGAGCTCGGAGACCTGCTTGGAGTGCTGGAGCACGTTCTGGCCAAAGGAGGTGCGGTAACGCAGGGCACCAAGGGTCTTGATGATCTCGGGGTGGAGGTCGTGGATGCCGGCGTCAAAGGCGGCCTGCTCGCCAGCCTCCTGGACGCGCTGCTGCACGAGGGTCTCGGCCTTCTTGTACATCTCCTCGATGCGGGCGGGGTGGATGCGGCCGTCGGCGATGAGGTTCTCGAGGGCAACGCGGGCGGTCTCGCGGCGGACCGGTTCAAAGCTGGAGAGCAGAACGGTCTCGGGCGTATCGTCGATGACGAGGGAGACGCCGGAAACCTGCTCGAAGGTGCGGATGTTGCGGCCCTCGCGACCGATGATGCGGCCCTTGAGGTCGTCGGAGGGGATGTGGACGGTGGTGACGGTGACCTCGCCGGCCTGGTCGGCGGCGCAGCGCTGGATGGCGGTGGTCACGATCTCTCGGGCGGTCTTGTCGGCCTGGGCACGGACGCGCTGCTCGCTCTCGCGAAGAATCTGGGCCTCCTCGCGCACGGTGTCCTGGCGCACGCGGTCCAAAAGCTCCTTGTGGGCCTCGTCGGTGGAGAGGGCGGCGATGCGCTCAAGCTCAGAGGTCTGCTGCTTGATGAGGTCCTCGAGGTCGTTCTGGCGACGGTCGAGCTGGCCGGCCTGGCTGGAGAGCTGGTGCTCACGACGGTCGAGCGCGTCGTTGCGGCGATCGAGCGACTCCTCGCGCTGGAGAACGCGGTTCTCCATGGTGCGAATCTCGCTCTTGCGCTGCTTCTCCTCGGCCTCGGCGGCCTGCTTCTGCTTCAGGATCTCTTCCTTGGCGGCAAGGACGGACTCCTTCTTGGCGTTCTCGGCCGCACGCTCGGCGTCCTCGGTGATCTGCTCGGCGCGCTGCTGGGCCTCGGCGACCTGACGGTTGGCCTCGGTGACCTTGGCGGAGTTCTTGCCGTTGACGAGGAAGTGCGAGACGGCGAATCCGATGACGAGAGCAACAATTACCAACAAGATTGATATTGGTTCCATAACGACTCCTAGGATCTAAGCTTTGGTAAGTAGGGTTCAGGAGACCGCCCAGAAGGACGGAACCCACCATCCGAGCCGATCCCGGCGTCGTAGCGAGTGAAACGTGTGACTCAATCGCAGGTAAACGGACAAAAAGTATGTCTGCCTTAAGAAACCAGGCAAACGGGATAACCCAAATGGTTGTTCTATTTTAGATTTAAGCCCTAGGTACGTCAATGGAGCGTAAGCTCGGCAAAACGTTTGCGCCTTGATGGCGCCGGACAAAGAATCAGGCCAGAACACCTTCTTGCATGGGAATTGCGCCCGAAACGAACGCTTGCGGGGCGTCCAGCCTCCTCGTCTCATGCGATTAAAAGACTGCATGCCAACAGACCGCAGCTTTGCCAATGCCCAGCGGCAACTTATGGCCACAGAGGTCTTCGCAAGCGGATGGCAACTAAAAGACTCGTCTCGCCAAGCGCGGTCTAGCGCGCTGCGCGCGGCCTAAAACTCAGCCTCTTCCTCGTTAAGTCTCGCCGAGACGACCTCCTTGCAGACGCCAAGCGGGTAGCCGCGGCTCGCGAGGAAGCGCACGAGCTTGGGGTAGGCGTTCTTCTCGGGAATCCTCTTGCTGGCGAGTAGGTCTGCCGCACGCTGGACGACGTCCTCGCCGTCCATGAACTCCTCTGGCCAGCCATCGACGTCTTGGAGCGTAACGCCGCGCTGCGCAAGCTCCCGCTCCAGGCGAACCGGCCCCCAGCCGCAAGCCAATTTGTTGCGGATGAAGCTCTCCGCAAAGCGGGCGTCATTGATGATGCGAAGCTCGCGTGCACGCCCTACGGCAAACTCACAAGCGGATGCGGAATAGCCGTCACGGCGCAGCCGGTCATAGGCCTCCTTTGACGAGTACTCCCGCCTGGAAACCATGTCTGCCACGCGCTGGAAGGCACATGCCGCGGACTTCTCCTTGAAGACAAAGAGCAGCTCGTTGAAGGATCCGGGCTCATTATCCAAGGCCTCGATGGCGCGGGCGACGGCCACGGGGAGACGCACGGGGTCACGTCCATCTGAGGTAATGACCGCCTGCGGCTTCTTGGCGCCAAGTGACGCTCCCCTCTCGGGATAGGTAAGCGTCCAAGAAAAGCCGGAGGCCGCATGGTGCTCGTGCGGCTGCTCCGGCTCCTTGGCTGCGTGCTTGTGCCTACTCGGCATCAGCCGCAATCTCCTCTTCGGCTTCCTCAGCAACGGCGTTTACACCGGTAAGGCCAACGGCCTCGCGAACCTGGGCCTCAATCTCGTCACGAAGGTCGGGGTTGGTGCGCAGCATCTCCTTGGCAGCCTCGCGACCCTGGCCAAGGCGCTCGCCCTGGTAGGTGTACCAGGCGCCGGACTTGTCCACGACCTTCTGCTCGACGCCGAGATCGAGCAGGGAGCCTTCCTTGGAAATGCCGGTGCCGTACATGATGTCGAACTCACAGATCTTGAAGGGCGGGGCGACCTTGTTCTTGACGACCTTGACGCGGACGCGGTTGCCGATGATGTCAGAGCCCTGCTTGATGGAATCAACCCTGCGGATGTCCATGCGCACGGATGAGAAGAACTTAAGGGCGCGGCCACCAGGAGTGGTCTCCGGATTGCCGAACATGATGCCGATCTTCTCACGGAGCTGGTTGATGAAAATGCAGGTGGTGTTGGACTTGGAGAGCGAACCGGCGAGCTTGCGGAGAGCCTGGCTCATGAGGCGGGCCTGAAGGCCGACCGTGGTGTCGCCAATCTCTCCCTCAATCTCTGCACGAGGGACGAGGGCGGCGACGGAGTCGATGACCACGACGTCGATGGCGCCAGAGCGAACGAGCTTGTCGCAAATCTCGAGCGCCTCCTCGCCCGTATCAGGCTGGGAGATAAGCAGCTCATCAATATCCACGCCAATACGGGCGGCATAGCCAGGGTCAAGTGCGTGCTCTGCGTCGATAAAGGCGACGACGCCGCCCATGGCCTGGGCCTCCGCGAGAATCTCAAGGGAAAGGGTGGTCTTGCCAGAAGACTCGGGGCCGTAAATCTCTACGATACGGCCACGAGGCACGCCACCGATGCCAAGGGCGACGTCCAAGGCAATGGAGCCCGTGGGAATGGCCTCTACCTGCAGGTCAGGACCGCCATCGCCGTACTTCATGATTGAGCCCTTGCCAAACTTCTTCTCAATCTCGGCCATGGTGGACTTAATCATGTCCTCGCGCTCTTGACCGGTGGTGGGAGCGTGAATAACGCGAGGTGTGCCGCTTGACTTTGCCATTTCTTTCCCTTCCATTGGCGTCCTCCCAATAGTACGCGAACGTCCGTTCGAGGTCAACAAGACGAGTGAAGCGTATATCGAAAAGAACCTGACAAAACCCGTTATCGAACTAACCGAGACCTAACACCCGAGCTAGCGACACACGTTTTGGAAAGAGGGACGAGGAGGCCAATCTGCCAACGCAGCCGGACGGCAGGCGAGCGGAAACCGCGATGGGACGAATTTCGGCAAACTGGACGAAATTGGACAAATAGCGGCCGAATTTGTTTGATTTGAGTGCAAAAAGGGGAGCGCACGGACAATGCCGCACGCTCCCCTATCAAGTTCAAGAAATGGCAGCTAGCAGGCGCCCTTGAGCAGCTCAAGCGCCTTCATGACGGACTGCAGGCGCACCTGTGCGCGGCCGCCGCCGAAGCACTCGCGGACGGTCTTGGTGGTCTGGCCGTCGCTCACGCCAAACCAGACGGTGCCGACGGGCTTGCCCGGAACGGCGCCGCCGGGACCGGCGATGCCGGTGACGCTCACCGAGACGTCGCAGCCCAAGGCCGTGCGGGCACCCTCGGCCATCTCGGAGGCGCACTCGCTCGAGACGGCGCCATGCTCGGCGAGCGTCAGCTCGGAAACGCCCAGGATGGCGCTCTTGACCGAGCAGGCGTAGCTGCCCACGGCACCCATGACCACGTCGGACGAACCGGGAACGGCCGTGAGCGAGGCCTCCACGAGCCCGCCGGTGCAGCTCTCGGCGCTGCCGAGCGTCACGCCCTTGACGCGGGCGACCTCGAGCACCTCGGCGGCATAGGCAACGGCGTCGTCCCAGGTGGGATAGTCATCGGCCACGTCGGCGCCGCCCTCTCCGAAAACTTCCTCAGCAGACGACGCAGCGGCAGAAACCCCTTCGCCCTGCTCGGTACCGGCGCTCGCGGCACAGGCGCAAGGCTCGCCGCCCTCAGCAGCGCCGTCCTCACGAAAATCCGCGTCGGCAGACGCCATAACGAAAGAAGACCCCGATTTCTGCTCGGCAGCATCGCTCGCGGCCTCAGCACCGCAAGCGTAGCCTGAGCCCTCAGCCACCAGCTCAGATACGGTGCCGTCAACCTCACCTTCCGGCTCCTCGTCGGCCAGAGAGCCCCAGGCACCGCGGAAGTAGTCAAGGCCGCTCCAGATGGTGAGCACCACGGCCACGGCCAGCAGCACATAGGCGAGCAGGCACAGGTCGTCGTAGGCCACCGAGCCCGCGGGGAAGGACAGCGCAAGCAGGTTCACGCAGATGGCACCCATCGTGGTGGCCGTCTTCCACTTGCCGAGGTTGCCGGCGGCGATGACCACGCCCTTGGAGGCCACGACCATGCGCAGGCCGCTCACGAGGAACTCGCGCGAGATGATGACGAGCAAGGCCCAGGTCACGGGCTCGCCGCGCTCGAGCAGGTAGCACAGGGCCACGATGACCACGAGCTTGTCGGCGATGGGGTCGAGGAACTTGCCGAAGGTCGTGACCTCGTTGCGGCTGCGAGCGAGGTAGCCGTCGAGCTTGTCGGTGAGCGAAAGCAGGCAGAAAGCCACGAAGGTGGCGAGCATGCCACCCGAGACGCCTCCTTTGGCGCTCATATAGCCCAGCGTCTCGGCCATGAGCAGCCACACGGGCACGAAGACCACGCGCACGCAGGTCACGATGTTGGCGGGCGTCCAGATGCTCGACTTCTTCGCGGCCAACCTACTCCCCCGCCTTCACGATCTCGCCCTCGAGCTCATAGCAGAAGGCCTCGGTGAGCAACACGCGCACCATGTCGCCCACGGCCGCCTCGCCCTCGCGGATGTGCACGGCGCCGTCGCAGTCGGGTGCCTGGAACCAGGCGTGGCCGATGAGCTCCGGCTCGTCTCCGTCGGTGTCGATGCCGTCGATGATGACGTCCACGACCTCGCCGACGTGGGCCGCCGTGGCAGAAAAGCCCAGCTCCTCGGCAACGTCAATGAGGCGCTGCGTACGGTCGAGCTTGACGTCCTCGTCCACCTGGTCGTCCATCTCGGCGCCGCGGGTCCCCTCCTCGGGCGAGTAGGCAAAGACGCTCGTGTAGTCGAACTCCTCGTCGCTGATGAACTGGAGCAACTCCTCGAACTCCTCGTCCGTCTCACCGGGAAAGCCAGCCATGCCGGTGGTGCGCAGCACCATGCCGGGAATCTCGGAGCGCAGGCGGGCGAAGAGCTCGGCGAACTCGGCGGCGTCGCCTGAACGGTTCATGCTCGCCAGGACGCGGCCGTTGCAGTGCTGGATGGGGATGTCGATATAGGGCAGCACCTCGGGCGTGTCGCGGATGGCGGCGATGAGCTCGTCGGTCATGCCCTCGGGCTGCAGGTAGAGTACGCGCAGCCAGGCGCCATAGGGACGCACGACCTCAGCCAGGCGCGTGAGCAGGCTGGCGAGCGTGTCGCCCTCCCCCAGGTCCTGGCCCCAGATGCCGGTGTCCTGGCCGATGAGCACGAACTCGCGCACGCCCTGCTCGGCAAGGGCCTTGACCTCGGGCTCGATCTCGGCATACGTACGCGAGGCGTATCGGCCGCGGATGTAGGGAATGGCGCAGAAGGAGCAGAAGCGGTCGCAGCCGTCGGAAATCTTGATGTAGGCGCTCGAACCCTGCACCGTACGCAGGGGCTCGGCCAAGGGCCCGGCCGCCACGCCGGAGGCGGAGGGCACGACCGAGGTGCGGCCCAGCACCCCGTCAATGACGGAGACGATGCCGTCCTCCTCGTCGGTACGGACGAAGGCCGCCACCTCGGGCAGCTCCTCGGGAAGCTCCGTCCCATAGCGAGAAGGCACGCAGCCGCACATCACGATGGGTAGCTCGCGCACGCCCTCGGAGCGCGCCTCGGCAAGCTCGAGCGTGCGCTCGATGCTCTCGGAGGTGGCGCTGGCCAAGAAGGAGCAGGTGTTCACGATGACGACGTCGGCGTCCTCGACCTGCTCGGACTCGCCGTAGCCGGCACGCGTGAGCAGGCTCCTCATGCGGTCGGTGTCGACCTCGTTCTTGGCGCAGCCCAGGGTGACGTAGAGGACGTTGGGGCTGGCGGTGTTCGTATCTGCGCTCATGCGGGCCTTTCGGTACTTGGTGGCACTAGGTAGGAAGCCCGGCGCCGCCAAAATGGCAGCGCCGGAGCTCATAGGCGTTGCGAAGGCGGCGAGGCACGGGGCCTGGCGCCCAATCGCTTAGCGGTAGTTCGTGAACTGCAGCGGGATGCCGTAGTCCTGGTCGCGGAGGAAGCTGATGACCTGCTGCAGGGCGTCCTTGGAAGCGCTCGTGACGCGCAGCTTGTCGTCCTCCACCGTAGCCTTGACCTTGAGCTTAAGATCGCGGATGTCCTTGGAGATGCGCTTTGCGCACTCCTTGTCGATGCCCTGGACGATGTGGCCCACCACGCGGACGGAACCGCCGCTCGCGGCCTGCGGCTT
Source organism: Prevotella sp. CAG:279 (assembly GCA_963653485.1). Classification (GTDB taxonomy): domain Bacteria; phylum Actinomycetota; class Coriobacteriia; order Coriobacteriales; family Atopobiaceae; genus Parolsenella. The sequence continues at coordinate 17,121 of CAVJWS010000005.1, forward strand.
GTCCCAGGAGACGCTCTTGAGGTCAACCTGGCGCTTCACCAGGCGGCCGTTCAGCACGTCAATCACCTGCTTGGAGACGAAGTCTGCCGGGGCGTTGACGGTGATGGTGCCGTCGGCCTTGGAAAGCTCGATGGTGGCGCCGGAGCCCTTGAGGTCGTAGCGCTGGGTGAGCTCGCGGGCCGTCTGCTGGTAGGCGTTGTCGACCTCCTGCATGTCAACGGTCGAAACGACATCAAAGCTTGAATCTTTGGCCATCATAACTCCTTGGTTCTTATCGCCCACATCAGCGAGTGGCGCGGGCGAGCTTGGTCTTCCCTATTCCGACGAGTCGTCGGACGCGTCCTGGTCATCCGAGGTGTCGGAGGAATCGTCAGTTGAGGCGTCGGTGGTGGCGCTGGGGTCCGTGCCCTGGATGGTGAGGGTAGAGACGCCGGCGCTCTTGCTGCTGAACACCTGGCGGTCGCCGTTCTTGGAAACCGTGACGACGCTCGGGTCGCCAACGCGGATCTCGATGTTCTTGGTAACCGTGTACTCGGCAGACCAAGAGCCGGTGATGCTCTCGGCCACTTGTTGCTCGCCGTCACAGGTAATCTCGACCCAAGTGGTGGCCCCGTCGTCAACCGACACGCTCACCTTGGTCTCCTTCGAAGCCGCGGCGGCGCTGCTGGCCGCCTGCTTCTCGGCGGCATCGGAGAGCACCTGCTGCTCGAGCGTCGAGGCAGTTGTCGCGGCTGCGGACGTCTGCGAGGTGACGGCCGTCACGACGTTCACCTTCTCGGAGCTCGTCTTGGACGAGGCGCACGAGCGCACGGAGAACGAGATGATGACGACGAGCAAGACGACGAGCACCAGGCCGATAAGCGCGACGGCGCGACGCGGGTCGGACAAAAATCCCTGGACAAAGCCGGCAAGACCCTTTGGCTGAGGCTGCTGCCTGCGCCCGCGCGAACGCGGGTCACGGTCTGAGGGTGCGTTGGAGCGACGGCGGACGTTGGGGCGTTCCGGGGCGGAGAAGCCGCGCGTAGACTGTCTTCCGGCCCGGGTGGAAGAAGGCCTATAGGCGCGGGCCTCACCATCAAAGCGCAGGTCGTCACGGTAGCGGTCGGACTGCACGCGACGCGTGGTCACCGTGTCGCCGGGACTCGGCAGGGCTCGGCCGCGGTCACGCCCGTAGCCTGAGTCCGACCAGGAGCCATACGACTCCTCGCCGGCACGAGCCCTGCGAGCGCGCTCGGCCTGGTTGGCCCTGCGGGTTCGGTCGTAGCCACCGTTGGGGTTGCGCGTCGTGTAGCGCCTATCGGCGAAAGACTCGTCACGATAGCTGCCATAGGAGCTTCGATACCCACGGCCCTCACGGGAGTCCCGATACCCGTCATCTTGGGAAGAGGCGGGCAGGCGACGCTGCTCGCCGCGATAGTCATAGGGGGCACGCTGGGTGTCGCCCCTCATGCCATAGCCGTCGCGGCCAAGGTCCGAACGGCCTGAAGGCAAAGACGTCGGGTTCATCGAGCTCGTGCGAACCGGGCTCGTCGCGGAGGCCGGGTCGTGGAAGCGGGGCTCGTCGCGCAGGCTCGCGATGCCGGAGGGGGCGCGGCCCGTCACGCCGGCAACGTACTCGGCGTGCTCGCGTTCGTAGAGCTCGGTAATCTGCCTCGAATCAAGGCCGAGGTAGCGGGCATAGCTCGCCACCATGCCTTGGGCGTAGCCCAGGGCCGGGAGATGGTCGAAGTCGCCTTCCTCAAAGGCCTCGAGCACGCTCTCGCGCATGCGGAGCACCTTGGCGGCCTGAGCGATAGAGAGCCCGAGCTGCCTGCGGCGCTGGTAGAGAATCTCTGCGTACTGTGTCGTAGCCACGGCTGCCCGTTACACCTCCCTGTACTTTTCCTCGGCGGCACGGAGCTCCTCGAGCCCCTGCGCGTCAAGCAGAACCTCACGCGGCTTGGAGCCGTCGGGGGGACCGACGACGCCCTTCTGCTCAAGGTTGTCCATGATTCGTCCGGCCCTAGCGTACCCCACCTTAAGGCGGCGCTGGAGCCCCGAAGTGGAACCTAGCTGAGAGTCCACAACAACCTGCGCGGCCTCCCACACGAGCGGGTCATCCTCCTCCATGGTCTCGGCCGTCGAGGCGCCGGGTGCGCTGGGGGCAACGGCCGAGAGAATCTCGGCGTGGTACTCCGGCTCGCGCTGGTCACGGATGAAGGTGACGACGCTCTCGATCTCGTCGTCGCTCGCATAGGCACCGAGTACGCGGCGAAGGACGCCGCCGCTCTTGCGGAAGAGCATGTCTCCCCTGCCCATGAGGCGCTCGGCGCCGATCTGGTCGAGAATGACTCGGGAGTCGATGCTCGAGGAGACCTTGAGCGCCACGCGGGTGTCGACGTTGGACTTGATGAGGCCCGTGACGACGTCGGCCGAGGGGCGCTGGGTGGCGAGCACCAGGTGGATGCCGGCCGCACGCGCGAGCTGTGCGATGCGGACGATGGAGGCCTCGACGTCCTTGCCGGCCACCATCATGAGGTCGCTCAGCTCGTCAATGACGATGACGAGGTAGGGCATGGGCTTGGGCGGGTTTTCCATATCGGCAAACTTGCCGTCCGCGACCATCTTGTTGTAGACCTTCACGTCGCGCGCGCCGGCACGCTCGAAGACCTTGAGGCGGCGGTCCATCTCGGTGACGGCCCACTGCAGGGCGCTGGCGGCCTGCCTGGGCTCGGTCACCACCGGCACGTAGAGGTGCGGCAAGCCGGCGTAGCAGGAGAACTCCACGCGCTTGGGGTCAACGAGGATGAGGCGTACCTGCTCGGGTGTAGTGCGCATGATGAGGCTCATGATGATGGCGTTGATGAGCACCGACTTGCCCGAGCCGGTGGTGCCGGCCACGAGCATGTGCGGCATGCGCGCGAGGTCGGCGACCACGGGGGCGCCCTCGGAGTCGCGGCCGATGGCAAACTCGAGGGGACCGCCCTGGGCGTAGGGCAAAACGTCGCCCAAGAAGACGTTCTGGCGCTTCTTGTTGGGAATCTCGATGCCGACGAGCGAGGTCCCCGGAATGGGGGCGAAGATGCGCACGGACTCGGACGCCAGCGAAAGTTGGATGTCGTCCTGCAGGTTCGTGATCTTGTTGACGCGCTCGCCCTCGCCCATCTCGATCTTGAAGGTGGTGACGAGCGGACCCGCCGTCCAACCGGAGACGCGGCTCTTGAGGCCGAACTCCTCAAGCGTGGACTGCAGGCGGCTGGCCGTCCTCTCGAGCTCGGAGTCGGTCGAGGCCGAGCTGGCGGAGTTGGGGTTGGAGTCGAGAAGCGTCATCGGAGGCAGCTCGAAGTCGTCCGAGTCGTCCCCGGGGCGAACGGCCTGGGAGGGAGCCTCGGCCTGGTGCTTGCGGGCACCGCGGCCGGGACGGGGCTTCCCCTCGCTTGCCTTGGCGGCAGCGCCCGTGACGGCCGCGGCAGCAGGGACGGCGCCCTCGTTTGCGCGAGAGGCCGCGGCGCGCAGGAAATCGGGTACGGCGGGCTCCGCGGAAACGGGCGGCTCGACGTCCGCGGCGGAAGCCTGCGAGCCCAAAGGCAGCTCATCCTGCTCGTCGGGCTCCCAAGGCAGCGGCTCTTGGACCTCCGCCTTCTTCTCGGCCGCACGCTTCTTTGCCTGGCGCTTGGACTCGCGGGGCTTCGCGGGCTCCTCGCTGCCAAGCGGCGCGGGCGTAACCATGGCGGGGACCACCGAGTCGGCGGCCCCGACAAGCGACGGCTCCCCCTCGAGCTTGGGGTGACGCTTGCGGCGCAGCACGGAGGTCTTGGGCTCAGATGCGTCCTCATCGCCAAGGTCCATGGCAAACGTGGCGGTGGCGTGGTCCATGCGCGTGGTACCCGCGCCGTCGCGACGCAGCACCGAGGTCTTGCGACCGCCGATGAAGCTCGTCGCCGGTTCCTCTACCACGCGGGTATCGGGCTCAAAGTCATCCTCCCAAGGGTCGTCGTCGCTCCAGGAGACCTGGTCGGTTCGCTCGGTGTGGCGGCGCGTGGCCCCGCGCTCGCGAGCGGCCGCGAGGTGGTCGGCGGCCACGCCCATGGAACGCTGGATGCGAATCGCAAAGTTGGAGATGGAAAAGCCGCAGACCACGATGCCTGCGATGGCAAGCCCGACGAGCAAGACCATGCCCACGATCTGCCCCACGAAGGTGAGCAGCACCCAAGCGACACCAGATCCGACATAGCCGCCGCTCGCGATGGCGACCTCGGCGACAAGCACCTGGTCGGCGCTGGTGGCGGCACCAGGCGTGAGGATGGAGAGCATCGAGAGCGCTGAGAGCACGACGAGGGCGAGGCCGAGTGCGATCCTGCCCACGAACGCGCCGTCGGTAGGCAGAAACATCGTGACGGCAAAGAGGATGAGGGCGATGGGAACGAGCATGGCGCCCTCGCCAAAGCCGAGCCTCAGGCCCTCGGCCATGGCGTGCGTGAGCACGGCGTCGCTCGTGGAGACCAACGAGACGATCATGGCAACGGCCACCACGATGATGGCGACGCCGATGAGGTCATTGGCCACGGGAGACAGGGCCGCGCCTTGGCTGGAGGGACGCTGGGAGTTCTTCTTTTGTGCGTTTGAGCTGCGTTTTGCGGGCATTGCCTGCTAGACCTCCATGACCACGGGAATGACCATCGGACGGGTGTGGGTCTTGGCCCAAAGGTAGTTGGTGAGGGCGTTGCGCACGGACTTGCGCAGCACGTCGGTGGAGGGGCTGCCGGTGTTGTTCTTGGCAACGGTGCCGCGGACGAGGTCCTCGATACCGGCCAGGAGCTCGTCGTCGCTGGCAAAGGACACGCCGCGGCTGGAGACGTCGACGTCGGCCACCTTGAGCGAGCGGCTCTTGAGGGTGACGACGCAGGTGACGATGCCGTCCTGGGCGAGCTTCTGGCGGTCACGAAGGACAACCGGGTCGGTGTCGCCGATGCGCAGGCCGTCGACGTAGATGATGCCGGACTCGACGGAGGGGCCGAGCGAGACGACGCCGTCGGTCATCTGCAGGGAGTCGCCGTTGTCCAGGATGAAGATGTTGCCCTTGGGCACGCCGACGCTCTCGGCGAGCTTGGCGTGGGCGCGCAGGTGGACGGCCTCGCCGTGGACGGGCATGAAGTTTCTCGGGTGGACCATGGCGAGCATGAGCTTGAGCTCCTCCTGGCGGCCGTGGCCCGAGACGTGCACGACGGCGTTGGACTTGTCAAAGATCTCGCAGCCGATCTTGGAGAGCGAGTTGATGATGCCCTGGACGCTCTTCTCATTGCCGGGAACGGGCGTGGCAGAGATGATGACGGTGTCGCCCTCGCAGATGGAGAGGCTCTTGTGCTCGCCGTTGGCCATGCGCGCAAGGGCCGAGAGCGGCTCGCCCTGGCTGCCCGTGCACAGCACCACGATCTTGTCCTCGGGGATGTCGCGCAGCTCAAAGGCGTCGAGGATGTCCTCCTCGGCAATCTTGAGGTAGCCGAGCTGGCGGGCGATCTTGGTGTTGGTGACCATGGAGCGACCGGTCACGACCACCTTGCGACCCACAGCGGTGGCGGCGTCGCAGACCTGCTGCAGACGGTGGATGTGGGAGGAGAAGCTCGCCACGAAGACGCGGCCGGGGGCGTTCTTGATGATGTGGCGAAGGGCGGCGCCCACCGTGGCCTCGCTGGGCGTGAAGCCCGGGATGTTAGCGTTGGTGGAGTCGGAGAGCAGCAGGTCGACGCCCTGCTTGGCGTACTTGTTGATGGCGTTGTAGTTTGGCGTCACGCCGTCGATGGGCGTCTGGTCGAGCTTGAAGTCGCCCGTGTGCATCACGGTGCCGGCCGGCGTCTTGATGAAGATGCCGAGGGCGCCGGGGATGGAGTGGGTCATCGAGAAGAAGTGCAGGGTGAAGCAGCCGAGGCTCACGCTGCTGCCGTCGGTGACCTCGCGGAACCTCGGGCTCTTGATGTTGTGCTCGGCAAGCTTGCCCTCAATCATGCCGAGGGTGAGCTTGCTGGAGAAGATGGGCACCTTGCGCGTGAGGTCCATGAGCAGGTACGGCAGGGCGCCGGTGTGGTCCTCGTGGCCGTGGGTGATCACGATGCCGCGGAGCTTGTGCTCGTTCTCGAGCACGTAGGTGTAGTCGGGCAGGACGAGGTCGATGCCGGGCTGGTTGTCGTCGGGGAACATGAGGCCGGCGTCGACAAGCACCATGTCGTCGCCGCACTCAAAGGCCGTCATGTTCTTGCCGATGCCGTCAAGACCGCCCAGGGGCATGATCTTCAAGGTCGGGTTCTTTGCCATGTGTGAGGGTTATCCCTTCTGGTAGATCCTATAGAAAAGCGGCCATAAGCCGCGGCTTTATGAGTTAGGTGAGCCTGCCGACGGGCACGAGGGGCAGGCCGACAGACCGCACGTGAGCGCGCGGGGCACGCCCAGAGCCTGCGAACTGTCTAATTATAGCAGCGCGGGGAGGGCTCCCAAAGGAACCCTCCCCTCACAAACATGAGGTTCATGCAAAGGCACGCTTGCCGCCCGTCTCACAGGCTCAGGCCAGGTGACGAAGCCTAGCGCCTAGCCCTCGTGGTGACGGCGCGGGGCGCGGCCGGAGTTGCCGTTGTCGCCGGGGTGACGGCGCGGCTTGCGCTCGCCGCGACGCTCGCCGTCATGGCCGTTGCCGCCCTTGGAGCCGCCGGGGACCTCGGGCTTGTCGAGACGGTCGAGGCTAATCTTGCCCTTCTCGTCGACCTCGAGCACGCGGACCTTGACCTCGTCGCCCACGGACAGGACGTCCTCGACCTTGTCAACGCGGCCCTGGGCCACACGGGAGATGTGGAGCAGGCCGTCCTTGCCGGGCAGCAGCTCGACGAAGGCGCCGAAGGGCTGGATGCCCACGACGCGGCCGGTGTACTCCTCGCCCACCTCAGGCACCTTGACGATGGCCTTGATGCGGGCGGCGGCGTCCTGGGCGGCGCCGTCGGTGCCGGCGATGAAGACGTTGCCGTCCTCCTGGATGTCGATCGTGGCGCCCGTGTCGTCCTGGATGCCGCGGATGACCTTGCCGCCGCTTCCGATGACGTCGCGAATCTTGTCGGTCGGGATCTGGATGGTGATGATCTGCGGCGCGGTGTCCTTGGGCGTCTCGCGCGGGGCCGGGATGGCCTCGAGCATGGTGTTGAGGATAAAGGCGCGACCCTCGCGAGCCTGGTGCAGGGCCTGGGAGAGAATCTCGGGCGTGAGGCCGGTGGCCTTGTTGTCCATCTGCATGGCGGTGATGCCGCGCTCGGTGCCGGTCACCTTGAAGTCCATGTCACCGAGGAAGTCCTCGAGGCCCTGGATGTCGGAGAGGACGACGGTCTTGCCGTTCTCCTGAATGAGGCCCATGGCGATGCCGGAGACCGGGCGCTTCAGCGGCACGCCGGCGTCCATGAGGGCGAGCGTGGAGCCGCAGGTGGAAGCCATGGAAGAGGAGCCGTTGGACTCCATGACCTCGGAGACCACGCGGATGGTGTAGGGGAAGTCCTCCTCAGAGGGAAGAACCGGGAGAAGGGCGCGCTCGGCGAGGTTGCCGTGGCCGATCTCGCGGCGCTTGGGGCTGCCCATGCGGCCGGTCTCGCCGGTGCAGTACGGCGGGAAGTTGTAGTGGTGGATGTAGCGCTTGCCGTCGACCGGCTCGATGGTGTCGAGGCGCTGCCACTCGTTGAGCATGCCGAGGGTGCAGACGGAGAGCACCTGGGTCTGGCCGCGCTGGAAGAGGCCGGAGCCGTGGACGAGCGGCAGGTAGTCGGGCTTGACCATGAGCGGGCGGATCTCGTCGGCGGCACGGCCGTCAACGCGCTCGCCGGTCTCGACCACCATGTTGCGCATGGCGTGCTTCTCGAGGCTCTTGAGCTCCACGGGGATCTCGCGGCTGAACTCTGCCTGCTCCTCGGGCGTGAACTCGGCCTTGATGGCGGCCTTCAGGGCCTCGGCCTTGCCGATGCGGGAGAGCTTGTCGGCGTCCTTGAGGGCGGCCTCCATCTCGCCGAAGTGGGCAAAGACCTTCTCGTGGACGTAGTCGTTGGGCTCGTCGTAGACGTACTCGCGAAGCTGGATGGCGCCGTTGGCCTCCTCGTACTTGGAGAAGAACTTCTTCTGCTCGGCGCAGAAGGCGGCGATGGCCTCCTGGCCAAAGGCCATGGCGGCGAGCATGTCCTCCTCGCTGATCTCGTCAGCGGAGGCCTCGAGCATGGAGATGAAGGAATCGGAGCCGGCGAGCTCGAGGTCGAGGTCGGAGGCGTCGCGCTCCTCGTAGGTGGGGTTCACGATGAACTCGCCGGTCTCGGGGTCGCGACCGATGCGCACGCAGGCCAGCGGGCCCTCGAAGGGCACGCCGCCGACGGTGAAGGCGGCGCTGGCGGCCATGATGCAGATGGTGTCCACGGGGTTCACCTGGTCGGCCACGAGCGAGGTGGCGACGACCTGGACCTCGTTGCGGAAGCCGGCCGGGAAGGACGGGCGCAGCGGACGGTCGATCATACGGGCGGTGAGGGTGGCCTTCTCGGAAGGACGGGCCTCACGCTTGAGGTAGCCGCCGGGGATGCGGCCCACGGAGTACATCTTCTCGATGAAGTCCACCGTGAGGGGGAAGAAGTCGTAGTCCTTGCGCTCCTTGGAGACGACGGCGGTGACGAGCACCGTGGAGTCGCCCTGCTTGACGAGTACGGCGCCGGTGGCCTGCTTGGCCAGCTCGCCGGTCTCGAGCACGTAGTGCTTGCCGAAGAGGTCAAACTCGTGGGTAACCTTGGTCATTTCTATTTCCCTTATCTCCGCCTGCCACATTGCAGACGGGCCGTCTGCGGGCCCTCGGGAAGGGGCCTTTCCCCTCCCCGCTTGGTCTGGCGCCTACGCGCAAGCCCGCCGTGCCCAGACCTTTGGGCACCTGATATGAAAAGGGGCGCCCGAGGCGCCCCGTAGGTCCCGCTTACTGGATGTTGTCGCGGATGCCGAGCTTGGCAATGAGCTGACGGTAGTTGTTGATGTCGTTCTTCTTGATGTAGGAGAGGAGACGACGACGCTTACCGACGAGCATGAGCAGGCCGCGGCGGGTGTGGAAGTCCTTCTTGTGGGACTTCATGTGCTCGGTGAGCTCCTTGATGCGGTCGGTGAGGATGGCGACCTGGACCTCGGCGGAGCCGGAGTCGTGCTCGTTCTTGCCAAACTCCTTGATAAGCTCGGCCTTGCGCTCCTTGGAAATGGTCATGCTAAACACCTTTCTTTCTTGCATTCGCCCCAGACTGGGAGCGCCGCCGGTGGAGCGGGCGTCCAAGTGAGGGGTACCTACGAACAACTTGACGAATAGTACCACAGCAAACGCCCTGGCACGAGGACTACATAAATGCGGCGCTAGCGGTCGCGTTCTGCGCCAAAGAGAGGCTATCGGATACGGGGCGCGACGGTAAGACGCGGTGGCAAAGCTCCAAGAAAGCCCCAACGCGATTGGCGCGGCAGTGCGAGACGACGATTTTCAGCTAACCAAAAGGGTCATCGCGAATAGATAGAGACGAGGCTCGGAGGCCGCCGCCCAAAGCGTCTTTTCAGGTTTCCAAGCCACCATAGGTACCAACCTGAAAGGAGCGATTATGACAGCCCCACAGCTCACATTCGAGAGACGCGAGGTGAAGTACCTGCTCACCGATGCCGAGCGCGCCGAGCTTCTCGCTCGCGTAAGCAGCCACCTCGTGGGAGACGAGCACGGCGCCTCGACCGTGCGCAGCCTCTACTACGACACGCCCACGCTCATCCTCGCGCGCCGCTCCAGCGAGCACCCCGCCTACAAGGAGAAGCTCCGCCTGCGCGCCTACGGCATGCCCGCGCCCGAAGAGACGGTGTTCGTCGAGCTCAAGAAGAAGTGCGACGGCGTGGTCTACAAGCGCCGATCCACCCGCAGCTTGGCCGAGGCGCAGGGCCTGCTTGCCGGCAACGTAGCGGCCAAAGGCCAGATCGAGCGCGAGCTGGCCTGCGCCGCCGGCCGCTACGAGGGCCTGGCGCCGGCCTGCTACCTCGCCTACGACCGCGAGGCCCTCTACGAGCGGGGCAACCGCGACCTGCGCCTCACCTTCGACCGGCGCGTGCGCATGAGCTGGGAGGCGCCCAGGCTCGACGCCGAGCTCTACGGAGGCGCCGAGCAGATCTTGGACGAGGGCATCTCCATCCTCGAGATAAAGACCTCGCGCGCCATGCCGCTGTGGCTCACCCAGGCCATGGGGGAGCTGAATCTTAGGCAGGCCAGCTGGTCAAAGTACGGAACCGCCGCAAAGCTAAGGACGCAAAGGAGCACCCATGCTTGAGTCAATCCTGTTCGACACCTACGAGGCCCTCGACATGACCTCGCTCGTCATCTGCATCGTATTCTCCCTGGCGATAGGCGCGGGGCTGGCCGCCATCTACGGGCTTAACAAGGACGGCTCCAAGAGCCTCAAGCACGCGCTGGTGGTGCTGCCGGCCATCGTCTGCGTGGTCATCGCCCTCGTGAACGGCAGCGTGGGCGCGGGCGTGGCCGTCATGGGCGCCTTCTCGCTCGTGAGGTTCCGCAGCATGCCGGGCTCGGCGCGCGACATCAGCTTCATCTTCCTTGCCATGTGCGAGGGCCTGGCCACCGGCATGGAGTACCTCACGCTGGCGCTCGTGGTGCTGCTCGTCATCGGCGCGGTGCTGGCCGGCATGCAGGTACTCATGCCCGCGCCCGCCGCTGAGAACGAGGTGATCCTGCGTGTGACCGTGCCGGAAGACCTGGACTTTTATGGAATGTTCGACCACGTGCTCGAGCGCTATGCCACCAAGTACGAGCTCGCCAGCGTAAAGACCGCCGGCATGGGGAGCCTCTACAAGCTCACCTACGACCTCACGATGATGCCCGGCGCCAACAAAAAGGCCCTCATCGACGAGGTCCGCTGCTACAACGGCAACCTCGAGGTGGTCCTCGCACACAAGGAGGTGAGCCGCGATGAGCTCTAGGGATGCGCAACCGCACGGAAACGGCGGCGACTTCACACGCAAAGCGAAGCCAAACGACAGCGCGGGTGCCAGCTTTGACCTCGTAAGGGACGACGAGACAGAGATGCACCGCGTTGGGAAAGCGAGGGGAACCATGAACGGCCACGACAGGAATGGCTCTACCCTGGGCAAGAGCACCAAGACGCCCTGGGGCAAAGGCCCGACCACGGGCCTCACTACGCACAGGCGCATGAGCGCAATCGCGGGGCTTGCCACGCGCAGGTGCGTCACGCTTGGGCTGGCCGGGCTGCTCGCGCTCTCCCCTCTCGTGGGCTGCGCGAGCACCTCCAGCAGCGACGCCACGACCGAGGCCACCGAGGAAGCGAGCGCGGCGAGGACGCCCGGCGACGTCGACCTGGCGTCGCTCTTCTCCAACCGAGACCTCGACGCGAGCTATGACGAGGGCGAGGCGACAACCATCACGCTCGCCGACGAAGGCTCGACCGCCTCGGGCGGCGGCGTGGAGGTGGACGGCTCCACCGTCACCATCACCAAGGCGGGCACCTACGTTGTGTCCGGAAGCCTGACCGACGGCCGCCTCGTGGTGGACGCCGACGGCGAGAAGGTACAGCTGGTGCTGGCCGGCGCGTCCATCAGCACGAGCGGTGCCTGCGCGCTCTACGTCCGCGACGCCGACAAGGTCTTCCTCACCCTGGCGGACGGCACCACAAACGTCATCTCCAGCAGCGGTGAGAACGAGACCGAGGACGACCACAATCTCGACGGCGCGGTGTGGAGCCACGACGACCTCACCATCAACGGCGGCGGAAGCCTGAGCGTCACGAGCGCCTGCGGTCACGGCATCGTCTCCAAGGACGACCTCACGCTCGTGAGCGGCACGGTCAGCGTCACGGCCGCGGTGGACGCCCTGCAGGCCAAGGGCGACATGGCCGTGAACGACGGCTCCTGGACGTTCGCGGCCGGCGACGACGGCATGCACAGCGACTCCGACCTCGTGATCTGTGGCGGCACGGTCAACGTGACCCAGAGCTACGAGGGCCTCGAGGGCGCAACGGTCACCATCGCCGGCGGCGACGTTGACGTGGTGGCGAGCGACGACGGCATCAACGGCTCGGGTGCAGACGATGACTCCTCGAGCGACGAGGCCTTCGAATCCGGCGAGGCCGAGCAGGGCGACGCCCCGCAGACGCCTAGCACGGACATCACGGACTCAAATGGCCAAGCCCCGCAAGGAAACATGGAGCCGCCCACCGGAGAGGCGCCGCAGGGTCAGGACGGCGCTCAGGACAACGGCAGTTCCACGGACGGCACCACCCCGCCCGAAAAGCCAGGCGGCGACGCCGGCAACAACGGGGCGCCCAACGGCACGAAGAGCACTGATTCCGACGGCAACTCGAGCGATTCCTCTGGCTCTGAGGGTCAAGACCCCGGTACGAACGCCGACGGCAACGACCCTGGTGCGAACGGCCAAGCCCCCAGCGGCGACATGGGCGGACAGGCGCCCAACGACGGCGATATGGGCGGCGGCCTGGACGAGAACGACGAGACCGCCTACGTCTACATCTGCGGCGGCGTAACCACCATCAGCGCCGAGGGCGACGGCATCGACTCCAACGGCGAGCTGCTCATCAGCGGCGGCGAGGTCTATGTGGACGGCCCCACCGGCAACGGAGACGGCGCGCTGGACTACGCGGGCACCGGCTCCATCACCGGCGGCACCATCGTCGCGCTTGGCTCCACCGGCATGGCGCAGAGCCTTGAGGCTGCGGGCGAGCAGGGCGTGGCGCTCGTGAGCATCTCCGGCGAGGCAGGCAGCACCGTCACGCTGAGCGACGCCGACGGCAACGTGCTTGCAAGTTACACAGCCGCCAAGTCCTATGCCTGCGCCGTCATCAGCTGCGCCGGCCTTACGCAGGGCTCCACCTACACGGTCTCGAACGGCAGCCAGACCGTAGAGGTGACCATGGACGAAGCCACCTACAGCGACGTCAACGGCACGGGCGGGCAAGCCGGCGCCCCGGGAGCAGGAGGCGAGCAGGGCGGCCAGATGGGCGGCCCCGGCGGCGCACCCGGTGACCCGAGCTCTTCCGGCGAGACGAGCGATGCGTCATCGGATGCGAGCTCAGACACTGCGAGTGCCTAGGCACAAGATGAGCAAGAGTATCAAGCTGACCGCGTAGTCCGGAACAGCCCATAGACAGGCAAGCAACGGAAAAAATGCCTCGCATGGGCCTTCGGAGAAAAACGCCAGGCGCCAGGAACCAGACGCAAGAAACCAATAGACAGGCAAAAAATGAACTCCCCGCAGGTATGAGCAACAGCCTGCGGGGAGTTCTTTCTTAAGCGCATGTGGCGGGACGCGTCTTAGGACGCACTTACATACCGAGCAAGTTCATGACGAGGCCGGCGCCGACACCCAAGACGTAGAGCAGAGCGGCGATGGAGACGTTCTCGCGAGCGTTGCCGTTGGTGCGGAAGAGCACGAGGTAGCCGGCGCCGGCAGCCACGAGGGTTCCGGCCATCATGGGACCAAAGCCCAGGGCGCCGTCGAGGTAGAGCTGGGTCACCACGACGCTTGCGGCGCAGTTGGGCACCAAGCCCACAAGCCCCGCCGCGAAGGTGGCGAGCGCCTCGTTGCTGGAGAGGAAGCTCGCGATGACGTTCTCGCCCACGCCCTCGATGACAGCCGTGAGCACGAGCGTCACGGCAAAGATGAAGACGGTCACCTGAAGGGTCTTGTAGGCGGAGTTAAACGCGAGCCAGCGCACCAGCTGGCCCTTGGTGAGCGGCTCACCGCAACCGCAGTCGCAGGCGTACTGGGAGGGGTCATAGTCGTTGGCGGCAGCGTCATCGTCACCAGCTTCCTCCATAGCCTCGGCCTTTTGCTCGGCATCCTCGGGCATAGAGCCCGGAAGCAGGGCGGCGAAGCGGCGGGACTTGGCGGCGAGCAGGTGGATGACGCCATCGACGACATAACCGGCAACAAGGCCCAGGATGGCCTTAGTGGCGAGGATCTTCAGCAAAACGGCGGCGTCCACGCGCTCGGCCAAAAGCAGCGGCAGCATCTCGTCCGAGGTGGAGAGAATGACGGCCACCAGCGTGCCCAAGGTCACGATGCGGTCGGCAAAGAGCATGGAACCCACGGCCGAGAAGCCGCACTGGGGAATGAGGCCGAGCACCGCTCCAAGGGCGGGGCCGGCGTGGCCGGCCTGCTGGATGCGTGTGACGGCACGGTCGCCGGCGAAAATCTCGAGCAGGCTGATGGCCACGTAGGTCACGAAGAGAAAGGGAATGAGGACAAGCGTGTCCTTGCCGGCATCGGCAAGGACGTCAAGAACGAACTCCATGTAGAGAGGCTCCCGTCTAAGAATCTTCAACGGGAATGCATGGTAGCCACCTTGACGTCTGAATGACTGCTCACATCCTCACCGTGAAGATGCGTCCACAAAGGGCTAAACGCTCAAACAAAACTCAAAGGCCCTTAGCCTTGCATCAAGGTGCGTCGCGGCCCAACGGTGGGCGAAGGCCAGCAGCGTGGCCGCGGTGTCGGCATCCACCTCGCAGGCGAGCAGCTCGTCAAAGGTGGAGTTGATGAGCGCGCCCATCCACGCGAGCGTGGTTGCGTCCACGGGCTCTGCGCCCTCGACGTCCTTGGCGCAGCTCTCGCACAAAGCTCCCCCGGCCAAGACGGAGAAGCGGCTCGGCGCTGGGTCACCGCAGGCCACGCAGGTGTCGAGCACGGGGCGCCACCCCTGGTGGGAGAGCACCTTGAAGGCGTAGGCGGCCACCACCAGGTCAAGGTGGGGCTGGTCTGCGGCCTGCTCGCAGGCACGCAGCGCCCTCGAGCAGATGGGGCGCAGGAACGGGTCGGGAGCGTCGGCAAAGCTCGTGAGGCGCGCAAGCTCCGCCACGGCGCTCGCCGCGCTCACGCGCTCGAGCTCGCCGCGCAGCGTGGCATGGGGCTCCAAAAGTTGGGCCTCGGCCACCACGTCCAGGCTCTTGCCTTGGGCGAGCAGCAGGTCCAGCTCGCAGAAGAGCTGCACGCGGGCGGCAAGCTTGCCGCCCGGCTTGCGCGCACCCTTGGCCACGGCGCGTCCCTGGCAGCCGTCAGCCTCGAGCAGGGTGAGAATGAGGTCGCTCTCCCCCAGCTTGGTGCGGTCGATGACGATGGCCTCGGTATGTCTGGTGCGGCCGCGCGCCACCCCTACTCCGTGGCCTCGTAGCCCAGGCGACGGATCTCATTCTGGTCGCGACGCCACTGGGGCCTCACCTGCACGCGCAGCTCCAGGAAGACCTTGCCGCCCAACAGGCGCTCGATGTCGGGGCGCGCGGTGCTGCCGATCTTCTTGATCATGGAGCCGCCCTTGCCCACGATGATGCCCTTCTGACCCTCGCGCTCCACGTAGATGGTGGCCGAGACGCTCGCGTGGCCGTCCTTCTTCCACACGATGTCGTTGCAGACCACGGCCACCGAGTGCGGCACCTCGTCATGACAGTTGAGCAGCACCTTCTCGCGAACGAACTCGGCCACGAGGTCTTCCTCGGTGGCGTCGGAGTCCATGCCCTCGGGGAACCACTTGGGGCCCTCGGGCAGCTTTTCGCTCACGAGCCTGAGGAAGGCGTCCACGTTGAAGTTCTCCGTGGCGCTCGTCACGATGACGTCGTCAAAGCTCGCGAGCTTCTGCGCGGCCTCGAGCTGGGCGGCCATCTGCTCGGGCTTGGCGAGGTCGGCCTTGGTGAGCACGAGGATCTTGGGCGCGCGGGCCTTGTCAACGTGGGCGCCGACCCACTCGTCGCCCGTGCCCACGGACTTGGTGGCGTCCACGAGCATGGCCACCACGTCCACGTCCGCAAGCTCGCCCAGGGCGGCGCGGTTGAGCTCCTTGCCCAGGGCGTCCTTGGGCTTGTGCAGGCCCGGGGTGTCCACGATGACGATCTGGCTGCTGGGCGTGTTCACCACGGCGCGCAGGCGCTTGCGGGTGGTCTGGGCCACCGGGCTCGTGATGGCGATGCGCTCGCCCATGCAGGCGTTGAGCAGCGTTGACTTGCCAGCGTTGGGACGGCCCACGAGGGCGACGAATCCGCTTCGGAAGGTGTTCTCGGACATGGCTCTCCTTGAGGTGTTCGGCGGGCACGCGCCCGCGGCTTACAAATGGCTCCGCGACGAGCGCGGCATTCATGCGATTTCATGCAAACAGGCACGTAGACCGCTGTTGAAGTTTAACGTCACGGTCGGAGATTACGAACCGTGCGAACCATGCGCCCACGCAACGCGCAAATACGCCGCGACGGTCATATATCCGCAGCTCGCGCATGCGTACGTACTAGACGAGCTTCTCGACCAGAGCCGAGCCGAGCACGACGAGGCCGGCCAGCCCGACGAAGACGCAGAGCACCCAGACAGCCGCCGCGGCGATGTCCTTGGCGCGGCCCGCAAGCGGGTGGTACTCGGGCGAGACGAGGTCAACGATGGTCTCGATGGCGGTGTTCATGAGCTCGGCGCAGAGCACCGCGCCGCAGCACAGCAAGATGACGCCCCAGCGCGCGGCGTCGATGCCGATGGCCAGGCCGCACACCACGGCAAAGACGAAGCCGCCGAGCATGACCTTGATGTTGCGCTCGGTCTGCAGCGCAAAGCGGAAGCCCTGTAGGGCAAAGCCGAAGCTCTTCCAAAACGAGGGGTGGTTTTCCTTGGAGCCGGGGATCATGCGCCGCACCCCTTCTCGGCTAGCAGCGCGTCATCATCGTGACGCGTGGTGGCGATGTGGCCGAGGTCACGGCCGCAGGCAAGGGCCAGAAGCTCGTCCTCGCGCGCCTCCATGACGGCAGCCTCGTCCTCCTCTATGTGGTCATAACCCAGCAGGTGCAGCAGCGAATGAATGGCCATGAGGCGGGTCTCGTCTTCCGGAGAGGTGCCAAAGCGAGCGCTCTGGGCGGCCAGCACGGCGGGCGCCATGGCGATGTCACCGAGCTCGCACGGCTCGCCGGGCGCAAGCTCCGGGTCATCGGGACGCTCGCACTCAAGGGAGATGACGTCAGTGGGGCTGTCCACGCCGCGCCAATCGCGATTGAGCTCCTGCATCTGGGACTCCCCAACCACGCTCACCGATACCGAGCAGGGGCGCTCCACGCCCTCCTGGGCAAGCACGAGCTCAAAGACGCGGGCAAGTTCGTCCTCGGAGATGGCAAGCTCGGCGCCGTCCTCGGCGCAAAGATTCAGCTCAAGCATTATTCGGCCCCTCCCCCGCGCAGGCCAGGCGCGGCCTCAGCGCGCTCGTAGGCCTCGACGATGCGCGCCACGAGCGCATGGCGCACGATGTCGGCGCGCCCCAGGTCAACGAAGGCGATGTCCTCCACGCCCTCCAGGGCCCGCCGTGCGCTCGAGAGTCCCGAGGGGCCGGTGAGGTCTCGCTGCGAGGCGTCTCCGGTGACGACGAACTTGCTGCGAAAGCCCATGCGGGTGAGAAACATCTTCATCTGCTCGGGCGTGGTGTTCTGGGCCTCGTCCAAGATGACGAAGGCGTCGTTCATGGTGCGGCCGCGCATGTAGGCCAAGGGGGCGATCTCAATAACCCCCTGCTCAATGAGGGCGTTGCCCTTCTCCATGTCGGTCATGTCGAACAGGGCGTCATAGAGCGGGCGCACGTAGGGGTCGAGCTTCTCCTGCAGGGTACCGGGAAGGTAGCCCAGGCTCTCGCCGGCCTCAACCACCGGGCGGCAGAGCACGATGCGGTTGACCTCGCGACGCTTGAGGGCGGCCACGGCCATCGCCATGGCGAGGTAGGTCTTGCCCGTGCCGGCGGGGCCCAGGGCAAAGGTGAGGGTGTGGTGGCGCACCGCCTCGATGTAGCGGCGCTGGCCGGCCGTCTTGGGACGAAGGGCGCGGCCGCGGTAGGTGAGCAGGATGTCGTCGGCAAAGCTCGTGTCGGGAGCGGATGAGGAGCCGGAGCGCTCCAGGATGAGGTCGACCTCCTCGGGCGAGGGCGTCTCGCCGCGGGAGACCATCTGCGTGAGCTGGGAGAACACGGAGACGACGCGGTTTGCCTCAATGGGGTCGCCCATCACGGCCACCTGGTTGCCGCGCACGGTGATGGTGGCGTCGGTTGCCGCCTCGATGCGCCTGAGCAGCGAGTCTGCCGGGCCCATGAGGCTCGTCATGTCGACGGAATCCGGGATGGTGAGTCTTACTTGGGACGGCTCCATGCTCCTCCAAAGTGCGGGACTGCAGGCTGCGCGCGCGGCGCTAGGCATCCATGATACGACAGCACCTGGCATCGAGCACGCCGGCGGCGCTCACCGCGCGCGGCACCACGCGCACGAGCTGGCCGCGCAGGTCCTCGTCCACCAAGGTTTCCACAAGGCCGCCGGTGACGCCCGTGTCATCGCGCTCAACCAAGACGAGCTGCTCGGTGCCCACGAGCGATTCTGCGTAGGCGGCGCGCATACGGCTCGCGAGCTCGCGCATGGCACGGCTGCGCCCGGCGCTCACCTCGGGCGGCACCTGGCCGGGCATGGCCGCAGCCGGCGTGCCGGGGCGGCGCGAGTACCTAAAGACGTGCATCTTGGCAAAGGCGGCCGCCTCGCAGGTGGCAAGGCTCTGGGCAAACTCATCGTCCGTCTCCTGCGGAAAGCCCACGATGAGGTCGCAGGCGATGGCCACGCCGGGAAGCGCCTTGCGGGCACGCTTAACCACCTCGAGGTACTCGGCCGAGGTGTAGGGCCTGCCCATGCGCTCGAGCGTGGCGTCGCAGCCGCTCTGCAGCGGGATGTGCAGGTACGGGGCCACGCGGCCCTTGGAGGCAGCCATGACCCCGAGCAGCTCGGGCGTGACGCCGGCCGGCTCGATGGACGAGAGGCGCACGCGGCCCACGCTCGTCTGCGTAAGAATCTGCCTAAGAAGCCCGGCGAGTGTGAGACCCTCGTACTCATATCTGCCTAGGTCTATGCCCGTGAGCACGACTTCCTTGGCGCCGTCGGCCACAAGGTCCTCGATACCGGCCAGCACATCGGCCGGCTTGATGGAGCGCGACGCGCCCCTGGCCTTCCAGACGATGCAGTAGGTGCAGCGGTTGTCGCAGCCGTCCTGGATCTTGAGGCCCGGGCGCATGCGTCCCGTAGGGGTGACGGCATGGCCGGGAGCGCCCGGCTCGGAGGCGGGGTTGGAGTCTTGCGAGGAGGCGGCAGAGCCAGTTGCAGCGGCAGCGCGGCCAGCCGAAGAAAGCTCGGCAGAAGGCTTGCCTGCACTAGTGCCGGCATCACCAGCGCCGGGGCCAGGAGCCGCAGCCGCCTCTACTTGAGAGCCACCCGCTCCAGAATCCGCAGCCGCCGCCGAAGCAGCGCCAACCTTCATCTCGCCAACAAACCCCAGCTCAGACATCACGCGGTCGGCAACCTTGGCCTTGTCGGACTCGACACTCACGTTGGGCGCCAGGGCCTCCAGCTCGTCGGCGAACAGGCTCGCCACGCAGCCCGTGGCAACCACCACGGGAGCGTCGGGCAGGCCGGCCGCGTGGCGCACAGCCTTGCGGGCCTTGGCCTCGGCCTCGGCCGTGACGGCGCAGGTGTTGACCACGATGGCCTGGGCCTCGTCCTCGCCCACCACCTGGGCACCGCGAGCCGTGAGCTCGCGCGCCATGGTGTCGAGCTCCACGCGGTTCACGCGGCATCCAAGGTTTACGAAGGCCACCTTCGGCGCGGACTGCGCCCCGCGGCAGCTCACTTCTTGTGCCTTCCGTGCGGCTTGGCGGAGGCGGCACGGCCCATGTGGCCGCCAAAGACGGGCTTGTCATCGGCGCCGTCGACGCGCTCTCCCCTCGCGGCGGCGATGGCACGGATGGCCTCGACGTCGCCCTCGGAGAGGTCAGTGGGAACCACGACGTTCACCACCACGACGAGCTTGCCGCGCGCCGAGCTGCCCTGGCGCGGCATGCCGTAGCCCTCGACCTCCACGTGCTGGGCGTGGGAACAACCCGCCGGCACTGCAACCTCAACCATCTCGTCAGCCAAGATGCCCTCGACCTTGAGCGTGCAGCCGCAGATGGCCTCAAGAGCGGTCACGTCCTCCACGATGTAGAGGTCGTCGCCCTGGCGCTGGAAGCGCTCGTCCTCGAGCACCTCGATGCGAACCACGAGGTCGCCGGACCTGTCGCCGCGCACGCCCGCCTCGCCATAGCCGGCGATGGTGATGGTCTGGCCGGAGTGGACGCCGGCCGGGATCTCCACCTTCACCGTCTCGTGGTTGGGCGTGCGGCCCTGGCCGCCGCAGGTCTCGCAGGGGTGGTCGATGACGTGGCCCGTGCCGTGGCAGTTGGGGCACTCGCTCTGCGTCTGCATCTGACCGAGGATGGTGCGCTGCACCGTGACGACGCGGCCGGAGCCGTGGCAGCGCGGGCAGGTCGTGGCCTTGCCGCCGTCCGCAGCGCCCGTGCCGTTGCAGTCGTCGCAGGGGGCCAGGCGGTCGTAGGCCACCGTGCGGGTGAGGCCGCTCGCGGCCTCTGCCAGCGAGATGCGCAGAGAGATGCCCATGTCGCGGCCGGCCGTGCGGGCCGCGCGGCCGCCTCCGGAGGCGCCGCCGCCAAAGAAGGACGAGAGGATGTCGTCCATACCAAAGCCGCCGAAGATGTCGGACATGTCAACGGCGCCGCCGCCAAAGCCGGCCGGGCCGTCGGGGTCGCCGAAGCGGTCGTAGTTGGAACGCTTCTGCTCGTCGGAGAGGACCGAATAGGCCTCGTTTACCTCCTTGAAGCGCTCCTCGGCATCCGGCTCCTTGTTGACGTCCGGGTGAAGGGAACGCGCCTTCTTGAGAAAGGCGCGCTTGATAGTCTTTGCGTCGGCGTCGCGGTCAACGCCGAGCACCTCGTAGTAATCGACCTTTGCTTCCACGCTCGTAGTGCTCACTTCCTAGACGAAACCAAACAAAGGCGCAGGCGACCAGCGGAGCCCGTGCCCAATATGTACCTAAAGCTAGCCGCGCAGGCCCACCCCGCGGGCGGCGCCCACGTAGCCGGCCGTCCCCAGGCCGCTCATGCATGAGACCATGAGGGCGAGGAACACGGCGATGGTGGCACCGTTCACGGCACCGTTGCCCACGTAGCGCAGGGCGTTCTTCCACCAGATGCCGGCATGGCCCCCAAAGCCGCCCGAGCTCGCGATCATCCAGATGCCGATGGCCGAGGGGACGACGATGAAGAAGGAGAACTGCACAACGGACTGCAGCAGCAGGCCCAGCACCAAGAACGGCAGGGCAAAGCCGATCATGGTGAAGCCCTGGGCGGCGCGCGGGTTCAGCCGCTCGCTGGGAACGCCCACGCGGCAGACGAAGTCGCCCGTGGTGGAGCCGTTGGTGCCGGCGTTGCCCATGCCGGAGATGCGGATGGTGTCGCCGTCGTGGCTGCCAGCCGGGACCTCGACCACCACCTCGCTCGCGGAGAGCACGCGACCGGTGCCTCCGCAGGCGTCGCAGGGGTCGGCCACGACCTTGCCGGAGCCCTCGCACTCGGGGCACACCATGCTCATGGCGCCGATGCCGAAGATGCCGGAGAGGTCAACCGAGATGCGGCCGGAGCCGGCGCAGGTGGGGCAGGTCTTGGCGTGCTCGGAGTGAACGGAGCCCGCGCCGTGGCAGACGTCGCAGGCGACGTAGCGCTGGAAGGTCACGCCGCGGCGGCACCCCTCCTTGGCCTGTTTGTCGTCCAAATCCAGCTGGTAGATAACGTCACCGCCGGCCTGCGGGTTGTAGGCGCGCGAGCGGGTGGAGGTGCGGCTTGCGCCGTAGGCCCCGCCAAAGGGGAAGCCCCAGAAGCCGCCCATGCCGGCGAAGGGGTCTCCCTGGGGGCTCGAGGGGCTGCCGTAGCCGCCGGCCGCAAAGGGGCTGCCGGAGCGCATGGCGTCGTAGCGGCGGCGCTTGTCCGGGTCCTTGAGGACGGCGTAGGCCTCGGAGACCTCCTTGAACTTCTCCTCGGCGTCCGGCTCCTTGTTCACGTCCGGGTGGTACTTGCGGGCGAGCTTCTGGAAGGCCTTGCTTATCTGCTCCTCGGTGGCGTCGTGCTCCACGCCGAGGATCTTGTAGTAGTCCTTGTCGTTCATCGCTGACATGGGCCTGGGTTCTCCCTACTTTTTGCCCGCAAGGCGCGGGTTTCACATACGCTCGACATTCTACCCAAACATCACGGCAGCTCACAGGCGCAGCGCAAACGCTTCTGGTAGTCTTGGACTTCGTGAAAGCAAGCGAGGTAGGCGGGCGAGTTTGCAGGCGCGCCGCAAACGGCGACGCATCCGTGCACAAACGCGGCCGCGCGGCGCAGTCGCACGCCAAGGCCCCAGGCAAGTGCGCAGCACGCAACGCACGCCGTGGCTAAAGGCAAGCCGGCCGGCCGTGGCGCACGCGAACGCCCTGCGCGACGCACCGCCCCGCCCCTCGCAAACAAACCCCGTACCAGGAGGTATGCAGATGGCAGAGTTCATCTACCAGATGTTCGAGGCCCGCAAGAGCCACGGTGACAAGGTCATCCTCGACGACGTCACGCTCAGTTTCTTCCCCGGCGCCAAGATCGGCGTGGTGGGCCCCAACGGCATGGGCAAGTCCA
>CAVJWS010000006.1:0-36859 GCA_963653485.1 Prevotella sp. CAG:279
GCTTCGCTCCTCTTTCGCCCCAATCTGCGGCACCTGGAAAACCCTCGCCGACCTGGTGGTGTCTGGCTTTCGCCGGAAGCTTGAGCTTGTATCTAGCCGGGAACTGTCCCCGGCGGTCTGAAAGGATTAGATATGGAGCAGGTTCTATCTGCGGCAGATCTCAAATATGACAGCGCGGGGCTCATTCCGTGCGTGGTGCAGCAGTACGACACCGGCGAGGTGCTCATGGTAGCGTGGATGAACGAGGAGAGCGTGGGCCTCACACTCGAGCGCGGCACCACCTGGTTTTGGAGCCGCAGCCGCCAGGAGCTGTGGAACAAGGGCGCCACCAGCGGCAACATGCAGCAGGTCAAGGAGCTGTGGGCCGACTGCGACAACGACACCCTGCTCGCCAAGGTGGACAGTCCCGGCCCCGCCTGCCACACCGGCAACCGCACCTGCTTCTTTAAGCGCGTGGGCGAGTAGGGGAGCGGCCCTCGCGGCGCGAGCCGATGCCTGCGTGCGACATCTTGCGCCTCGGCCCGCCGGCTCGCCACCACCCCGAGGCGATTCACGAACCAATGCATCAACAAGGCGGCCTAGCCGCAAGAAGGGATAACCATGGGAGTCCGTACCGCCAACGTCCAGCCCGGCAACATCGGGGAGACCCTCACGAGCCTCGCCGCCACCATCCACGGCCGCCGCGAGGCCTCGCCGGAGGAGAGCTACACCGCCCGCCTGCTCACCGACGTGGAGGACGAGCTGCTCAAGAAGATCGCCGAGGAGGCAAGCGAGGTCATCATGGCCGCCAAGGACGACGACCATGACCACATCCGCTACGAGGCCGGCGACCTGGTCTACCACCTACTCGTGGTCCTCGAGCGCTACGGCGTCACCCTGGAAGAGCTGGCAGGGGAGCTCAACGCCCGTATGAAGTAGCGCGCGCCGCTTCTCGCGTAGGCGGCTTGGTGGCTCGTTTTCGATGCGGCCGGACGTGCGCCGTCCCTAGCCCAGATCAACCTCTTCCCAGCTGCCGTCGGCGTGGGGGACGCAGAAGCTGCGGTAGCCGGCCGCGGCGGCGTAGTGGTAGGCGTCGCGGACGCCCCAGCAGACGTCCGCGGCTGCGTGGGCGTCGCTGCCAAAGGTGACGGGCACCTCGGCCTGGGCGAAGCGGCGCAGCAGCTCGGCGTTGGGATAGTAGGCGCCCACGCTCTTGCGCAGGCCGGCGGTGGAGACCTCCACCCGGCGCCCGCAGCTGCGCGCGCACTCGGCCATCCGGCGCCAGGTGGGCTGCAGGTCCATGCCCGCGGCATAGCCCTCGTTCACGAAGCGCATGGCGAGGTCGGGGTGGGCCATCACGTCAAAATCGAGCGGGCTCTCGCAGGCGCGGCGCCAGGCGTCCTCATAGCGGCGCCATACCTCATCGGCGCCCAGCTCCTCCCACACGTGTCTGTCGCTGCCAAAGTCAATCCAGCCGGCGCCGGTCCCGGGCGTGCCGGCAAGCTCCACGTTCTCGGTGCCGGCCTCGCCGGTGGCCCCCGCCACCACGTCTCCGGCCTCGCCGATCCAGTGGATGCTTCCCAGGCGCACCACGGCGCCCTCGCTCCAGGCACGCACGTTGTCCTCGCAGCCCGGGTACCAGTCGCACTCAAAGCCGTAAATGAACTCCAGCTCGGGCGCTATCTCTGCGGCAAGCTCGCGGGCCGCCTCAAAGGCGGCGCGATGCTCGGCCAGGCGGGCGCGGGGCACCTGCGCGTCGGGCGCGGCCTCCATGCTGGCCGGCAAGGTGAGGTGGTCGGTGGAGACGAGCGCCTTGCATCCCGCCGCGGCCGCGGCGCGGACGTTCTCCTCAAAGCTCGACTCGCCGTCCGAGAAGCTTGTGTGCGTGTGGCAGTCAACGATGGGCGCGCTCATGGGCTAGCTCCGTGGGAAGAAGGCTCGAACTGCGTTTGTAGCCGCAGCTATTCTATGGAAACGGCCCCAAGCGGACCGCTGGCGCGCAGGGCGCCGGTACGCATCAACTATACTCATTCGCTTGTATGCGCCAAATCAAAGGGAGCGAATCAGTGTCCAGCGAGAAGTCCGAGCTCGAGGAGCTTACGGCAGACGAAGAGCCTCGTATGAGCCACGAGGACGAGGCCGTCGAGAAGCAGGCCGAGAAGTCATCAAACCTCGTGAGCGTGCTTGTCATCATCGGCCGCATCACCGGCTTCTTCAGAACCTCCGCCCAGGCCTACGCAATCGGCGCGCTCGGCCTCGCCAGCGCCTACACGGTTGCGAACAACCTTCCCAACCTGCTCTACGAGCTCGTGATGGGCGGCATGCTCATCACCTCGTTCTTGCCGGTCTACATGTCGGTGAAGAAGAAGCGCGGCGACGAGGAGGCCGCCGCCTACGTCTCTAACCTGGGCTCGATCGTGGTTCTTCTCATGCTCGTCGTGTTCGTCTTGAGCGTCGTCTTTGCGGTGCCCATCGTGTGGACGCAGAGCGCGGGCGCCTCGGAGGGCTTCGACTCCAACCTGGCCGTCTACTTCTTCCGCTGGTTTGCCA
The DNA here is from genome assembly GCA_963653485.1 of Prevotella sp. CAG:279. Lineage (GTDB taxonomy): Bacteria > Actinomycetota > Coriobacteriia > Coriobacteriales > Atopobiaceae > Parolsenella. The sequence goes on from CAVJWS010000006.1 coordinate 2,530, forward strand.
TCGAGGTCGTGCTCTACGCGCTCTCGTCGATTCTCTCGGGCGTGCTTAACGCCGAGCGAGACTACTTTGCGAGCAACGTCGCGCCCATCCTCAACAACGTCATCATCATCGCCGGCTTCTTTGGCTACAGCTACCTCGTGAACCAGCTCGGCGTGCCTTCCGAGCAGGCCATCGTCGTGCTTGCCATCGCCAACCCCCTAGGCGTTGCGATGCAGGTCTTTGCCCAGGTACCGGCCCTTATGCGCCATGGCATCAAGATCCGCCCGCGCATCGACTTCCACGACCCAGCGCTCAAGGAGACCCTGCGCATCGGCCTGCCGACCCTCGTGCTCATGCTCATCTCCACGCCCACCACGGCCGTCACGAGCAGCTGCGCGCTCTCGGTGACCCCCGCCGGCGCCTCCATCGCCTACTACGCCCGCGTCTGGTACGTGCTGCCGTTCTCCATCTTTGCCATCCCCATCTCCACCACGATGTTCACCGAGCTTTCGAGCAGCTACATGGCCGACAAGCTCGAAACCTTCAAGGCCTACTTCGCGAGCGGGACCCGCAAGATCGTCTTCACGCTCGTGCCCATGGCGATGTACCTCATCGTGTTCGCCCCCTGCCTCGTCGCCGTGTTCGGCGCCGGCAGCTTCTCCGGGGAGTCGGTCACGCAGACCGCCGTGTACCTGCAGTGCCTCGCCCTCGCCCTGCCGTTCTACGGCCTGTCGAGCTACCTGCAGAAGGTCTGCTCGTCCATGATCAAGATGAACTTCTTCATGGTCGCGACCGTCATCGCCACCATCGTGCAGATCGCCATCTGCGTCTTCCTCACGCCGGTCGGCGGCCTCTACGTCGTGCCGCTGTCCTCGACGCTCTTCTACGGCTCGCTCGTGCTGGTCACGATGTACCACATCCGCAAGGAGCTCGGCAACATCGGCTTCAAGTCGGTTGCGAAGACGCTCTTCCGCGCGCTGGCGCTTGGCGCCGCGGGCTCCGCCGTGGGCGCCGCCATCCTGTTTGCCCTCACGCGCTTCGTGGGCCCCTGCGAGGGCATCATGCGCGGCGTCCTCTATTCGGTCGCCGGCGGCGTGCCCGCCGTGCTCGTGACCTTTGGCGTGGCCTACGCGCGCGGCGTCTCCGAGGCGCCCTTCTTCGACGCGATCTTCTCCCGCGTGCTGGGCGGCCGCGCCGCGGGGCGCAAGAGCAACTAACATCTAACCTAAGGCGCAAACCTTCCTGCTAAGGAGCAGCTGCATGGACTTTCTTATGAAGCGCGACGACATCCAGCCCGTCATCCTCGGCGGCGACATGTCGACCTACCCGCTCGCCCGCGAGTTTTACGAGGCCTTTGGCGTCTTTAGCTACGTGGTGGCCATCGACGCCATCGCGGTTATCAAGAAGTCGCGCTTCGTGAGGATGCACAACGTGGCCGCAAACGACCAGGGCTGCGTGAAGGCCGCCCTGTGTGAGATTGCCGCCAAGAGCGCCGGCAAGAAGGTCATCGTCATCGCCAACACCGACGACCGCGTGGAGCTCATCGAGAACATCCAGGACGAGCTACCCGAGAACGTGGTGTGCCCGCTGCCCCCGCACGACCTCATGAGCGAGGTCTCCGACAAGGTGCGCTTCCAGGAGCTTTGTGCCTCCTATGGCCTTGACGTCCCTAAGACCGAGATCGTGTCGCTCGCGGGCGCCGAACCCATAGCCGCCTCAAAGATCAGCTTCCCGCTCATCGCCAAGCCGGCCGCCTCCTCCGAGTACAACCACTTCATCGCCATGGGCTTCCAGAAGGTCTACTTCGTCCATGAGCAGGCCGAGCTCGACCGCCTCTGGGCCGACCTCCGCGCGGCCGGCTTTGGCGGGGACTTCCTCGTCCAGGAGCTCATCGAGGGAGACGACACCTATATGGACAGCCTCACCGTCTACGTGGGGAAGTCCGGCAAGGCCGTCATGTTCTCCGGCGCCCACGTGCTGCTCGAGGACCACGCCCCCACGCTCTTCGGCAACCCGGTGGCCATGATCACCAAGCCCATGCCCGAGCTTTGGGAGCAGGCGAGGCGCATGCTCGAGGGGATTGGCTGGTACGGCTTTGCCAACATCGACCTCAAGCGCGACCCCAAGGACGGCCGCAGGCTCTTCCTCGACCTCAACCCGCGCATCGGCGCAAACTCCTACTACTCCGCCGCCGCCGGGGTGAACCCGATGTACGTCCTCGTGCGCGACGTCATCGACGGCGTGAGCGAACCGGTGCAGATCAGCGAGAAGGTGCTGTACCACCGCATCCCCGTGAGCCTTGCCCGCAAGTACGTGCGCGGCCATAAGCTGCTGGCCGAGTTTGACCGCGTGGTCGCGGCCGGGAAGGCCGTCAACCCGCTGCGCTGCAAGGCCGACACCCTCGGCTCGCGCTTCGCCGGCCTGCTCATGGAGAAGAACTTCGTCCGCAAGTTCGCACGCTTCTATCCGGAGCCCACCGACACGTCCTTCTAGGAGACTTGGAGCCAAGATGCATAGCCAAGCTGTTGCACGCAGGGAAGGCGGGCGCGAAGGCGAGTCTGGCCCCAGGGCGCCCAGGGCGGCCGCGCTCGTCTCGTTTGCCGCCGCGCTTCTGCCGGTGCTGGTCGCGTGCCTTATTGCCACGCCCAAGTACCCCATGAGCCCCGACGAGCAGATCCAGCAGCTCTATGCGAGCGGCAGGTTCCTCGCGGCGGGGCAGAGCCTGCTCATGCCCTATTCCCTCGTGACGATCAGCGCGCCGCTCTCCGCGCTCTATGCCGTGCTCCCTGCGGTGCCCTGGTATGCGCTGACGCTGCTTGCGCTCATCGTGGCCTCGTTCGCCGTCGCGTGGGACAAGGCGCTGCGCTCGCGCCTCTCTGACGGCATGTGCCGCGTGGTGCTCGCCCTGCTCGTGGCGCTCGAGCTCATCTCGACCATGTACCTCACCTTCACCATCGTCGCGTTCTTGGCGACGGCGGCCGGCCTCATGCTCGTGGTCGGCAACGCCGCGTTCGAGAAGGTCGGCGGAGTGCGCGCGGGTGACGTCTTTGGCTGCCTGCTCGTGGTGCTTGGCTATTCGCTTCGTCCCGAGAGCGGCCTTGCGACCATCGCGCTCTTTGCCCCGTTCGCCATCTGGGTGCTTGCCAAGAACCGCCACGTCGCCTCCATCGTGCGCGGCGTCGTCGTCATCGCGCTCGTGGGCATCTGCGCATTGGCGGCCCGCTATGCCTACGACCACACGCAGGGCTGGGAGGGCTACTCGGCCTACCTCGATGCGGGACGCTCCGCGCTCGACTACCCAGACCTTTCTGTTGAGGAGGTTCAGGCGGTGGAGCCCAGCCTCTCCGACAACGACGTGACGATCCTCTACAACTGGCTCTTTGCGGACGACTCCGTCTTTGGCACGGAGTTCTTTGAGAGGCTTGGCGGCGCGGTTGACCACCTGAGCCTCTCCAACCTCGTGGCCTCGCTCAAGGCAAAGACCACCTACCTGCTCCTGGGCCTCGTCGTGGTTGCGGGGGCGTTTGCCTGGGCAATTGGCAAGGACATCCGCTGCGCCGGCCCCGCCCGCGCGCTCATGGCGGGCGTCGTGGCCATGATGCTCGTGAGCTGCCTTCTGCTCATTATGCGGCAGCGCGTGCGCCTGCACGTGGTGCTGCCGCTCATCATGTGCGCCGTCTTTGCGCTCATCACCTGCGCCTGGGCGCCCGAGCAGCGCCGTGGCGGGCATGCCGCCGCCAGGGGAGGGGCCCTTTTGGGAGGGCGTGCGGCCGTGGCGGTCCCCGCCCTTGCGCTCGTGCTCTGCCTTGGGGTCTGCGGCGTCTTCTACCTCAAGGTGGCGCGCCCGCTCGCGGCCCAGACCTCCTCTGCGACCTCGGCCGCCGCTCGGGCCTATGTTGACGAGCACCCCGACGAGCTCGTGGTCTTTGGCCGCTCCCAGACCATCTACTTCACCGGCTACAACGCCTTCACGCTCGAGGGCTGGGACTTCCCGGACAACATGCTGCCCATCGGCGGCTGGGAGAACCACACGGCTCCCTGGGCCGCGCTCCTCGAGCGTTGGGGGATTGAGGACAACGACGTCTTGCAGGAGCTGCCCGAGCGCGACGACATGGTGGCCGTGCTCCAGCCTGCCAAGATGGAGATGATCCAGACCTACCTCAGCGAGCACAGCGGGCGCAAGGTCCAGGCCAGCATCGTCGAGGACCTCGGTCCCGGCGCCACCGACCCGACGGTGCACGTCTACGTGTACAAGTTCTCCTATGCGAGCTAGCCCTCGGGCGTGAGGCCTTGGCCTGCCGGCCGGCTAGCGCCCGAGGACCTTGTGGGCGAGCTTCTTGGCCGCGAGCACGGCGGGGCGGACGGGCATCTCAAACTCGCCCATGAGCTCCTCGACAAAGCCCTCAAAGCCCTGCTTGAACTCGAGCAGGCCGCGGCCCGGGTCATCCGGGTCGTCAAAGACGCCGTTGATGCCGTAGAAGTTGTAGCGCGTGCAGCCGTGCTCGAGGCACTCGCCCATGACGTGGTGCTGGATGGCGGTGGCGGCGTAGAACTTGGCGTACTTGGGGTCCGAGCCGCTGAAGAGGTACACGCACTCGCGCGGGTGCCAGATGAAGAGCGCCGCGGCGGCGGGGATGAGCTCGCCCAGGGCGGCGTACTCCTTGGCGGTCTCTACGCGCTTCTCGGCTGCCTCGTGCTTCTTGCGGATGTCGTTGAGCTTGCGCTCGACCTTCTCGGGCGTGCGGGCGGTCTCGAGGGAGCGCTCGAGCTTCGCGGCCTCGGAGGCGAACTCGTCGCGCTTCTTCTCCCACGAGGCGAGATGCTGCGCGGTGTCGATATAGGCGATGTTGAACTCGGCCGTGTCCCCCAGGCGGTCATAGATCTGCTGGAAGTAGGAGAGGGGCTTGTTTTCAAAGCCCTGCTTCTCGCAGCTGAGCCCGCAGATGTCGTGGAAGAGCGGCAGCTCGTTTCTGGAGGCCTTCTTCACGACGACGCCGTTGTCCAGCGCAATGCGGACGTTGCGCTTGGTGTTCTTGGCGTAGGAGGCCAGGAGCTCATCGGCATTTGCGAAGGGGGAGAGGTCCTTGAGGTAGCGCCAGCGCGGGACGGCGGTGTACTCGCGCACGAAGCCGCCGTGCACGAAGCCGGCCGCCAGGACGTTGTCCATCTGCGCCTTGGCGGGCCCCCGCTCTGTACCAGCCGGGACGTTGGCGAGGCTTGCGCCCTCATGGTCGAGCTCCTCGCCGGCGGAGTTCCTCGTGCGCCAGGGAAGCTCGGGGGTCACGATGAGCTGGGCGGCGCCCGCCTGCTTGGCGCGCCTGCGCAGCTCGGAGAAGACGAAGCTGACGAGCTCGGCGTCGGCAAGGTCGGCGAGCGGGCCGTCGTGGACCTCGGCAAAGATTGAGATGCCGTGGCCGTGGACCTCGAACTCGGTGGCGCCTACGAGCCTTCCGCCCTCATAGAAGCCGAGGAACTGCACGCCCACGCCATTGTCCGAGCGAACGCCTGCCATGCCGGAGCACTGCTGGAAGTTGCCCTGCGGGTGCGTCGCCGAGAAGGCGTCGAGCTCTTCGGGCGTGATTTCGGCGCAGGTGAAGGTGCGCGTCGCGGCGCCCTTGGCGGCGCCGTTGCTAGTCTGTGTCATGGTTTCCCTGCCATGTTGGGTACGTGGTAACAATCAGCCTTTCATCCTAACGCGAGCGCCGCGGCGGTTGGTGGAGGATGTGCGCAGGCATACGTATGGGTGCTACCATGGGCGCGGAAACGAACCCCTATGAAGGGCATATATATGCAGGTTGAAGAGATTATCGCCAAGGACGAGTGGAACGAGGTCGCCGAGCGTTTTGGCGCCCATCCCCTCCAGTGGTGGCAGTGGGGCGAGCTCAAGGTGAAGACCGGCCCCTGGACCGCCCGTCGCCTTGTCTGCAAGGACGCGGACGGCACCCCCGTCGGCGGCGCGCAGGTGCTCCTGCGCTCCATGCCCTTCCCCTTCCGCGCCATGGCCTACGCGCCGCGCGGCCCCTTCGCGAAGGACGGCCAGCTCCAGGCCGTGGCCGACGCCGTCGCCGGCTGGTGCCGCAGCAACACCAAGGCCGTGAGCCTCAAGGTCGACCCTGCCGTGGAGGGCTTCTCCTTTGACAGCTCCTGGAAGACCAGCGAGGCGATTCTGCTCAACAAGACGGCCGCCATCAGCCTCGAGCCTTCGGAAGACGAGCTTATGGCAGGCATCCCCAACAAGAAGTGCCGCCAGTACATCCGCAAGGCGAGCCGTGCCGGCATCAACGTCCGCCGCGCCACGCGCGAGGACCTGCCGGCGGTGCTCGCCCTCTACCACCAAACCGCCGAGGCGGACGGCTTTGGCCTGCACGCAGACGAGTTCTACGAGGCCGCCTTTGACGAGCTCGAGGGCATCCAGCACTTCTTTGTGGCCGAGGGGCAGGAGGGCATCGAGGCCTTCCTCTGGAACGCCGTCTCTCCCAACGGCACCTGCTTTGAGCTCTGGGGCGCGGTGAACGAGGCCGGCAAGGCGAGCAGGGCGAACTACTACATGAAGTGGGTCGCCATCTGCGCTGCCAAGGAGGCCGGTGCCAGGCTCTACGACCTCAACGGCCTGCTCAATGGCGGCATCAGCAACTTCAAGCTGCTCTTTGTGCCTGGCCCCACGTACTGGGCCGAGACCCACGACAAGCCCCTGAGCCCGCTGTACGGCCCCATGGACAAGGCGCTCGAGCTTCGCCGCCGCCGCAACATCAAGAGCGCGGCCCAGCAGGACACGAGCCGCGAGTAGGCAAGCTCGCCACAATCGATAGCATGCGCTTTGGGCGCCCTGCCGTTTGGCGGGGCGCCTTTTTTGTGGCCAGACGTTGCGGCCCCGCCGTGGCGGTGGGTGAGGGCCCCGTGCCGTTTTCCCGGGCGAGCGGGCGCGCAAACGAGGCCATGCCGCCCGCAGACGAACGGGGCGCGAGTGTGGCATACCGCTCGCGGGGGGCGGAGTCTGGCCAGGCCCGCGACGTTCGGCGCTCCATGGTTGCTTCAAACCGTTCGCGCCGGGTTTGGCGCCGCTCGCGGGACGCCGTGCGGACGCGTGGCACCTGCGGGCGCTCTTCATGCTTGCCGCAACCTGCGGTTATCGATGGAACCGATAACCGCGTCCTCGCTGATTGACTCTGCATATTTCACATCGAAACCTGTCGTTCATACACTTGAGTCAACAAGAACAAGCGCGGGCGCAAACAAGAAAACAACAGCGCTAGCAGCAAGAACAGTCCTTACAGATTTGGTTTGTCCCTAGATTGCCTATGCATCTGGGTGGTGTCCTATGCACTTTTTTGAAAGGAGCGCGACATGAGCTACAAGATCGTCCGCAAGAATGAGGCCACCTTCTACGAGGCCCCGGGCCACTACGACATGCGCCCGACCCGCCTGCACAACCCCGACGACGTCAACGACGGCAAGATCATCATGGGACTCTCCCACTTCCTGCCCGGCGGCGGCTGCGAGTTTGGCTCCAACCCGCTCGAGAGCATCTACTACATCGTCGAGGGCGAGATGGACATCGAGTGCGAGGGCGGCGAGAAGACCACCCTGCACGCCGGCGACTCCTTCCACTGCGGCCCCAACACCAAGAAGGGCATCCAGAACAACGGCAGCGTGACCTGCCAGATGCTCGTCGTCCTGCTCCCGCCGCAGCAAGCCTAAGCGTCCCTTCCCATGGCATGGCAGCCCGCCGGCAGGGGGGGCGAAAGCCTCCCAGGCTAGCCGGCGCGGGCGGGGGAGCCACGGCTCCCAGGCAGGCCTCAGGCGCCATGGCCATTCCCAGACCTAGGTTTCGCACGAAGCCCCCGGCGCCCATGCGCCGCGTGCGTCTCCTACGGGGCGCGGGACGGTTTCCCGTTGCCGTCTCGCGTCCCGCCTCTCCCATCGGTTTCATCGATAAGTAACCGCAATTCGATTAGAAGGAGCACATCATGAGCACGTCCCTCTTTGACCTCACCGGCAAGCACGCCGTCGTCGTTGGCGGTGCCGGCGGCATTGGCCAGGCCATTGCCGAGGGCCTGGCCGAGGCCGGCGCCCAGGTCATGATCTCCAGCCGCAAGCCCGAGAGCCTCGAGCGCGCCGCCGGTGAGATCTGTGCCAACTGCGGCGCCACCATCCTCACCCACGCCGGCGACGCCTCCAAGGAGGCCGACGTCGAGAGCCTGCTGGCCGCCGCCCTCGAGCAGATGGGCTCGGTGGAGATCCTCGTCAACTCCCAGGGCTTCAACAAGAAGCACCCCGGCACCGAGTTCCCCGAACAGGACTGGGACGCCATGTTCGACGCCAACGTGAAGTCCCTCATGTTCACCTGCAAGCACTTCGGCAAGTACTTCAAAGACAACGACGTCCACGGCAAGATCGTCAACGTGGGCTCCGTGCGCGGCATCCGCGCCGTGGGCAACGGCGGCATGGGCAACGTCGGCTACTGCGCCACCAAGGGCGCCGTCGAGATGCTCACCAAGGCCTACGCCTCCGACCTCGGCCCCAACGTCCAGGTCAACGCCATCGGCCCCACCATCACCTACACCCCGATGATGGTCGGCCTGCTGCCCGACGACGAGGCCGCCCGCAACGCCATCGCCAAGTCCATGCCCGCCCAGCGCATCGGCTACCCCGAGGACTGTAAGGGCCCGGCCATCTTCCTGGCCTCCGCCGCCTCCGACTTCGTCACCGGCTCCACCATCTACCCCGATGGCGGCCTCAACGCGATCGGCTAGGTGAACCATGGGACTCACCATTCGCCCTGACCGCGTCTACGAGATGCCCGTCTTCTTCGGGCCCTCGCCGGACCTCAAGAACCCCGACGAGAACGGCGTCTACCAGCTGAACAAGCCGGCCACCGTCGAGGCCGCGACCGTCATGTTCGAGACGGACGCAAAGAAGCTCGAGGCCTTCCTGCCCGAGAACTTCACCCTGCGCGCCCCGGTGCTCTCCGTGGCCACCTGCGAGTTCGGCACGCTGGGCAACTTCTCCGGTAACACCTACTACCTCATCAACATCAGCGTTCCGGTTCGCTATGACGGCGAGCGCGACCACCTCAACGGCGACCTCATCCTCGCCATGTACGAGAACCACGCCGACCCCATCCTGGGCGGCCGCGAGCTGATGGGCTACGCCAAGGTCTACGCCGACATCCCGCGCTTTGCCAAGGACGGCCGCCACGTGCGCACCCAGGCAAGCGACTGGGGCTTCAAGTTCCTCGACGTGGAGCTCGACCTCGAGGGCCAGCCTGAGGACCTCGCCTACATGCAGAAGCTCACCGCCGAGTCCGAGGGCAAGTTCAACTACAAGTACATCCAGGCCACGCCCGAGAAGGGCCAGCAGTACCACGAGGCCGGCGCGGACGTGAGCTACGCCACCTTCAACCCCAAGGCCTGGGAGAAGCCCGCGGACTACCCCTTTGAGCTCATGGAGCCCGAGGTCACGGTCTGCTCCGGCACGGCGACCTTCCACGCGCCCGAGCACTGGCAGATGCCCATGTACTGGCACATCCCCACGGCCTTGGCCGACCTGCCGGTCATCCGCCCGCTCGGCGCCCAGTTCACGCGCTACAACGACCCCACCGACTACAACCACGTGTACCGCCTGCGCTAGGCCCCCGCACGTGTGCTCGCCGCCCGCAGCGGCGGCGGGCCCCCTTCGGTACTCCTCGCCCGTCCACGGCGGCAGGCGAGCCTTGCAAACCCGGTGCCCGTTACGGCCCGGCCATTCCAGCGAAAGGATTTCCAAATGACCGTCGAGAGAAAGAAGTACTGCGTCTACGGCGAGTGGCGTGAATCCAAGACCGCCGAGTACAAGCAGGTCACCGATTCCTCCACCGGCGAGGTCATCGCCGAGGTGCCGCTGTGCACCGCCGACGAGGTCGCCGAGGCCATCGACTCCGCCCAGCAGGCCTTTGAGTCTTGGAGCAAGGTCTCCCTCTCCAAGCGCGTCCAGTACATGTTCAAGTGGCGCGACGTCCTCGTGAACCACCTCGACGAGCTCACCGAGCTCTGCGCCAAGGAGCACGGCAAGAACCTCAACGAGGCCCGCGGCGACATCCTCAAGGCCATCGAGCCCACCGAGCTGGCCTGCTCGCTGCCGCTCGCCATCCAGGGCTCCGGCGCCCTGCAGGTGACCACCGGCTTTGACTGCACCACCTACCGCAAGCCCTTGGGCGTCGTCGGCGGCATCGTGCCGTTCAACTTCCCGGCCATGATCCCCTGGGGCTGGATGGTGCCCCTGGCCATCGCCTGCGGCAACTCCGTCGTGCTCAAGGCCGCCACGCCGACGCCTCTGACCTCCATGCGCATGCTCGAGCTCTTCTACGAGGAGGGCGGCTTCCCCAAGGGCCTCGTGAACCTCGTCACCTGCACCCACCACGAGAGCGACCAGCTGCTCACCGACCCGCGCGTCAAGGCCATCACCTTCGTGGGCACCACCCGCGTGGGCAAGGAGATCTACGCCAAGGCCGGCCTCAACGGCAAGCGCGTCCAGGCCCAGACCGAGGCCAAGAACCACGCCCTGGTGCTGGCCGACTGCGACCTCGAGGCCACCACGTCCGCCATCATCAACTCCGCCTTCGGCTGCGCCGGCGAGCGCTGCATGGCCCTTCCCACGGTCTGCGTGCAGGAGGAGATCGCCGACGAGTTCGTGAAGATGATCGTGGAGAAGGCCAGCGCCCTCAAGCTCGGCCTGGCCTACGACCCCGAGACCGCCCTCGGCCCGGTGGTGAGCGAGGCGCACAAGGAGCGCGTGCTCTCCTGGATCGAGAAGGGCATCGAGGAGGGCGCCGAGCTCGTGCTCGACGGCCGCAACCCCGAGGTCCCGGAGGAGTGCAAGAATGGCTTCTTCATCGGCGCCACCATCTTCGACCACGTCACCGAGGACATGTCCATCGGCCACGACGAGATCTTTGGCCCGGTGCTCTCCATCAAGCGCGTCAAGGACTTTGACGAGGGCATCAAGATCATGAACGCCAACCCCTTCGCCAACGGCTCGTGCATCTTCACCCAGGACGGCTACTTCGCCCGCCGCTTCGAGATGGAGACCGACGGCGGCATGGTGGGCATCAACGTGGGCATCCCGGTGCCTTCCGCCTACTACCCCTTCAGCGGCAACAAGGACTCCTTCTTCGGAGACCAGCACGTGCTCGGCATCGACGGCTACCGCTTCTACACGCGCGCCACGACCGTCACCACGCACTGGTTCGCCGAGGGCAGCAAACCTGCCAAGAAGATGGACTCTTGGGAGGGCACGGTGGAGCGCCTCTAGCGCATCCGCTGCCCGTGCGGGCCGGCCAGCTCTCGCGGCCCGCACAGGCGCCCGCCCTCCTGAAGGGGGAGGTGTGTTCGAATGTCTGAACGTAACTCCGCGCGTTCTTGGGTGATGTTCGCGATCCTCATGCTCTGCGGGATGGCAGTGGGCTTCTCCCAGCTCAAGGTCACGCCGGTCATGGCCCTGCTCGCCGAGGACTTTGGCGTCTCCACCACGAGCGCCGCCTGGCTCACGAGCATCTTCACGCTCGCCGGCATCGTGCTTTCCGTCCCCGGCGCGGGCCTCATCGCCAAAATCGGCCCCAAGCGCACCCTGCTTTTCATGCTGGCCATGATCATGGCCGGCAACCTGGTCGGGGCCGTGGCCCCCAGCTTTGAGGTCATGCTGGCCTCGCGCGTGGTCGAGGGCGTCGCCGCGGTCTTTGCCCTGCCCGTGGGCGTGGAGCTCATCGGCCGCTGGTTTGAGGGCCCCTCCATCGGCACCGCCACCGGCATCTTCATGACGGCTACGCCTATCGCCACCTTCTTGATGACCGGCTCGGGCCTCGTGATCGTGAACGCCCTGGGCTCCGTCCGCTCGCTTTGGTGGGTCGTCTTTGCCTACGCCGCCGCCTGCTTCGTGGCGGCCCTGCTCGTGGTGCAGGACGGCGAGGCCGGCATCGCCGTGCCCCAGTCCGAGGACGCCGTGAGCGACGGCATCCTCACCGCGGCCAAGAGCGCCGCCAGCTCCAGGCCCCTCGTGCTGCTCTGTGCTGCCATGTTCTTCCTGGCCTTCTCGCTCTACTCGCTCATCACCTGCTACCCGCAGCTGTTTGCCTACTACGGCCTCAGCGGCGAGATGAGCAACCTGCTCACCAGCCTGAACGGCCTCGTGGGCATCCCGATGTCCGTGCTCGCGGGCGTGGTCATCGGCAAGACCGGCAAGCCCTACTACGTGGCCATGGTGGGGGCCGTGGGCGCCTTCGTGGTCTGCGCCACCCTCTCTATGCTGGGCGACGCCACCTACGCGCTCAACGTCATCGGCTCGGCGCTGTTTCCTGGCGGCATCGTGATGACCCCGATGTTCGTCCTGGCCCCGCTGCTGGTGAACAAGGCCGCCGACGCACCGATGGGCACCTGCCTCATCAACACCTTCTTTTACCTGGGGCAGTTCGTGAGCACGCCGGTCACCACCGCGCTTTCCGACGGCAACACCAACTGGGTGGCGCCCTCCGTCGCGCTCTCCGTCTCCTGCGTGCTGCTGCTCGTCTTCCTCGTGGCCTCGCAGCGAGCGCTCCTCGCCAGCGGCCGCACCGAGGCTCCCGCGCAGGCCGAGGCCGCCTAGCTGCGGCTGGTTGCTAGCGAGTGGCGGCTGCGAGCCCGGCAGCTGACTGCTGGCAAGTGGCGACTGCGAACTCGGAGGCTGACTGCTGGCAAGCAATACCTGCGGGCGTAGCACCTGGTACGGACCCTGGAAGGGAGGGGGTCCGGGCCGCAGGCAGAGCCGATTGCGCCGGCAACCTCACAAGGTACGACCCGGGCTCAGCCCGGATAGCTCCACCGGGATGCGAATCCCAAGCAAGACCGGGGCGCAAGCCCCAAGCTCCACCGGGCCACGTGCCCAAGCTCCACCGGGGCCGCGCGCCCCGTAGCTCCAAGCGAGCGCCCAAGGCGGGCGCTTGCCATCCATCCAAAAGGGGAGAAGCTCCCCGCTACCCAAAAGGAGGCCCACCATGGGCAAGCCAATGGCCGACTACGTCAAGCTTCCCGAGCTCGAGGAGTACGCGGAGTGGTTCAAGGACTTCGCCGACCTCTACCGTGAGGACGGCATCCTGCAGGTCACCTGGAAGACCAACGACGGCCCCATGTGCCACTCCGGCATGAGCCACCGCGCCATCTCCCAGCTCGTCCGCGTCCTCTCGCTCGACTTCAAGAACGAGATCATCATCTTCACCCACCTTGGCGACTCCTGGATGACCGAGTCCGACCCCAACGGCTGGGAGACCTACTCCGAGCTGCCCACCCAGCGCTTCCAGCACCAGTACTTCGACGACACCAACCTCATCAAGAACATGGTGTTCGACCTGGACGTCCCCACCATCGGCGCCATCCCCGGCCCCGGTTTCCACTGGGACTCCGCGATGCTCTCCGACATCACCATCGCCTCTGAGGACACCTGCATGGAGGTCCCGCACGCCCACGGCGGCCTGGTTCCCGGCGACGGCATGGGCCTCATGGCGCAGCACTTCTTCGGCACCAAGCGCGGCAACTACTACATGATGACCACCCGCCAGTGGACCGCCCAGCAGATGCTCGACTGGGGCATGGTGAGCGAGGTCGTGGCCAAGGACAAGGTCATGGACCGCGCGTGGGAGCTCGCCCGCATGCTCAAGACCATGCCCTACGAGAACCGTACCATCATGTCCAACCTGGCCAAGCGCCCGCTCAAGAAGCTGCTGGTGGAGGACCTCAAGCTCCACACCGTCTCTGAGCAGTACGCCTCGCTTCTGCGCGTGGCCGCAGGTGATTTGGGCGACAACCGCTCCAGCCAGCAGGACGAGAAGTACATCTCGCTCACCAACGACTGGCGCTACTGCCACGACGACATGCAGCAGCCGCCCTCGCGTGAGGTCTGGGAGACCTTCCGCAGCGCGCCCTTCGAGTGGTTCAAGAAGGTCGATGCCGGCGAGGAGACCAACCCCTTCGAGGTGAAGCCCACCAAGCCCTACCGCCCCCAGCCCGCCGAGTAGGGGATAGTGCGAGCGCGCGCGGCTGTGCGCGAGCGCGAAGACGTGGCGCAAACGCGACGCGAGCGCGGCTGCGCGTGAGTGCGGCGACGTGGCGCAAACGCGACGCGAGCGCGGCTGCGCGTGAGTGCGACGACGTGGCGCAAACGCGACGCGAGCGTGGCTGCGTGTGAGTGCGAAGGCGTGATACAAAGGTGTCGCGGGCGCTAACACGGCTATCGTGACCTCGTAAGACATCACTGGCAACGCAAGGGAGCCCTCCTCCGGGAAGGCTCCCTTTTTTCACCCGTCCTCACAAACGTGATGCGAGCGCGGCCACGGGATACGAGCGCAAGCACGGCCGGCGTGACCTCGTAAGGTGTCACTAGCAACGCAAGGGAGCCCTCCTCCGGGAAGGCTCCCTTTTTCACCCGTCCTCACAAACGTGATGCGAGCGCGGGCACGGGATACGAGCGCAAGCACGGCCAGCGTGACCTCGAAGACATCACCGGCAACGCAAGGGAGCCCTCCTCCGGGAAGGCTCCCTTTTTGCATCCGTACTCACATACGTGATGCGAGCGCGGGGACGGGATACGAGCGCAAGCACGGCCAGCGTGACCTCGAAGACATCACCGGCAACGCAAGGGAGCCCTCCTCCGGGAAGGCTCCCTTTTTGCATCCGTACTCACATGTGAATACGAATGGCACAAACGTATGCGCGTGGCAGCTTTGGGACCTCCCATACGCATACGAATGACCCATACGTAGCCGTATGTGAGGGTAATGCGGCTTTCGTTAGACAAGTTCCAGGACTGACAGCCAATCTACCTGCGTGTTTGTAAAACAAAGACGAAAACGGCGCGAGCCTAACCTCCCACACGGTTACGATTGCGCCAAACGTATCCGTATGGGAGCTCCCAGCCACATACGAATGACCCAAACGTAGGCAATTGGAGGCGTATGGGAGCTCCCGGCCACATGCGAAGGACCCAAACGTAGGCAATTGGAGGCGTATGGGAGCTCCCAGCCACATACGAATGACCCAAACGTAGCCGTATGGGAGCTCCCAGCCACATACGAATGACCCAAACGTAGGCAATTGGAGGGATTCCGTCCTCGTCCTACTCGGTAATCTCCCGCCTGCGGTGGTCTTCGGCGAGCTCGGCGGCTCGGATTTCCATCCAGGGGATCATGGCCTTCTCGACGGCGCCCACCACCTCGGCGATGAGCGGGTTGGTGGCGCCGATCTGGCACGCCGCCAGCACGTAGAGGCGCGCCGCCGGGGTGCGAAAGCTCAGGTATTGCACGTCGGGCGAGGTGGTGCGGCCCAGCAGGCCCTTTGGCAAGATGATGGCGCGCTCGCCGCTGTTGAGCTCCAGGATCAGCGCATTTCTGTCGGAGACGAAGTGGATCTGCGGCTCGAGCTCCAGCTCCTCAAAGATGCGTACGGCCTGCAGCATGCCGCGGCCCTCGCCCTCGAGCAGGGTCACGCCGCGCTTCATGAGCACCTTCTCCAGGCCTTCGCGCGTGTCCTCCACCGGCTCGGGCGTGCGGACCACCAAGACGAGCTCGTCCTCGTACAGGCAGCGCGACTCGAGCCTGGCCGGCCCCGCGCTGCGCTGGCGAGAGAGGTTGGGCTGCTGGTGCAGGAAGAAGGCGAGGTCGAGCTTGCCCTCGTCGAGCGCGTGCAGGATCGTGTCGTACTCGGCTGACTGAAACTCGACGTGGAGCTCGGGGTTGTCGTCGCGCAGCTCCATGACGCGGTCGGTCACGGCGTTCTTGAGAAAGTCGCTGCCCAGCACGCGCATGTCAAAGCCGATGTGGATCGACTCGGGCAGCGTGGGCGCCGCGAGGCCGCCGCGGGCGATGGCGGGTAGGGAGTCGACTTTGCCCAGCACGTCCTTGGCTTCGGCGAGCAGGGCCTTGCCCTCGTTGGTGAGCTTGGTCTGGCGGCGGTTGCGCTCAAAGAGCTTGCAGCCGAGCTCCTCCTCCAAAGACGAGATCTGCTGCGAGAGCGTCGATTGCGAGACATAGAGCGTCTCGGCGGCGCGCGTAAAGCTCAAGGTGTCGGCAAGCGCCACAAAGTAGCGCAGATGTCTAAGTTCCATGGTTCCCCTTTCATCCCTATTTTGGGGGAGCGCGAATCCGGCGTGGGGGAGGCCGCCCCTCCCATCCGCGAACGGTTGATTTCCGGAATCGCCGTGGGCGCAATTCCGGCAGATAGCAAAACCCGTGGGCTTTGTAAGGCGGGGTCGCGAAAGCGGTTCCGCCTAGCTTTTCGAGGCGTTACTGCGCCAAGCTTCCGCGCTTGCGTGGTCGCCCCTTTTGTCCGCGTTGCTTTCCCGTTCTCCTACGTCTCGCTTGTCGCCTGCGCCCGCGCCCCACGCTTGTGCCGAGGGTGTGGAGCTGGAATGCGGATATAAGCGAGCGCATCCTGCATAATCCGCGCTCGACCTGCGCTAGCTGCATTTATATGAGGGCGCCTAACTTAAAGTTAGCCTTGCGCGGCGCCCGGTGCGCCTTATAATCCCCTAGACCTTTAAGCACGGTACGGGATACCTGCAAGGCAAAGAGGCCTGACCCGGCGCTGGACAAGCCGGGTTTACGTTGGGCCAAAGGGCGCGCGGCGCATGCGCGTCCGTCTTGTGGGGACGCAGTCGGCACAAAGCCGGGCGTCCGTTTTTGTGGACGCCGTGGCCGCATGCCAGGCGTCTTTTTCATGCCGCGCGAACCCAACAGAAAGGGGAACGCGTGAACCCACTGCTCGCAAAGGGTGCCAAGAAGGCGCTGCTCGCGCTGGAAGACGGCACCACCTTCGAGGGCCTCTCGGCGGGAGCCGACGGCGAGACCTTCGGTGAGCTCGTCTTCAACACCTCGATGTCCGGCTACCAGGAGGTGATCTCTGACCCCTCCTACGCAGGCCAGGTCGTGGCGTTCACCTACCCCCAGATCGGCAACTACGGCGTCTGCGAGGCCGACATGCAGTCCGACGGCGTGGACCTCGCCGGCGTGGTGGTCTGCGACATGTGCCACACGCCCAGCAACTGGCGAAGCGAGGGCACCCTGCCCGACTTCCTTGCCCAGCACGGCATCGTGGCCATCGAGTGCGTCGACACCCGTGAGCTCACGCTCCGCGTGCGCGAGGCCGGCACCATGCGCTGCGCCATCTCCACCGAGGACCTCAACCCCGAGAGCCTCGTGGCCCGCGTGAAGGCCGCCCCCTCCATCTCCGAGACCAACTGGGTGGCCAAGGTCTCCACGCCCGAGCCCTACGACGTGGACGCCAAGGTCAACCTCGACCATCCGCGCCGCCGCCTGCGCGTCACCGCGCTCGACTGCGGCGAGAAGTACGGCATCCTGCGCGGCCTGGTGGGCGCCGGACTCGACGTGCGCGTTGTGCCCTGGGACACCCCCGCGTCCGAGATTCTCGCCACCAACCCCGACGGCGTCTTCCTCTCCAATGGCCCCGGCGACCCGCGCGAGCTGCCCGAACCCGCCGCCTGCGCCGCCGAGCTGCTCGGCAAGGTGCCCGTCTTTGGCATCTGCCTGGGCCACCAGATGATCTGCCAGGCCGCCGGCGCCCAGATCGAGAAGCTGCCCTACGGCCACCACGGCGGAAACCAGCCCGTGATGAACCTGCTCTCCGGGATGGTTGAGGTCACGGCCCAGAACCACAACTACGGCCTGGTCTTCCCGAGCCTGGGCGAGCTTGACGCGGAGCTCTCCGGCGGGCAGGCCGTCGTGGACGCCTGGCAGGCCGCCAACACGAGCGACCTACGCTTCTGGAGCGAGCGCCGCATCGCGCCGGTGGCCAAGACCGAGCGCTTCGGCCGCATCCGCCTCACGCACGTGAACCTCAACGACGGCACGCCCGAGGGCATCCAGTTCCTCGACATCCCGGCGTTTTCCGTGCAGTACCACCCCGAGGCCTCGCCCGGACCGCACGACGCCGTCTACCTCTTTGAGGCCTTCCGACGCCTCATGGAGGGCGACAACACCTACCTGGCCATCGACGTCCGCGAGGGGAGGCGCTTCTAAGTGCCGAAGCGCAACGACATCAAGAAGATCCTGGTCATCGGCAGCGGCCCCATCGTCATCGGCCAGGCCTGCGAGTTTGACTACTCCGGCACCCAGGCCTGCGAGAGCCTGAAGCAGCTGGGCTACGAGGTGGTGCTGGTGAACTCCAACCCGGCCACCATCATGACCGACCCCAACGTGGCCGACCGCACCTACGTGGAGCCCATCACCGCCGAGGCCGTGGCCAAGGTCATCGAGCGCGAGCGCCCCGACGCGCTGCTGCCCAACATGGGCGGCCAGACGGGCCTCAACTGCGCCATCGAGCTCGACGAGGCCGGCGTGCTGGCCAAGTACGACGTGGAGGTCATCGGCTGCAACGTCGACTCCATCCGCGTGGGCGAGGACCGCAAGCTCTTTGCCGAGGCCATGGAGGAGATCGGCCTGCACATCTGCCGCAGCGGCTTTGCCTACTCGGTGGCCGACGCCGAGAAGATCGTCTCCAACCTGGGATTTCCCGTCATCATCCGCCCGAGCTTCACGCTGGGCGGCGCCGGCGGCGGCATCGCCTACGACATGGACGACCTGCGCCGCATCGTGGCCCAGGGCATCGACCTCTCGCCGGAGGGCGAGGTCTTGGTGGAGGAGTCCATCCAGGGCTGGAAAGAGATCGAGATGGAGGTCATGCGCGACGCAGCCGGCAACGGCATCGTCATCTGCTCCATCGAGAACCTCGACCCCATGGGCGTCCATACCGGCGACTCCATCACCGTGGCCCCGGCCCAGACGCTGGCCGACTGGGAGCTGCAGCGCCTGCGCGACTACTCGCTGGCAATCCTGGAGAAGGTCGGCGTGGCCACCGGCGGCTCCAACGTGCAGTTTGCCGTGAACCCCGAGGACGGCCGCGTCATCGTCATCGAGATGAACCCGCGCGTGAGCCGCTCCTCGGCCCTGGCCTCCAAGGCCACGGGCTTCCCCATCGCCAAGGTGGCCGCCCGCCTGGCCGTGGGCCTCACGCTGGACGAGGTCAAGAACGACATCACCCTGGCCACGCCTGCCTGCTTTGAGCCCTCCATCGACTACTGCGTGGTCAAGGTCCCTCGCTTTGCCTTCGAGAAGTTCAAGGGCACCGACACCACCCTCTCCACGCGCATGAAGGCCGTGGGCGAGGTCATGGCCATCGGCCGCACCTTTGAGGAGAGCTTCAACAAGGCCATGCGCTCGCTCGAGGCCGGCCAGAACATGCTCGGCGCCGACGACCCCGAGCTCTACGACGTGCCGGACTTCCGCCAGCGCGTCTCGGTGCCCACCGCCCAGCGCATCTACTACGTCATCGAGGCGCTGCGCCGCGGCTGGGACGTCGAGGACCTCTACGGCCTCACCGGCATCGACCCGTGGTACCTCGAGCACATCGGCAACCTCGTGGCCTGCGAGAAGTGGCTCGCCGAGCGCAAGCTCACCGACATCGACAGCCGCGACATGCGCTCGGTGAAGCAGCTCGGCTTCTCCGACGAGCAGATCGCCCACTTCACTGGCTCCACCGAGCTCGAGGTCCGCGCCTGGCGCAAGGCCAAGGGCGTCGTGCCCGTCATCAAGACGGTGGACACCTGCGGCGGCGAGTTCCCCGCGCGTACGAGCTACCACTACAAGACCTACGAGTGGGGCGCCACCGAGCGCCGCGAGGCCGACCGTCCCCGCGCCATGATCCTCTCGGCCGGCCCCAACCGCATCGGCCAGGGCATCGAGTTCGACTACTGCTGCTGCCACGCCGCCTACGCCCTGCACGACAGGGGCTACGAGACGGTCATGGTCAACTGCAACCCCGAGACCGTCTCCACCGACTACGACACCTCCGACCGCCTCTACTTCGAGCCGCTCACCTTCGAGGACGTCATGGACATCGTGGACGTGGAGCAGCCCGAGGGCGTCATCTGCACCCTCGGCGGCCAGACGCCCATCAACCTGGCTGCGCGCCTCAAGGCTGCGGGCGTGCCCATCATGGGCACCCAGCCCGACGCCCTCGACCTCGCCGAGGACCGCGAGCGCTTCAGCGCCCTTCTCGACGAGCTGGGCATCGCCTACCCGACCTCCGGCGTGGCCGAGACCTACGAGGAGGCCGTTGAGGTCGCCAAGCGCATCGGCTTCCCGCTGCTCGTGCGCCCGAGCTACGTGCTGGGCGGCCGCGGCATGGTCATCGCCTACGACGAGCGCCACCTCAAGAGCTACATGGAGGCCGCCACGCGCGTCTCCAAGGACCACCCCATCTACCTGGACTCCTTCCTGGACTCCGCGGTGGAGCTTGATGTGGACGCCCTGGCCGACGGGCAGCAGTGCTACGTGGGTAGCGTGCTCGAGCAGATCGAGGAGGCCGGCATCCACTCCGGCGACTCGGCCTGCTGCATGCCGCCCTACTCGCTGGCCGACTCCATGGTGGCCCAGATTCGCGAGACCACGCACAAGCTGGCCCTGGCCTGCCACGTGGTGGGCGCGCTCAACGTGCAGTACGCCGTGCACAACGGCCAGCTCTACGTCATCGAGCTGAATCCGCGCGCGAGCCGCACCGTGCCCTTCTCGTCCAAGTCCACCGGCGTTCCGCTGGCGCGCATGGCCGCCCTCATCATGGCCGGCGCCAAGATCAGTGAGCTCGACCTGCCGGCCGAGGACCGCAGCTTTGGCTACTTTGCCTGCAAGGAGGCCGTGCTGCCCTTCGACCGCTTCCCCGGCGCCGACATGACGCTCGGCCCCGAGATGAAGTCCACCGGTGAGGTCATGGGCGTGGCGCCCACCTTCCCGGCCGCCTACGCCAAGACCCAGCTGGCCATCAGCTACGGCCTGCCCACCAAGGGCTGCGTCTTCGTCTCCGTGCGCGACCGCGACAAGCGAGCCATCATCGGCGTGGCCCGCGACCTGGTGGGCATGGGCTTCACCCTGGTGGGCACGCTCGGCACCGCCAAGGCGCTGCGCGCGGCCGGCATCGAGTGCAAGACCGTGAGGCGCACGAGCGAGATGCGCCCCAACATCGGCACCATGATCGGCGGCGGCGACATCCAGCTCATCATCAACACGCCCGGCGGCCAGGACACGCGCGACGACTTCTACATGCTGCGCCAGATCTCGGTGCGCCACCACGTCACCAACGTCACGACGCTGCCCGGCGCCCAGGCGATGGTGGAGGCCATCCGCACCGCCCGCGACGGCAAGCTCGACGTCGTGGCCCTGCAGGACCTGTAGGGGAGAGCGGCTCCGGAAGGGCCGCGGCGGGTTGCCCGGCCATGAAGCGTGCGCCCGTCCCAAACAGAGCAGTAAGACCTGCCGCCCCTTGGCCTCGCGCCAGGGGGCGGCTTTGCTTGCGCGGCGGTTGGCGGGACGGGCGATGCCGCCGCCTCTGCGGCCGCTCGCAGCCCCCCACTCGTACCCAAACCTTTTCCAAATTGTTTCGAATGGAAAATCCTGCTGCGTATGCGGCCGAAAGGGATATTGTGTTTCCTTACCCGCAAGGATTTTCGACAAAATCCGCGGCAGACCGGAAATGCAAGGTAAGGAGTTACGCAATGGCAGTTGCGAAGAAGGATCTGGACTGGGGCAACCTCAGCTTTGCCTACCAGCCCACCGATTACAGCTACGAGTGCAAGTACGTCGACGGCGTCTGGGGCAAGGGCGGCCTTACCACCGAGCACACCATCACGCTTTCTGAGTGCGCCGGCATCTTCCACTACTGCCAGGAGGTCTTCGAGGGCCTCAAGGCCTACACCACCAAGGACGGCGACATCGTCTGCTTCCGCCCGGACGCCAACGCCGAGCGCATGTACGACTCCGCCCACCGCCTGGTCATGCCCCCCTTCGACAAGGAGAAGTTCGTCGAGGCCGTGGACGAGGTCGTCAAGGCCAACGCCGCTTGGGTCCCGCCCTTCGGCTCGGGCGCCTCGCTCTACATCCGACCGTTCATGATCGGCTCCGGCGAGGTCATCGGCGTCGCCCCCGCCCCCTCCTACACCTTCCGCATTCTCGTGACCCCGGTGGGCCCGTACTTCAAGGGCGGCCTCAAGCCCATCAAGATCTGCATTTCCGAGTACGACCGCGCCGCGCCACACGGCACCGGCAACACCAAGTGCGGCCTCAACTACGCCATGAGCCTCAAGGCCTGCATGAAGGCCCACGCCAACGGCTACGCCGAGAACCTCTACCTCGACCCGGGCACCCGCACCTACGTTGAGGAGACCGGCGGCGCCAACGTGCTGTTCGTCGACAAGAGCGGCACCCTGGTTGTCCCCAAGTCCTACACCGACTCCATCCTGCCCTCCATCACGCGCCGCTCGCTCGTCCAGGTTGCCGAGGACCTCGGCATGAAGGTCGACCAGCGCCCCGTGACCTGGGAAGAGGTCAAGAACGGCGAGTTCGTGGAGTGCGGCCTGTGCGGCACCGCCGCCGTCATCTCCCCGGTGGGCGAGATCCACGAGGGCGACTTCGTGGTCGAGTTCCCCGAGGGCCACGACGAGATGGGCCCCGTCATGACCAAGCTGCGCGAGACCCTCACCGGCATTCAGTCCGGCGCACTCGAGGACAAGCACGGCTGGGTCCACAAGATCTGCTAAGGCTCCCGTAAGCCAAGCGCGGGTCCCTTGGTCCCGCCCCATAGCATGAAAGAAAGGCGCTCGCTTCGGCGGGCGCCTTTCTTGTCGCTTTGGTCTGGAGGGCGAAAGCACGGCGCCGCCGTAGGGGGACTTCTTCGAGTACCACGAGTAGGCGAGGGGCTGCGGGCCGTGGTGGGATACGCGTTGCACATGCGCAGCCGTGTGGTTCCCCTACTGCCTCACGTGCTTGAGCAGGACACGGATGATGTCCTTCTCGCGGAGTGGCTTGGTGAGGTGCTCGTCTCAGTTACTCTCCCCCTGGGCAAAGACCCCGCGCGCTGACGCGCGAGAAGACCTGCGGCAACGTCGCCATCGCAACGCCGCTGCGGCCGAATCAGCCTTTGAACCAGTTTATTTCAGCGGGGAAGCCCAGAATTGCCCCACTCCCAACCAAGCGGCGAACGGATGCCCGGCCGAAATCCATGGCCTCACGCGGACGGCGCATCGTTGTCGCGGCGCCAAGCGAGTCGCCAGATCAAGCCGCATGCCGCCGTCCTAACGTTAGGCGCTAAGACGAAACCACGAATCGTCTGATTCGAAATCGTACGATTCCAACTTTCGTCCTGAAATCTCAGTACGATTCACGCTCCCGTCCCGACGCTGCTGCTCATCGCAAGGCGAGGCAGCGGCCAAGCGGTCTCAGGCCACGGAGACGAGGCGATTTGCGGGCTCGAAGAGCGTCTCGATGGGACAGCCGAGGGTGCGGGCGAGGGCTCGTACGGCGCTGAACTGGGCTTTATTGATGTCTTTGTTGCGCTGCTCGTACATCTGGATGGAACGAAGCGAGACCCCGCTGCGGTAGGCAAGCTCGCGCTGGCTAAGGCCGGCGGCCCTGCGAAGGCGCGCCAGCTGCGTTTGTGGTGGCGCGGCGGCAATCCTGCGGGCAACCTCGTGGACGAACCGCTCTTCCGAGGCCTCGTGCCAGGGGTGGTAGCTTGCGACCATCTGCTCGAAGGGCATGGCGTCAAAGAGCTGAACAAAGCTGAGGTCAAGCGCCCATTGGGCGTAGGCGGCCACCCAACCGGCCCAGTACTCGGCCGTCTTGCCCGCACGGTAGGCGGGCATGGCGAGCTTGGCGTCTGCGTATCCGAGCTCATAGTTCAGCTCGGCAAAGAGCTCAAAGCCCGATTTGCCCTGCGTGGCCCATGGCGCGCCCGTCTCAAAGGCGTGGGCCAGCCGGCTCATCTCAAAGAGGTCGGCGACCTCGTCCGCCTCGGCCCCGTAGTCATTGACGGCATAGTCGAAGAACTCCGCAAGCACGAGCATTGCCCCCTCGAGGTACTCGAAGGGGTAGGCGCCGCGTGCGTTCGCCTTACCTGAGCCTTGGGTCATCGTTCTTCATCTCCTGGGCGAGGATGTCTCTGAGGTAGATTCCCCGCAGGTCGAGGGGTTGCTGCAGACGCTTGTAATCGCTCCTCGCCTTGCCGTCGCGTTCAAGCCGTTTGGCAGCAAAGATGTTGGTGTCAACCTCAACGGCCTCAATGAACTCGAGGCGTTCAAAGGCGGACGGGCTCTTCACCATCACCTGGATTCCAAGGTCTCCGAGCTTCATGGCGTGGCCCAGCTGGGCTACCGAGATTTGGTTGTTGATGAACGCGCGGGCAAAGCTGAAGTAGGAGTCATCGGCTCGCCAGCCTCGGATGAGGTCGTAGGGTGCGGTGTCCACCAGAAAGTTCTCCCGAACATAAGCGGAGCCCTCATAGGCGATGGGCGTCCCGGGCTGGAAGACGCGGTTCTTGAGCAGGACGGCGAGCCAGTTGAGGATGGTGTAGCACTCATCAGAGAGGTCGAGTAGGGAAAGGCCATCCTCGTCTAGCTCGTAGTGGTTGGCGAATGCGGCCATGCCCGGCTCCCGCGCGGCCCATTCGCAAGCAAGCCCCTTGTGAGGCGTGCAGTAAAAGCCGGCGCCATAGTCATTCCAAGGCCGGCAAAGCTCGAGCTTGGGCTCTCGAACAATCTGCGACGAACCATGCCAAAGCTCCATGCTGCCTCCTGCTGCTATCACTGTAGTGATAGTTTACAGCAAGGCAGACCATCCACAACGAGTCGCTCACCAACTCGCAAACTGATGCTTCATCGCCGCATGCCAAGACGAAACACCGAATCGTCCGATTCGTATCCGTACGATTCCAGCTTTCGTCCTGAAATATCAGTACGATTCTCGCTTTCGTCTTATAATGCGGATACGATTCGGACGAAACGAGGTCAAAGATGGTTGTTCGCGAGAGCCCAGCGGTCGAATATAAGGAGAAGGTCACGGCCTCCTTCCTCAAGACGGTGAGTGCCTACGCCAACTACGGCACTGGCACGATTGAGTTCGGTATCAACGACGATGGCGAGGTCGTCGGCCTTGAAAACCCGATTGAGGCTTGTCTGACCATCGAGAACATGATCAACGATAGCCTGGACCCCGCGCCTCGCTACTCGCTTGAGCCCGACGAGAAGAGCGGCATCGTTACCCTCACGGTTTTTGAAGGCCAGGACAAGCCGTACCGAAGCCGTGGCAAGGCCTACCGTAGGAACGATTCGGCAACGGTGGAAGTTGACCGCTTTGAGTACGGTCGTCTTACGCTTGAGGGCCGTAACATCACCTACGATGCCCTCACCAGCCAGGAGCAAGACCTTTCCTTCCGCACGCTCGAAGAGAGCTTGGTTGAGAAGGTTGGCATCTCGGGCCTTTCGGACGACATCCTGCTCACGCTGCGCCTTCTTGACAAGAGCGGCTACACCAACGCGGCGGCCATTCTCGCCGACAAGAACTCGTTCCCCGGGACCGACTGCGTGCGCTTCGGTGCCACCGAAGACCTCATCATGGACCGGGAGTCTTGGATTGGCGTGTCGGCGATTGAGCAGATAGACAAGTCGCTCGAGATGTTCAGGCGCTACTACAGCTACGAGAAGGTCGAGGGCGGCGAGCGTGTGAGGGGCGAACGCGCGCCCTACGAGGCCTTCCGTGAGGCCATGGCCAACGCGCTCGTACACCGTACATGGGACGTGAGGGCAAACGTCCAGGTTGCCATGTATGACGACCGCGTCACCATCACTTCGCCGGGCAGCCTACCGCCCGGTCTCTCCACGGAGAGTTACATCTACGGCCAAATCTCCGTACTCAGGAACCCCATCGTTGCTGAGGTCTTCCTCAAGCTGAACTACATCGAGAAGTTCGGTACGGGCATCGCACGCATTATGAGGGCTTACCAGGGTTCAATCAGCCAGCCGGTGTTCGACGTTCGCGGCGAGATAGTCACGGTGACGCTGCCTGTCGTCGACTCGTTCAGCGGCACCGACGAGGAACTTCTTGTGCTCAAGGCGCTGTCGGGCGGCCAGATTCTCTCCCGCAGCGAACTTGAGGCCAAGACAGGCCTAAGCCGCGCGGCCATGCTTGCGGCGTTGGATTCGCTCCAGCGGCAGCATGCCGTTGCAAGGCGAGGCAGTGGCCGAGCCACAAAATACGAGCGGCCCTAGGCCACGGAGACGAGGCGGCGGCTATGCATGCGCAACTCGTATTTGCCTGTGGGGTTGCTGTTTCGCCAGTTGGCTACGTGTGTGCAATTCGTAGCCGTACGTGGGGTATCGGGGCCTTCATGCGGCTACGCGTGCGTTATTCGTAGACTCTCGCGGGGTCAAGCTTGGAAGGTTGCTCGGTCATTTTGATAAAACCGCAGGTAAACGAGCCGTATGAAATCCAACTTGGTAGACTGGAAGACTCGGAACCCTGCAGCTGGCTACGCTTGCGTAAGCGGTATCCGACCGTGGCGTCACGAACCCATCACACGGCTACGTTTGTGCAGGCAGTATCCATCCGTGGGGTCGCTAGTCCGCCGTACGCTTACGTTTGGGTGATTCGTATGCACTCGGCGGTTTCCTTGTTTGGAAGCTGGCTACGCTTGTGCAATCGGTATCCAACTGCGGGGTTCTGGGCCGTCAAGTGGCTACGTTTGTGCAGCCGGTATCTGGCTGTAGGGTCGCCATCCGCTATTCGCCTACGCGCGCCGTCCGTATCTGCTTGTGAGCCCTGGCCTTCCGGGTAGAATCGTCTGCGTTGAATGCGCGCGAGAGGGGAGGGGAGCATGAGCGAGCCCACGTTGGCCGAGCAGGTGGCGCTGGTGCCTACCGACCCCGGCTGCTACCTGTGGAAGGACGCCGCCGGCGAGGTCCTCTACGTGGGCAAGGCCAAGAACCTGCGCTCGCGCATGCGCCAGTACGTGCAGCTCACCGATGAGCGCCCCATGGTGCCGCGCCTCATGGCGGCCACCAAGAGCTTCGACTACGTGGTGGTGGGCTCGGAGCACGAGGCCCTCGTGCTGGAAATCAACCTCATCCACCAGTACCGCCCGCCCTTCAACGTGGACCTCAAGGACGACAAGAGCTACCCCTACATCGCGCTCACCAAGGGCGACGTCTTCCCGGCCATCAAGTACACGCGCGAGCGTCACAAGCCCGAGACCCGCTACTTTGGCCCCTACACCGACGCCCGCGCGGCCCGCGCCACCATCGACGTGGTGCGCAAGGTCATGCCGATGTGCGTGGCCACCTGCGCCGAGTGGAAGCGCGTCCGCCGCCAGCTCGAGGGCCATCCCGAGCAGGCCGACGTGGTGGCCCTCGCCCAGGCCGAGAACGGCCGCCCCTGCTTTGACTACCACGTGGGCCGCGGCCCCGGCGTCTGCGCCGGCTGCATCACGCCCGAGGAATACGCGGACAACGTCCGCGCCGTGGAGCACTTCCTCTCCGGCCACCGCGGCCAGTTCGTGAGCGAGCTCAAGGCCGAGATGGCCGAGGCCGCCGCCAACCTGGACTTTGAGCGCGCCGCCCGCGTGAAGCGCCGCCTGCAGGTCATCGACGGCCTGGACGACAAGCAGCGCGTGGTGCTCAGTGGCTCGCAGGACGTGGACGTCATCGGCTTTTGGCGCGAGGAGACCATCGCGGGCGCCTGCGTGTTCGTGGTGCGCGAGGGCCGCGTGAGCCGTACCTGCGAGTTTGTGCTCGACAAGGGACTTGACGTGGACGAGGAGGAGCTCGTCGGCGGCTTTGTGAAGCGCTACTACGACCAAACGAGCGACATCCCGCTCGAGGTGGACGTGCCCGCCATGCCCGCCGACGCCGCCATGTTGGAGGGCTGGCTCACCGCTCGCCGCGGACGTGCCGTGACGCTGCACGTGGCCCAGCGCGGCCAGAAGGCCCAGCTCGCCAAGATGAGCGTCAACAACGCCCACCACTACCTCGCGCGCTACGAGCTGCGCACGGGCTACGAGGACAAGCGCACCAACGAGGCGCTGCTCCAGCTCGAGAGCGCCCTGGCCCTGGACGCGCCGCCCATGCGCATCGAGTGCTTCGACATCTCCACCATCCACGGGCGCTTCAACGTGGCCTCGATGGTGGTCTTCACCGCCGGCAAGCCCGACAAGGCCCAGTACCGCCGCTTCAAGATCCGCGCCGAGCTGGACGAGGCCAACGACTTCGTCTCCATGAGCGAGGTGCTGGCCCGCCGCTACTCGCCCGAGCGCATGGCCGACGAGCGCTTTGGCGCCCGCCCCGACCTGCTCATCCTCGACGGCGGCAAGCCGCAACTCACCGCCGCCATGGAGCAGCTGGGCGAGTTGGGCCTCGACATCCCCATGGCCGGCCTCGCCAAGTCGGACGAGGAGCTCTTCGTTCCCTGGGACGAGATGCCCGTGGTGCTGCCGAGCGGCTCCGCCTCGCTCTACCTCGTCAAGCGCGTGCGAGACGAGGCACACCGCTTTGCCATCACCTTCCACCGCGAGCTGCGCGACAAGGCCATGACCGTGAGCGTGCTCGACGAGGTGCCGGGCGTGGGCGAGAAGCGCAAGCGCGCCCTGCGCCGGGCCTTTGGCTCCATGAAGCGCCTGCGCCAGGCCAGCGAGGAACAGATCGCCGCCGTGCCAGGCGTCCCGGCCGACGTGGCCCACGAGGTCTATGAGACCCTGCGCGCCTGGGACGAGGAACTCGACCGCGGCCGCGAGGCAGCCGATGGCGCTGACGGCACAAGCGAAGACGAATAGGCGCAATTGCACGTCATACCCGCTGACTAGGGGAGAGCGCTGTCACGATTCCGTGCCCCGTTGCATGGGGCGAGTCCGAGCAATCCCTACGTCTTGCCGTAAATCGCAAGCCAGGCGACTGCATATTGCCCTCTTCGCCAGCTGGCCCCACGTCCGCTCGCTGCTATCCCTCAATTCCGTGCGCCCCACACCAACCACTCGCAGCCGAAAACCTACCGTTGGCGGTCATGGTTGCGTAATGTTGCGCATTTCTGCGCATCCGTGCGCAAATTCGTGCAATAGTACGCACTGACAAGCCATGACCTGGCCCACATGCGGCCGGGCGCGTACAAGGAGGGTGCCGTGCTCGCAGAGGAGCGCCGTCAGCGTATGGTTGAGATGGTCGGCCGCAACGCCACCGTCTCGGTCTCTGAGCTCGCGAGCCTCTACGGCACCTCCGAGTCCACCATCCGCCGCGACCTCGAGCGCCTGGAGTCCGCCGGCCTGCTCGTGAAGGTCCACGGCGGCGCCGCCAGCGTGGACACCAAGCTCAAGCCCTCGCCCTTCGTGGCCATCGAGCCCACCATGGCCGAGAAGCGCGACCTGCACGCCGCCGCCAAGCTCGCCCTCGCCCGTTGGGCCGCCGCGGCCATCCAGCCGGATGACTTCGTCTACCTGGACTCCGGCACCACCACGCTTGCCATCGTGGACGAGCTGAGCGAGGCCGCCTGCCACGCCACCTTCGTCACCAACTCCGTCTCCATCGCGCTTGCCCTGGTCTCGCGCGGGGCCCGTACCTGCGTCATCGGCGGCGACCTCAAGGCCGGCACCGAGGCCATCGTGGGCCCGGGCGCCATCGACGCCCTGTCCCGCTACAACTTCTCCAAGGGCTTCTGGGGCACCAACGGCGTCACGCCCGAGCAGGGCTTCACCACGCCGGACACGGGCGAGGCCATGGTCAAGCTCATCTCCATGCAGCACGCCCGCCAGCGCTACGTGCTCGCCGACTCCAGCAAGCTCGGCGTCGTCACGCCCGTGACCTTCTCGCGCTTTGAGGACGCCACGCTCGTCACCACCTCGCCCGTCGATTCTGCCTACAGCTCGTTTGCCAACGTTGTGGAGGTAACCGCATGATTTGCACCGTCACGTTCAACCCCAGCCTCGACTACATCGTCCGCGTGGACGACATGCGCCTGGGCGTGATCAACCGCACCAACTACGAGCAGATCCTGCCCGGCGGCAAGGGCATCAACGTGTCCATCGTCCTGGGCAACCTCGGCCACGAGTCCCGTGCGCTGGGCTTTGTCGCGGGCTTTACCGGCACCGCGCTCGAGGCCCTGCTCGACGCCTCGGGCGTCAACCACGACCTCGTCCGCGTTGAGGAGGGCTTCACCCGCATCAACGCCAAGATCAAGAGCGCCGAGGAGACCGAGCTCAACGGCCAGGGCCCCCGCATCACCGAGGCCGACATCGAGGCCCTCTACGCCAAGCTCGACGAGCTGGGCGAGGGCGACACCCTGGTCATCTCGGGCTCGGTGCCCAACACGCTTCCCGGCGACATGTACGAGCGCATCATGGCCCGCCTCGAGGGCCGCGGCGTGCGCATCGTGGTGGACGCCGAGCGCGACCTGCTCACCCGCGTGCTGCCCTACAAGCCCTTCCTCGTGAAGCCCAACAACATCGAGCTGGGCGACATCTACGGCGTGGAGCTCAAGACCCGCGAGGACGTGGTGCCCTACGCCAAGAAGCTCCAGGAGGCCGGCGCGCAGAACGTGCTCGTCTCCATGGCCGGCGAGGGCGGCGTGCTCGTCGCCGCCGACGGCAGCGTCTACGACAGCCCGGCCGCCAAGGGCACCGTGGTGAACTCCGTGGGCGCCGGCGACTCCAGCGTGGCGGGCTTCTTGGCCGGCCTCATGGAGACGGGCTCCTACGAGACCGCCTTCAAGATGGCGCTCGCCACCGGCTCTGCCAGCGCGTTTTCCGACCATCTCGCCCGCCGCGACGAGGTCGAGGCCCTCATGGCCGCAAACTAGGCCCCTCGCCGCCGCGCCCGCCATCCCGTAAAAGGAAACACCAAGGCAGGTGCGGCGGCTCACATGGCACGTTCGCGGGCGGCTCCCCCTTTAAGCCAACCGCGTATGTATTGGAAGCTCCGGAAACCCGGGGAAAGGAAGGTACAGCATGAGAATCACTGATCTGCTCAAGCCTCAGGCCATCAGGATCGGCGCTGCCGCCGAGAGCAAGGACGACGCCATCGCGCAGCTCGTCGAGCTCATGGCCACCGAGGGCAACGTGGCCGACAAGGACGGCTACACCGCCGCCGTCCACGCCCGCGAGGCGGAAGGAACCACGGCCCTGGGCGAGGGCATCGCCATCCCGCACGCCAAGACGGCCGCCGTCAGCGCGCCCGGCCTGGCCGCCATGGTGCTGCCGGCCGGCGTTGACTACGACGCCCCCGACGGCAAGCCCACGACCCTGATGTTCCTCATCGCCGCCCCGGACACCCAGGCCGACACCCACCTCGAGGTGCTGTCCCGCCTGTCCATGCTGCTCATGGACCCGGAGTTCTGCGAGAACCTGCGCGCCGCCAAGACTGCCGACGAGTTCCTCTCCGTGGTCAACGCCGCCGAGGACGCCAAGCTCGCCGCCGACGACGTGAAGGCCGCCGGTGCCGCCGCCGAGGACGCCAAGGGCTATGACCTCGTGGCCATCACCGCCTGCCCCACCGGCATCGCCCACACCTACATGGCCGCCGAGGCGCTCGAGAACAAGGCCGCCGAGATGGGCCTGCGCATCAAGGTCGAGACCCAGGGCTCCGCCGGCGCCAAGAACGTGCTGAGCGCCGCCGACGTGGCCGGCGCCAAGGGCGTCATCATCGCCGCCGACAAGAACATCGAGCTCTCCCGCTTTGACGGCAAGCCGCTGTTCAGCTGCCCGGTCTCCCGTGGCATCAACGAGCCCGAGGTCCTCATCAACGAGGTCATGGGTGGCAACGCCCCCGTGTACCACAGCGCCAGCGGCGCCGCCGCCACCGAGAGCGCCTCGGCCGGCTCCGAGTCCACCTGGCACGTCATCTACAAGCACCTCATGAACGGCGTCTCCCACATGCTGCCGTTCGTGATCGGCGGCGGCATCCTCACCGCCATCGCCTTCCTCGTCGACCAGCCGGGCCTGGGCACCAGCGCCTACGGCTCGTCCATCCCGGCCGCTGCCCTGTTCAAGACCATCGGCTCCGAGGCCTTCGGCCTCATGCTGCCGATCCTGGCCGGCTACATCGCCAGCTCCATCGCCGACCGTCCCGGCCTCGCCCCCGGCTTCGTCGGCGGCCTGTTCGCCAAGGCCGGCTATGACTTCGCCTACCTGGCCTCGCTCGACTCCAGCGCCCTCATCTCGGGCGGCTTCATCGCGGCCCTGTTCGCCGGCTTTGCCGCGGGCTACATCACGCTCGGCATCGAGCGCGCCTGCGACAAGCTTCCCAGCTCGCTTGAGGGCATCAAGCCGATGCTCATCTACCCCGTGCTGGCCACGCTCGCCATCGGCATCGTGATGCTCGCCCTGAACCCGCTGTTCGCCGCCATCAACACCGGCCTCAACGGCTTCCTGTCCGGCCTCGGCACCAGCAACATCGTGGTCCTCGGCCTCGTGCTCGGCGGCATGATGTCCGTCGACTTCGGCGGCCCCTTCAACAAGGCTGCCTACGTCTTCGGCACCGCCGCCCTCGACCCGAGCTCCGGCCTCGGCGCCACCGGTCAGATCATCATGGCCTCCGTCATGGTCGGCGGCATGGTTCCGCCGCTGGTGATCGCCCTTTCCACCACGTTCTTCAAGAACCGCTGGACCAAGCAGGACCGCAACGCCGGCCTGGTGAACTACATCATGGGCCTGTCCTTCATCTCCGAGGGCGCCATCCCGTTCGCCGCCGCCGACCCCGGCCACGTCATCCCGTCCTGCATCATCGGCTCCGCCATTGCCGGCGGCATGTCCGCGGCCTTTGGCTGCGCCAGCCCCGCCCCGCACGGCGGCGCCTGGGTCACGGCCGTCATCACCAACCCCATCATGTGGCTCGTCGCCTGCGTGGTTGGCTCCGTGGTTGGCTGCCTGATCCTCTCCTTCTGGAAGAAGCCGCTGCCCGCCAGCGAGTCCGGCCTGGAGTAGGGAACAGCTGCGCGGACAGGCTCGCCGGCCGGCGAGCGAAGCCGCTCGCAAGCAACAAGCGCCAATCGTGCAAGCTGGCGCAGGCAACAAGCGCCAAACGTGCAAGCTAGCGCAAGCAACATAGCGTGAGACAAGGGGGTGGCCTTCGGGCTGCCCCCTTTCCTTTGGCGAAGTGCAAAGCCATGATTGCCCGCCTTGTCGGGCAATGCGTCTGTTGACGGGTCGCCGTCCCACGCAGTTCCCCTCTGTTGCCGGGGCATCGGCCTGCGGGGCGACGGTCTGCGAGCACGCCGGCCTGTGGGACGTCAACCGCCTAGGCGCGCCCGCTCTTTTTGCTGGGCATGGTTCCAATTGCGTTGTGCCGCCCTTTGCCATTTGCCGAAAAAGTCCGCTCATTTAGCTTGATAGTTAGTTAAAAGTTGAGTACAGGCTTTCATCTGGGTTTAAACTTCCTCCAGATGTAAGACGTCGAGAGGCGCCGCCAACGCGGCGCTTTTTTCGTCAAACGCGGCAACCCAACAGGGGGGGTGCCTCGGGCGCGAGCCGTTCGCGTGCCGGGGCAAAGACATGGATCGCAGGCTGGCGACACACAATCGTCGCGAGCGCGCCTCAAAGCGCGCGTTCGTCCTGGCGATAACGCTGTGCGTATTTGCCGTGACCGCCTTCTTCGCCCTTCCCGCCCTGGCAGAGCAAGACTACGACATCCTGAGCTTCATCGCGGCCACCACCGGCGCTGCCGATGGCTCCGCTTCCAACGCTGGTGCCGATGAGGCGGGCGAGCAGGACGGGGTCGGGGACGCCGCTTCCGACGCGTCGTCCGTCGAGGAGGGCGCCGCAGCCATCGAGTCCGGGGAGACGGAGGGGCAGGGGAGCGCCGCGGGCGAGGCTTCCGCAGGCCAGCAGGATCAGAACGCCTCTGAAGGAACCGAGGGCTCGGAGGGCCAGGAGGCCGGCTCCGAGGCAGAGGCCGACGACTCGCAAGACGACGCCGCAAGCCTGTCCATCGAGGACGACGCCGTCGCCCTTGGCAGCGGACGGGCCACAAGCTCAACTGACTCCGACGACTACGGCACCGACATCGACGCCGTCTCCGTCTACCCGCGCGTGGCCATAGACGGCGCGTGGAAGTACGTGGGCAAGGACGGCAAGGTCTATGACTCCACGAGCGATGCCGGCTTTGAGGCCATCAAGGTCACCAAGTACGCCTACCGCGCCGGCGGCAACCGCATGATCATCCCCGCCTCCGTGCTCGAGAAGTCGCTTGGCCAGTTCGGCTTCTCCGCAGACGAGCTCTACCGCGCCGACAGGGACTACACCAGCGGCAACGTCGACTGGGGCAACTTCGTCTTTGGCTATTGCGACTCCGGCTCCAGCCAGATCTACGCCGACGTCTCGCCGCAGCTCGTCACCAGCGACGGCACGAGCTCCTGGTACATCTTCACCAAGGGCCGCCAGTGGATTCACGAGGGTTCGGACGACAAGAGCCTCGACCTCTACTACTTGCCGGCCAACCGCAACGACGGTGCCTTCACCACGCCGCAGTCGTTCTTCTGCGA